>JBKHFO010000016.1:0-26880 GCA_046540175.1 Candidatus Hydrogenedentota bacterium
AACCCGCCCCAGCGTGAAAATGTTCCACCAATAAGCCGGGCGATCCTACGCGTTAACGTCAGACGGACGTGGGGCCAACCGCGCGACGTGCGTATCGGAACGTAACGCTCCTTGGAGAATTGTATGCAATATTGTATGGTTGCCGAAGGAACAGATGTACTCTACAATAATCCCAGGGGCTGTGTCATCGGATATGGCGTGTCAGAAACCCGCCGGGGTGGCAGGCGGAAGTGGAGAGCAAAATATAAAAGATTAGAATAGAATATATAATGTTACTAGAGTTGGCGATTTGGGAAGCTATGAGCTTCCGGTTGATTATGTCCTGCTGCGGCGCCGGTGGGCTTTTGCATTTCGATTACCGGGCAATAGTTGCTGGTGATCGCGGGGTGGGGATTGGAGTTGCGCGTGACGGGATTCGAGAACGCGTAGTATACTGTATAGATCGCATTAGAAAATGAACGCCATATCCCATAGTGAGAGGCGAAGCGGCGAGGCGGGTGTCCGCCTTGGACCGGCGGGGTGGTCGTACCGGGATTGGGAAGGCAAGGTGTATCCGCCGGGCAGGTCCCGCTCCATGCATCCGTTAAGCTTGCTATGCCAGTATTTCGATACGGTTGAGATTAACAGCACGTTTTATGCGCCGGCGCAAGCAAAGAATGCGGCCTCGTGGTTGGAAAACGCCGCGGATAACCCCCGGTTCCGATTTAGCGCGAAGCTCTGGGGGCGGTTCACCCACGAAGGCCTCAGTGAACTCTCGAAGGGAGATGTTGAGGCGTATTGGGAGGGGCTGCGTCCTCTTATGGAGGGAAGCCGATTGAGCGCTGTGCTCGCGCAATTCCCTTGGCGTTTTCGGCGTACAAGGGCGAATAGGCTTTGGCTTGCGCGTCTTTTGGACGCCTTTGAAGGGTATCCGCTTGCCGTTGAATTCCGTCACGCCTCGTGGGATAAGCCCGAGGTCTATGAAGGGTTGCGGGACCGGAATGTAGCTTTTTGCAACATTGACCAGCCGTTGTTTCAGAATTCGCTTGGCCCGGGCGAGGCCGTAACGGCTCCGCTGGCGTATGTGCGGCTTCATGGCCGGAACAAAGCGAATTGGTTTCGGGAGGACGCCAGCCGGGATGAGCGCTATGATTATCTGTACACGGAGGAGGAATTAGCGCCTTGGCTGGATCGGATCAAGCGGATGCGCGCGAGGGCGGAAGAAGTGTTGGTCATTACGAATAATCATTTTGGAGGGCAGGCCGTTGTCAATGCTTTGGAGTTGACCCATGGGCTCGACATGGAGATTCCATCCTTACCGGAAAGCCTGCTGTGTTCATGGCCGCGGTTGAAAAGCGTTGAGAGCAAAGGATAAGGGACGTAAGATGGTTCCTGCGCCGGCGCCAAACAAAGAAGCGGTGCGCTTGGTCTGGCGAATAACGAGCGTTATCGTTGTTCTGAGCGCGTTCGCCGTCGTTTTTCGCGGCTATTTGATCGGGGATTCCGGTGAGATGGCCTTTGAGGAGGCCGTTGGGACGATGTTGGCGCTCTACGACGAGGATCCCCAGGCGCGGCGTCCGGCAACACGCGTAGCCATAGAACAGGTGGCGAGGGTGGCGGAGGAAGCGCCGGAGAATGCGCCAGCGGCGGCCTATTTTGCCCAGGGAGTGTTGCTTGAAGGTCAAGAGCGGCTCGGCGAGGCGGAAGAGGCGTACCGGGAAGCGATTGCCCGCGACCCGGAATGGAGCCGGGCCTATTATGGGTTGGGGGTTGTGCTTCATAAGCAGGAGCAAGTGGAAGAGGCCGAGGCGTATTTGCGTCAAGCCATAGCGCTGGCGCCAGAGTGGAGCCGGGCGCACAACGGACTGGCCATTCTGTTACGTATGAATGGGCGGATGGAAGCGGCTCGAGAGCGAGCTAAAAGGGCGGTGGAGCTTGCCCCGAATAGTGTGGCCTCGCGTAACAATTACGGCAATTTGCTTTTGCGATTGGAGAGATATGAAGAAGCTGCGAAGGAGTACCGTACGGCGATATCGGTGGCGCCCGATCACCCCGCCCCTTACTACAATCTGGCGTGTGTAAGGAGCCTTCAGGGAAACCATGAAGAGGCGTGCGACTACTTGGAGCAGGCAATCGCGCTGGACGCGGCTTTCCGGGAACAAGCCCGCGGGGATGGGGATTTTGACGCGATAAGGGATGAGCCGGAGTTCCGCGCTCTGGTGTACGGGAACAACGGGGAAGACTGAATAGAAAGAGGACGCGAGAATGTAGCCGGAGACGCGGGGATCCCCCTGAGGCGGGCTTTGTAGGCCGGTTCAGGGGGATGTTGGCTGTCAGGGCGGCTGATGATTGCGTTGCGTCAATTGTGCCAAGGCTTGAGGGGCGGACCGAAGGTTCGCGGCCAGAAGGTAGAGGATGATGAAGAAATGGGGGACCGTGACAGCGAGTTCGATGCGAAAGAGGGCCATACTGGTGGGAGCTATGGGGATGACGAGCGCGAAGGGAATGGTCGCGGCGAGCGCCACATAAGGCAGGCGGTGGAGGGCGCGTCCCGTGATGGCGCGGCATAGGTTGGTTAGACGCAGGAGATAGAAAATGATGACGTAACCTGCTAACGTCCACAAACTCCCTTGTATGCGCGACCAGTGAAGGTAAACTTCACCGGGAAAGAAGTCGCTTATCCGTTGAATCCATTCAGGGAGCATAAGGGCCTCGTTTTAGTGGGTGGGCATAATGGTTACAAGGTTCCACGTGGAACGTGAAGCCAAGGGTTCGAGTTAGTGAAAAGGGGTGTCAAGGGGGCTCTCAGCACTCCAACCGGCTTATCCCGCGATTAGGATCATCGGATGCGCCTGGTTTCGGTGGAATCGGTTGACGTTGCCGGCGCCGCGTCACGAAGCAGGCGGTATCCCCGCCACAGATAAAAGGCGGCCGTCCATTCAACCGTGATCCATACGACACCGGCGACGCGCAAATACAGGCCAACGGCGTTTCGCAGAGCGGCGAAAGCTTCATGAGTGTCCAGAAACACGTTGGCTGGCGCTGTTGAAGACAGCCCCATGCCACGCCCGGCTGTAGCTTCGGCAGAAAGGATAACAAAAGCGGCAGGGACAACCAAGACGGCCAACGGCGCGAAAGACCCGCCGCGGCTCCCCAAGCCGGTATCCTGTGGTGGGGGGCGGCCGGCGGGGTGGCGGTCCGCAAGCGCTTTACGAAGCCCGATATAGACATGGCGCCCATGATAGACAATGGCGGTTTCAAGTACGACCCACAGCGTGATAAAGGCGCACCAAATCAGGCTGTGCGCGTAGGCCCAACGAGCGTAAAGAAGGGCTATGTCGCCTGGGCTGGCCTGAGTCCGCAGGGCTGCTTCAAGCATGTCCGGGAGGGGATAGAGATAGAACCTTGCGATGAGGGCCAAGCAAAGGACGAGAAAGCCCGCGGTCCAAACCAGGGCGCGCCGGCGAAACTTGGGTGTGAGGCGAGGGCTGGGTTCGCGGGGATGATGTTCCACGTGGAACCTGGCGAGCAGGACGAGATAAAGGATGGCGAGTTCCGCTGCGATCCAGAATAAGCCAGCGGTTTCGACCATGAGGTCGCGGGACCATAGCCGGTTGGCGAGTGAAAGCGCTTCTTCCATGGATGCGGCGTTCATAAGATAGCTCAGTCATAGCTGCATGCCCGTGAATGAAACGCCATTATCGCCGGTACAGCGGGGGAAATCAACCGGCGCAGTCCGAGCGAGCGGGGATAGCGCTCATTAGGCCCCTTCACGAGCGGCGATGCGGTATAGGGCGCCACGGCGCAAACCTTCGCGGCTCCAGGTGTCCTCGATAGGTTCCACGTGGAACCCCCGGTCTTTTGCTTGCGGACCTTGCGCGAATTGACACAGGTACACCGCCCCGGAGGGCAGTTGCTCCAGAATCCTCTCAAACACTTTCTGGGGTTGCTCCACGGCCCGCGCCGTGACAATACCCGCCCCTTCAAGGTCCATTCCCTCCGGGTAGGTTCCTTGAACGAGGTCGATGTCTCTCAAGGCTAAGGCGCCCATGACCTTACGGAGAAAGCCAGCCTTGCGTTGAGAGCGTTCAACAAGGACTAAAGGCGTCTTGGGTAAGAGAAGCTTAACGGGGATGGCCGGAAATCCCCCGCCGCTTCCGATGTCCACCCACACTGTGTCCTTATCCGCATTCTCCCGAATATGGGACGCGAGACTGAGCGAGTCCGCCATGTGACGCCGCCAAAGTTCCGGAATATCGCCGGGCGCTACGAGTCCGGCGTACGCATTCCACGCTTCAATGAGTGCGAGATAGCGGTGCGCGGTTTCCTCGAAGGCGACGAGGTCCGCAAAGCCCTCCTCATGAAGCAGCCTTCGGATTTTCGGACGACAGGACGTCTCGTTTGGCATTCGCCTTCCTTCGTTGTTAGTCCCTGTGGTAAAGTCCCAGACCGGAATCCCGGGTAGGGAGAATGGTGTGGCTGTTCGATCGCCTCAACATTCATCGTACGACAAAACACCCTGCCGGCGCTACCATGGCTGCTGCTGGGCGATAAGGCGAGTAAAGCATCCGCCCGAAGTTGACATACCGGCCACGGCATGGTATCGTCCACTCTCACACTTGTCTAGTATCACGCCCGGGAGGCGCCAGTGAAGTATTTGCTTTTGCTTGGCGATGGGATGGCCGACTATCCCCTCGAAGCGCTTGAAGGCCGCACCCCCCTTGATGCAGCCGCGACGCCCGCCATGGACGCCGTGGCGCAACGGGGCGTGTGTGCGCAATTTTCGCCTATTCCAGAAGGATACCCGCCGGGGAGCGACGTGGGCAACCTCGCCGTGTTCGGCTACAACCCCGCCGAGTTTTATACGGGCCGCGCGCCCCTAGAGGCGGCCAACCAAGGAATCGAGGTGGGTGCGGAAGAGCTGGTCTTTCGCTGCAATTTGGTCACGCTCGAAGATGGGACCATGGCGAACTTTACCGCGGGCCATATCAGTTCCGCGGAGGGCGCGCAACTGATAGACGCGCTGAACACCGCCCTGGCCGATCTCCCTGTTCGCTTTCATCCCGGAGTGGGATACCGGCATCTGGCGATCGTGAAGGCGTCCGGGAACGAGTTGAGCGGATTGCTTCAGGTCAAATGCACGCCTCCGCACGATATCTCGGACCAACCGATTGGGGACTACCTGCCCGGTGGCGCCGGCGGGGCCGTTCTGCGAACCATCATGGAGCGCAGTCAATCCGTTTTGGAAAACCATCCCGTGAACGCCGCTCGCGTGGTGGACGGGGAGCCTCCGGGGAATTCCGTGTGGCTTTGGGGCCAGGGTGTCGCCCCGGCTCTTCCTTCGTACCCTGAACGATTTGGTCTATCCGGCGCCGTTATTAGCGCTGTCGACTTGGTCAAGGGCATTGGACGGGTCGCGGGCCTGGACGTGATCGACGTGCCGGGAGCGACGGGATATCTGGACACGGATTACGCCGGTAAAGTGGAAGCCGCGCTCGGAGCCTTGGAAACCCGTGACTTCGTTTATCTTCATGTGGAAGCGCCGGATGAAACCGCGCACCAAGGGCGCGAAGACCTGAAGATTCAGGCTATTGAAGATTTTGACCGGCACGTCGTCATGCCGGTTTTGGACTATGCGCAACGCCAAGAGAAGGCGCGCATCCTGGTCGCGCCGGACCATGTAACCGCGATCAGTACGCGCACGCATGCGGCGGGCCCTGTCCCTTTCGCCATGTGCGGGACGGGTATCGATGCCAATGGCGCGCGGCGCTATTGCGAAACGGAGGCCGAGCGCTTTGGGTTGCTTTTTCCGGAAGGGCACCGGTTGGCGCCTTTCTGGTTCACCAAGCCGGCCATTGATGCGGACGCCTTGGCCGGGCTAGGCGTCTAGCGTGAACTCCCCCTGCCCTGTGCTGTAAAGTGTGTTCTTAATTCACAGGTAATCACATAAGTAGTTAGGTGTTTGTATTATGACCAAACGCATCGAGATATACGATGTCACCTTGCGCGACGGCGCCCAGGGGCCCGGCGTTAAGTTTTCCGCCGAGGATCAGATTCGCGTGGTGCAAGAACTCGACGGATTTGGCGTGGATTTCATTGAAGGGGGTCAGCCCGCCTCGAATCCGAAGGCGGCTGACTTGTTTCGCCGGGCCAAGGACCATGCCAGCCGGGCCAAGATGGCGGCGTTTGGAAGCACACGCCATCCGAAATCCACGCCGGAAGAAGACGCTAACCTCAAGGCGCTTCTTTTGGCGGAGACGGATATCGTGACGATTTTCGCGAAATCGTCTCCCTTACACGCCAAGGAAATCCTGGGGGTGACCTTGGACGAGAACCTTGCGATCATCGAGGATTCGGTCCGGTTTCTACGTGAGCAAGACCGCCGGGTATTCTTTGACGCGGAACACTTTTTTGATGGGTTCTATAGCGACGAGGAGTACGCCTTGTCCGTCCTGGAACGCGCCCACCGCGCCGGGGCGGAGGTGTTAATCCTTTGCGACACCAATGGAGGCCGTTTGCCCTGGGAAGTCGCGCGAGCGACGCAGCGGGTACGCGATCGGTTGACGGGCGCCAAGATTGGCATTCACACGCACAACGATGGCGGATGCGGCGTGGCCAATACCTTGGCGGCCGTCCAGGAAGGAGCCGTCCACATCCAGGGCACCATCAACGGATATGGCGAGCGCACCGGCAATGCGAATCTGTGCACGATCATTCCAAATCTTCAATTGAAGATGGGCTACGACGTCGTGCCGGAAGAGCAGTTGGCCCGTTTGACGCCCATGTCCCATCTCGTGGCGGAGTTAGCCAATATGGCTCCTCGTGATGCGGATCCTTTTGTAGGCCGGGATGCCTTTACCCATAAGGGAGGCATGCACGCCGACGCGGTCAAGAAAGTGAAGCGCAGCTATGAACACGTGGACCCCGTTTCGGTGGGCAACACGACGCACGTTTCGGTGAGCGAGATGGCGGGCCGCTCGAGTCTTCTGGAGAAGGCGCGCGAATTCGAGATCGAACTGCAGCGGGACACGCCCGAGACGCGGCGAATTCTCGAACGCGTGAAGGACCTGGAGAATCAAGGTTACGAATTCGAGGGGGCTGACGCCAGTCTGGAACTTCTCATGCGCAAGGCGATTGGGCAGTACCGCACGTTCTTTCTACACCGGGGATTTCGCGTCAGCGTGGAACAACCGGATGTGGAAGGCCGATTAACGTCGTCGGAGGCTACCCTCAAGGTGGAACTGCCCAACGGATTGCTGATGCACACCGTATCCGAAGGCGAAGGACCGGTGGACGCCTTGAACAACTCCCTTCGCAAAGCCCTTGACGCCACCTACCCCGAATTGAGCGAGGTTCATCTCGAAGACTATAAGGTCCGGATTATCGACGGCCGAGCGGGAACGCGCGCGCAGACACGCGTGCTCATTGAATCGGGGGATGCGCGTACTTCGTGGAGCACGGTGGGGGTCTCGGAGAATATCATCAGCGCATCGTACTGGGCGTTGGTGGACAGCATTGAGTACAAACTTCTGCGGAGCAGGGGGTATGAAGAATGAGGGGAAAGGGCGAGCAATAACCTTCAGCCATGAAAAAGAAACCCCTCCCCCGTCCAACTTAGCCAGTAGGAGGGGATGTGCATGTGCTTGGGGATATTCTTCCGTGTAAACCCTGCTCCCTAGGCGCCCTTAGCCGAGAAGTGAACACTTCCAGTAACGCAAAGCCCGCTTACGCCGGCGTGTCATCTTTTGTATGGGCGCCTTTGGAACGTTCATCGCTCTCATAGAGACCGGCCTGCCCAAATCCCGAAGCCATCTCGCCCGTTTCAACCCATTCCTTCAGAGCCTTTCCGGGCCTGAAGGTGACGACTTTTTGCTCGCCGATCTCGACGGTTTCGCCAGTGCGGGGGTTGCGGCGGGTTCGGGCTTCCCGCTGCTTGACTTCGAAGACGCCAAAATTGCGAAGTTCCAGCCGTCCATCTTCGGCAAGCGATTGGGTGACGGTGTCCAACATGCCTTGCACGACGGTAGCCACTTCTTTTTGGGTATAGCCCAAGTGCTCCGCGACCTGAAGCACGAGTTCCCGCTTCGTGACCTTATTCTCTCTGTCTTTCGCCATTAGCCTGTCCAGCTTTGCGTGAACTTACCGTGCGCGCTGTTATCCAAAAAGATCGTTGAAGGCGCCGAGGTACATCTCGCGCACCTGCGGAATGGCCAAGGCTGCAATAACAATGACCGCAACGACGGCCACGACGACCAAGCCCTTCTTCATGCCGGGCGACATCCCGCCCCCGCCGCGTATCGGTTGATCCGCCGTGATCCCGAGTGACACCTTCTCGCCGCGTTGGGCCCGCGCCTTTTTGTCCTCCAGCCCCCCCAACGTTTCGTTGATTGAGATGAAGGCCCGGTGCCATTCGTTCTGCAGCTTCTTAACGGACACTTCGGACTGGGAGTAGATGGCTTCGAGACTGGTGGCTCCCGACACGATGTTCATCGTGTTGCCATCTATCTGAAAGTCGCTGCCGAGATGATCTTTTAACACCCGGTGCTGACGCGCCAGCTTACTCTTGATTTTTAAGAAGTGGTTTTCTAATTCGCTCTTGTTTGCGTCGGGTTTGTTATAGGCGTTCAAGAGTTGATTGAACATTAACCAATCGTTCATGAACTCCCGCACCATTTGACAATTCTGTTCAATCTGGTTGACCAGTTGCTGCTGTTTTTTGCTTAGCTTTCGAGCCATGTTATGACCCTTCCTCATTCTAGGTTGCGCCGGAAACGAATGTACTCTAGCAAAGGAGCGGGATCCTGTCAAATCCCGCGCAGGGGTTGCTCCGCCTACCCCTGCGGTGCTATCGCGCCTTTCGCCCTTTTCAGAATAGGGTTAGGGGCGCCGGATTCTCCCCTAGAATACTCCAACGGCCGCGCCTTCCGCCACCATGTCATCGGCTTACGTACGTAGTTGGCCCATGGCGCGGCTTAATCGCCGGCGCGTCAAGCGGAAATGGTGGAGTTGGTTTGCCCAAGGATGGGGGAACACTGCGGTATAGCCCGGTCTCGAAGACGCACAGCCGGCGGCGTAGCGGCTTGCGCGAGGAATCGCGTGGCGAGAGGGAGGAAGTCTAGAACATCGCCCCCGTTGAGACCGCGGTTATGAGATTCTGATGGCGGTTGAGCTGGGCGCGCACCGCCGCGGCCAAGTCGTCGTCCATGGGGAGCATGGCGATTGATTTTGGGTTAATGTCTCCGCAGCTTGTTCCCGGACCGGAGTGGATGGCGAACGTGTTGCACAAGGCGTCCACGATATGCGTCACGTGAGCCAGCGGCTCCTCAATGGCGTCGATGTCCGGCTCGTGGTGTCCCCCAATCGCTTCCGCCATGGGATGAGGCAGGTCCCACCGTTCAGCGACCCATTGGCCGACGTTGGCGTGGGTGTATCCATCCAAGACTTCTTGCTCGGCCTCACAAATGTTGCAAGCGCCGGTCTCGGCCAATTGGATAGCCTCGGCGTACACGTTCGGGAAATGCTGCATAAGCACGGCCTTGCCGATGTCATGCAACAGTCCCGCCACGTGAGCGCCGCGCAGATTGGGCATAAGCGTGACATAACGCAGCTCGAACACGCTGCACGCTACCGAACACGCCAGGCTGTGGCGCCAAAGCTGCCGCATGAGTCTTACGCTGTCGCGGTCCAACCCCAGGCAGTCGATGACGGTTATCGAGAGCGCCAGCCGCTCCACCTCGTCAAAGCCCAGCACGACCACGGCGTCCGGCACTGTCATGATGCGGCGTTGCAAACCGTAGGCCGCGGAATTGACGAGGCGCAAGAGCTTCATCGTCAAAGCTGGATCCCGCGATATCTCTTGAGCGAGGTCCAGGGCGTTCGCCTCGGGATCACGCACCAAATCCATGATCCGAGTCATAACCTCGGGCAGCGTGCCCAGCGTTTCAATGCGCGCTACCTGTTCCTTTATGCCACCGATAGATCCCGCGGTCATTGCTCACCCTCGCGTTTTGCATCATCCCAAATGGTGTGCCGGTTAGTCGGCCCGGGCGGAACTTCAGCCCGGCGCTATACGTTTCCCCCGCGCGGAACGCGTGTTCAAGGCGTAAGCTATACATCGCCCAATTGCTCGCCAAACTTTAGCCCAACCGCATCAACGTTTCGCGGGATGCGGACAAGAACCCCGTACGCAAGCTCCATGAAGGCAACGTGTCTTTTACCAGCCCTGCCCAGCGCGTTGTGAACAAAACCGGCGGTCATGGCGTCGGTATTTGGTAAAGAAGGGCCGTGATGACACCGTCGCGTTGCGCCGGGAACGCAGGTGGACCATCAATCGCCGGTTTGGGTGGGCCCCCGGGGGTTACATCCCTCTGTTGTTCGGGGCGCCCTTCCAAAGAGACATGTGGTCTGCTCACATTGGAGGGTAAATAAAGTTTCACCCGATTCGGCCGCTCTATACAAAGCGTTTTCCCTTTTCGGGAAGAAGGGGTAGCGGGATGGTGTTTCATGCAAGAGCATTCGCGCCCGGCGCTTGGGGATTCCCACGGAGCGGGCGCAATCAGGTATAATATCGCAATATATAGTGGACCTTTGAATTATTACCTAAAGGCCTCCTTTGTATCGTTGGGATATGTGGGCAGGCCGGATGCAAGGCCGGGCCATGACAGGAGTTGTGAATTTGCTGATACGCCACGGTTTTCTTTTGGGAACGCTCCTGCTGTTGGCGCCGCTGTTGGCCGCCGGCGCGGAAGAAGCGCCCTATGCGGACGCGGCTTTCCAGCCCCCCTGGACGGGGAAAGGCCTTACGGCGGCCGAGCGCCACCCCCTCCCGCAAGCCGACGTCGAATACTATCTGGAACAGCTCACCACGGTGACCGAGTACGAGTATTTCAAAGGCTACCAGCCGCCGCCCGTGGAAGAGAAAGCTGGCGGCGAACCGCTGCAAATCGGGGAGAATCTCCCCATCGACCTTGGGCCGGAAGATATTTTCCTGGATTGGCTGCCCGATGGGGACCGGCACGTGTTCCTCGGCGCCCTCCGCTCCCTCGACGCCGAAGGGATGCGCCTGGAAGCCGATGTGTCGGCGCTGGCGCCGGAGGATGAGCTGTGGGTGATTGATCCGGAGGAACCGCGCGCGTTTGGCCCCTACGGCCCGGACGATGAAGGGGCGGAGACCAAATGGCTCGCCAGCATGTCCGGAGACATGGCCGTACTCATGGTGCGGTCCGAGTCGGCGGAATTGCCGCTGGTGTACCTTCATACGTTGGCCCATTTCCATCAACCCCCGCCGCAACCGAAGGCGCTGGACTGCAATATCAACATTGCGTGTGAAACGCGGGACGGCGTCCTCAACGCAGCCGCGGGGGTGGGGGTTGTGCTCACGACCTCGTCAAGCGGCCCCATCGCTGCTTCCGGCGCGCTGATTAATAATCCCGACATAGACGACCCCGCGCCCCTTTTCATCACGGCGGCTCACGCCATCGCCGATGATAGCGAAACCCGGGACGCCGAGATTGTGTGGGACTACCGCGCGGAAAGCTGCGGCGAAGATGACGCCCCCGACTTCTCTTCTCTTCCCAGAAGCGCCGGTAAAGAGCTATTGGCCACGGACGGCGACCTCGACATCAGCCTTGTGCTGCTCGACGACGTGCCCAGCGGAGAATATGGCCGAACCTACCTCGGCTGGGACACCCGCAGCGCCGAAATGGATGAACCCGTCATCACGATTCATCATCCCGACAGGAGCCACATGCGGATCTCGTACGGCCATGTGACCAATCCGAAGGAGGATGCGGGCAGCCTGGGCTTCAAGAATCAAATCCGCGTGCTTTGGGAGGAAGGCCTCACGGAGGGAGGTTCCTCCGGCTCTCCCCTATTGGCCGACGACGGCGCGTTCCGTCTTTTGGGCGTGCTGAGCAACGGCGCGCGCCATTCCTGCCGCGGCAGCGACAACTGGGACCGCTACGCCTCGTTCGGGGAGTTTTATCCCAACGTAAAAGACTACGTGACCGGCACGCTGCCTGATGACATAGGCGGCGATGACGGCTCCGATGCGAATGGGCCCGGCTGTCCGGCGGAATTTAGCTTGAGAGACAACCCCGAAGCGCTCGAACACCTGCGCCGGCTGCGCGACGAGGGGCTGCTGAAGTCCTCCCTGGGCCGGAAAGCGGTTGACCGCTACTACGAATGGGCCCCCTCCGCCACTGTCGTTCTCCACGTCTTCCCCCGCGCGCAAACCCTCTTTCGCGTAGGCGCCGCGCCCTTTGTCTGGCTTGGCGGACTGTTGTAGAACGGAATCCCTAGGCAATTGGGGGCGCCGGAGCCGGTTGACAATGGGGCGGCTGATTGGCTAGAAGATTACTATCTTCATAGCAGAGGGAGCGCGGACCGCCGGAGCGCGGTTGGACCATCCTTTTGGACCCCGCGGGCTGGCGTTCCGCGGACATTGGCAAGGGCGCCACGGCGGCCTTACGGAGGGGATCCTTACGATGAAACGCTTGTCTATCGCGGTATGCCTGAGTGCGATGCTTTTCACCTTCAGCCTCCCGAGTTCTGGCGAGATTCGCCTCGCGGAGGAGCTTCCTCTACCCGAGACGGGCGTGCATTACGGCCATGCGGATGTGCCGGCGCCGGAGGAGGTGCTGGGGCATGTCATTGGCGAACGTCACACCGAACCCCACCAGATTGTGGCCTACTTCGAGGCGGTGGCGGAAGCGAGCGACCGCGTCACGGTTCATGAACAGGGCCGCTCGTATCAGGGCCGCCCGCTTATCCACGCGGTGGTCACGTCGCCCGCCAACCATGAGCAAATCGAGACGATCCGGCAGGCGAACCAGCGCATCGGCGACGATCCGGACGCGGTGGACGCGGAGGTCTTGGCGGATCAGCCGGCGGTCGCGTACTTGGGGTACACGGTTCATGGCGACGAGGCCAGCGGGGTGGAGGCGGCGATGCTGACGTTGTATCACCTCGCCGCGGGCCAGGGCGGACCCCTGGGAGCGATGCTGGACAATCTCGTGGTGATCATCGAGCCCGTGATGAACCCCGACGGCCATCACCGGTTCACGAGCTGGGTGAACGCCAACCGGAGCGCTGCCACGGTGAAGGATCCCGCGAACCGCGAGCACAACCAGCCATGGCCCGGCGGGCGGACGAACCATTATTGGTTCGACCCGAATCGCGACTACATGGCGCTTCAGCATCCCGAGGGGCAGGCCCGCCAAGAGGTGTTGAACGCATGGCGCCCGCAGCTCCTGTGCGATTTCCACGAGATGGGGTCTGAGTCCACCTACTTTTTCCAACCCGGCGTGGAGGATCGCGTCAATCCGCGTACGCCGCCGCCCAATCAAGCGCTTACGGAGCGAATCGCGCGGGATTACCTGTCCCAAGGCCTTGGCGAGTTGGGCGAGCTGTTCTTTACCCGCGAGACCTTCGACGATTTCTTTAGTGGCAAGGGTTCCACCTATCCCGACATCACCGGCGCGATCGGCATTCTCTATGAGCAAGCCTCCTCCCGGGCGGTCGAACGGGAAACGGATCACCATGGGACCCTGACCTACTCGTACACGGTTCGCAATCAATTCGCCACGTCGCTGTCGACCCTTGAGGCGGCGCTCGAAATGCGGGAAGACCTCCTCGGGTTTCAACACGGGTTCTTCCGCGATGCGCCGGGACTTGCCAAGGAGCATCCCGTCAAGGCGTACGTCATCCCGCTGGACGAGCATCGCGCGCGCTCCCAAGCCATGCTGAAGATGATGCTGCGCCACCGGATTGAGATTCACGAACTGGAAACCCCGGTGGAGGCCGGCGGCCGCGAATACCAGCCGGGCGAGGCCGTGCTCATTCCGCTGGCGCAACCGCAGTTCCGGTTGATTCGCGCCATGATGGAGACGCAAACCGAGTTCGAGGACGATCGATTCTACGATGTCTCCGCCTGGACCAAGCCCCTGGCCTTCGGCGTGGACGCGGTGGCGTTCGAGGAAGACCCGGCGCCGCATCGCGGCCCACGCGTCGAGGAGGTGACCTACGACGGCGGCGAATTGATGGGCGGCCGTTCGGACTACGCCTACATCATGCGGTGGGACAGCTATTTCGCGCCGCGCGCCCTGTACCGGCTTCAAGACGCGGGCGCGCACACCAGGGTGATTCAGCGGCCCTTCACCACGGAAGCCGCGGGAGAGCCCACGGACTTTGAACGCGGGGCGATCATGATTCCGGTCCGGCATTCCGCGCACGATTTCGCGCCGGGCGTGACCGTCCATGACCTGATCGAGGAGGCCGTGGCGGAGGATCACGTCCGGGTGTACGCCGTTCCCGCCGCGATGAGCATCGACGGCCCCGACCTCGGGACCCGGACCTTCGGGAGCATCCTAGAGAAGCCCGAGGCCGCCTTGGTCACGGGCTCGGGCGCGAACCAGGGCGCCGCGGGCGAGGTATGGCATTTGCTGGACCAGCGCTTCGAGATGCCGGTGACGCTGTTGGATGCCTCGCGCGTAAGCGCCTCCAACCTGAGACGCTACAACCGCCTCGTATTGGCGGGGAGCGCGGGCAACGTGAGCGCCAGCGCGGTGGAAGACTGGGTGCGGGACGGCGGCGTCTTGATCGCCACGGGCGGCGCGGCGCGCTGGGCGATTGGCCAGGAATGGGTGGACCTCGCCAGCAAGGAGTTCGACATGGACGAGCTTCTCGAGGACAAACCTTGGGAAGACCTCTCGGATACTCGCAGCGCGCAACGCATCGGGGGTTCGATCTTCGAGGCGGCCCTTGACACCACCCATCCCATCGCCTACGGCTACGGGGAGACCGTGCCTTTGTTCCGCACGAGCAACACATTCCACAAACCCGCCGAAAAACCAGGCGTCAACGTGGGCCAGTACACGGATGAACCCTTGCTGAGCGGCTACATCTCGGACGAAAAACTGGAGGACGCGCGTTGCAGCGCGGCGATCGCCGCCGATAGACTTGGCGGGGGCCGCATCATCCTGTTCATGGACAACCCGAACTTCCGCAACTTCTGGTACGGCGCGAACGGGCTGTTCCTGAACGCGCTCTTCTTCGGCGACACGTTCTGAGCCCGGGGGAGGAGGCTGAACTGCAAGCGGCGTCCCGAAGATGAATCGGCGGGGCGCCGCTTCAAAATTTGGGGACATCCCCGTACACTGCTTTATCAGGGACAGGCCGTGCGCTTTGCATCCGGCGCGTGGGTTTGCTAGGATATATCTCACATTCCTCACGGACGGGCTTGGGTGTGTCTTTCCGGATGGAGAGGGCGGCGCGCGGGGCTGGCAGATTGCCGCCGCGACTCTCATGCAAGATCCGTCGCAAGCGCGGGGAGCCAAGGCTCCCATCACGCGCCGTCCCCTCTTTTCCTGACGTAATCCGGACAACAAAAAGGGAGTATTGCATACCACCATGGCAGATATACAGGGTTTTCGAGGCTTTCGCTACAACCGGGACAAGGCCGGGTCATTCGATGCGGTCATCACCCCGCCATTCGACGTCATCAGCCCGGAAGAACGGGAGGAACTGGCAAGCCGGAGTCCGTACAACTATGTTCACCTGATCTTGCCGCAAGAAGAGAACGGGACCGACAAGTACGAGGTGGCGGCGCGCCGGCTTGACGCGTGGATTCAAGAGCAGGTGTTTGTCCAGGATCCCGAGGACTCCATGTATCTGCTCGAACAGCGCTTCGAGGATCAAGAGGGGAAAGAGCATGTGCGCCACGGGTTCTTCGCGGCCGTGAAGATCCCCGAACCGGGCGAAGAGACCGTGCTGGGCCATGAGCAGACGTTCCGGCACAAGATTGAGGACCGGCTCAGCTTGACCAAGGCGTGCCGCGCCAATCTCGGAGCGGTCTTCGTGTCGTACGCGGATCCCGAGGGGAACGTGCTGAAGAGTCTGCAGCAAGCCGCCGGCGCACAGGAAGACATCGCGGCGACGACTATTGATGGCGTTCGTCTCCGGCTCTGGCGGGTCCCCGCGCTGCCGGAGGTGATGGAGTTCTTCAAGGGCGAGACCCTGTACATTGCCGATGGGCACCATCGCTTCACCACCGCGTGCGCCTATCGCGACGACATGCGCGCCGCCGAACAACCCGATGGGCTGCGTCCCTACGACTACGTGCTCATGGGCCTTGTGGCGATGGAAGACCCGGGGTTTGTGGTGTTTCCCGCCCACCGCGTGCTGAACCTGCCCAAGAAAGCGCAGTGGCCGGAGCTTCTGCAACAACTCGGGAAGTGGTTCGAGGTGCGCGAGGCGGATTCCAACGTGGCCTGGGAAGTGAAACAAACGCCGGGTTGCGCCATTGGCGTGGTGCGCGGGGATGGCGCCCGCCATATCCTGACGTTGCGGGACGGCGTGGACCGCGAGGAGATGCTCGGCGGCGATCACGGCCCCGCCTGGCGCGACCTCGATGTGTCGGTGCTGCATCGGGGCATCCTGGAAAACATCGTGGGCGTGCCCGAAGGCGCCGAATTCGTCTACGAACCGGACCCGGTCAAGGCGATTGGGCTCGTGGAGCAAGGCGAGAAGGACACCGCGTTCATCTTGAAGCCGACGTTGGCCAAGCAAATCAAGGCCTGCGCCGACGCCCGCGAATTCATGCCGCAGAAGTCCACGTACCTCTTTCCCAAGCTTCCCTCGGGCGCGGTGTTTTACCGGCACAAATAGCCCGGAATGGGGGCGGCGGAAAGCGAGATGGCGTATTCGATGCGTGACGCCCGGGTTGCAGAGAATTTCCCGGGCGCCAGCGGACGATGTCGATCTAGGGGGCGACTGAAGAAAGGACTCCGCCCATGACCATTGCGAGGCGCGCTATCCTCATTCTGACCGTTGCGGCCCTATTCCCGTTCGCCCTCGGCGCGGATGCGGCGTCCAGGACCAAGGAAGAAATCTGGCAAGAGATTGAGCCGCTGTTCGATCCCGGCGCGTTCGAAGGGGAATTCGGCGATTACCGGTCTCCGCTTACGTTCGAGGATGGTTCGCGCGTGGAAACGCCGGAGGAATGGGAAGCGCGGCGAGCGGAGATCCGTGAGGTGTGGACCGATATTCTGGGACCTTGGCCCGATATCATCAAGGACCCGGAAATCGAATATCTAGAGGAGACGGACGAAGACGATTTCGTCCACCACCGTATCCGGTTCGACCATCTCCCCGGCGAGCCCGCCGAGGCGAATCTGCTCATTCCGCACGGGATTGAAGAGCCCCGGCCCGCCGTGCTGACCGTGTTTTACGACCCCGACACCGCCATCGGGGAGGGGCGGGAATACCGGGACTTCGCCCTTCAGCTTACCAAACGGGGCTTTGTTACGCTGTCCATCGGTTACGAGCGCGGGCTGGAAAACGGGACCTATTCGCCCTACTACCCCAGTAAGGAAGACGCGCAGCTTCAGCCGCTCTCGGCCTTGGCTTACGCCGCCGCCAACGCGTTCCACGTGCTGGCGAGCCGGCCCGAGGTGGACGAGGACCGCATCGGGATCACGGGGCACTCCTACGGCGGCAAGTGGGCCATGTTCGCCTCGTGTCTCTACGAGCCGTTCGCCGGCGCGGCGTGGTCGGACGGGGGCATCGTGTTCGACGAGTCCCGCTCCAACGTGAACTATTGGGAGAACTGGTACCTGGGCCATGTCCCCGGGGAGTGGCGGGAACCCTGGACCATGCCGGACGAGGAGCATCCCCGCACGGGGGCTTATGCGCGGCTGATCGAGGAAGGCCGGGACCTGCACGAGCTGCACGCCCTCATGGCGCCGAGGCCCTTCCTCGTGTCGGGCGGGTCCGAGGATCCCCCAAAGCGCTGGGAAGCCCTGAACCACACCGTCGAGGTCAACCGGCTGCTCGGTTACGAGAATCGCGTCGCCATGAGCAACCGGTCCACGCACTCCCCCACCAGCGAATCCAACGAGCAGCTTTGCTCGTTTTTTGAATGGGCGCTCTTGCACGGCGCCGCCTTGGAATAGGGGCCGCCTGACGCCAAAACCCGAACGGCTTGGGTTAAGTAGCCGTGTGCTTGTGCTGATTCGTGGCCCCCTGCCCTTTGCATTTCTAATTGGCTATTTGGTAAAATAACCAACAATAGGAACCACTATGGATACCAACGCGCGCAAACATTACGAAACGCGGAGCCGCGTCATCAAGGCGCTGGCCCACCCGACACGCCTGTTCATTCTTGATAAGCTGGCGGAAGGCGAGCACTGTGTGTGCCAACTGCAAGCGATGATCAACGCGGACATAAGCACCGTGAGCAAACACCTCAGCGTGCTGCGTCAAGCCGGGTTGATCGACTACGAGAAACGCGGGAATCAAGTGTTCTATTGCCTATTGACGCCGTGTATCCATCAGTTTATCCATTGCATTGATGAAGTCACGCAGACGCCGGCTTCGCACTGATGCTTCCGCCTTTGGAGAATGGATGCCGGCGGCTTTTGATATCCTGTTTGGTTGTTTGGGCAAAGAGGAAACTATATTATGGAATGGCGTAATGAATGGAAACCTTTTGCAGCGATTCTGGCGGGCTTTCTACTGTTCTATTTCGCGCCGGTGGATTCCGCCCGCGTGCAGCAGGCCGTGTACGAGGCTTTGGCGCTGGCGCACTGGTACGCTCGTGAGCACGTCATCTTGTGTCTCATCCCCGCCTTCGTCATCGCGGGGGCCATGGCCGCCTATGTGAATTCCGGCGCCATTATTCGCTTTTTGGGCGGGGAAGCGCCCCAACCCTTGGCCTATGGGGTGGCCAGTGTTTCGGGGACGGTGCTGGCTGTGTGTTCATGCACGATTCTCCCCCTCTTCGCGGGCATTTACCGCATGGGCGCGGGACTGGGGCCGGCCACGGCGTTCCTGTACTCGGGACCGGCCATCAACATCCTGGCGATTGTGTTGACCGGAGCGGTGCTCGGTCCTCAGCTCGCTATTGCCCGCGCTGTGGGCGCTGTCCTCTTTGCGTTGGTGGTGGGCGTGTTGATGCAGGGCATTTTCCGCAGGGAAGAGGCGGAACGCCAGGCGGCCATGGCCCAGCCGGATACCGGCGGCGGCCCGAGTATCCGGGGTCAAATCGTGTTCTTCGCGGCCATGATCGCGGTGCTGGTTTTCGCCAATTGGGGCGAACCGCAGGCTGGAACCGGGCTATGGGCTTTTCTATATGACAACAAATGGATCCTTGCAGGCGCGGCGGGCGTGGTGTTAGCCGTTGTGCTCGTTAGGGTGTTCCAGATGAAGCCCGGCCCCATTGCGGCGACCGCGGTCATCACGGCCATCCTCGCGTTTGCGTTGCCCGGGCATCCCGAGGCCGCGTTCGTGGCGGCCACGATAGGACTCGCGCTAACCGCCGCGCGCCATGGCGGCGACGCCGCGCAGTGGATGGAGGAAACCTGGGGCTTCACGAAACAGATCGTCCCCCTCTTAGCGGCTGGCGTTCTAGTGGCGGGCTTGCTGCTGGGCCGGCCCGACGGCGAGGGCCTGATTCCAGGCCATTGGGTCGAAGCCGCGGTCGGCGGCAACTCGGTCCGGGCGAACGTGCTCGCCGCGGTGGCGGGCGCGTTGATGTACTTCGCCACGCTCACGGAAGTGCCCATCCTGCAAGGGCTGATCGGAGCCGGTATGGGGCAAGGCCCCGCCCTCGCGCTGCTATTGGCGGGACCGGCCCTTAGTTTGCCGAACATGCTGGTCATCTACAGCGTGCTCGGGGCGAAAAAAACCTTGGTCTTCATTGGTTTGGTGGTTGTATTGGCCACCATCAGCGGGTTGACCTACGGCGCGCTGGTGGGTTAAGCGCGTGGACTATCTATCGAAATACAAACAGAAAGGAGACACTCATCATGAAAATCCAAGTTCTGGGTCCTGGTTGTCCTAACTGCGCCAAACTCGCCAAGAACGCCGAACAAGCGGCGCAGGAACTCGGTATTGATTACGAGATCGAAAAGGTTACCGACACCAACCAAGTTGTGGCGTGCGGCGTTATGATGACGCCAGGGCTGGTGGTGGACGGTGAAGTGAAGTCCACCGGCAAGGTCGCCACGCCGGAGGAAATCAAAGGGATGCTCCAATAAGCGGCGGCCTCGGAAATCCTCTCAATACCGTTACGCCGGCTTTCCGGCGTAACACCCACGTCCTCCATAGCATGACCATGGCGCATGGTCATGCTATGGAAACGGCGTGCTCTGGCGTCTTCTTGGGAGTCGTGAGGGATAAGAGATACAGACCGCCTCAGCATCCGCCGTCCGCAACTCGGGATCGCGGGCCAGCTCGGTGAGGCACGGTTGCTCCACCACGTTATGTGTCCCCATCTCGTGAAGGCGCGCCATGATTTCAGCGACATGGTCTCTTGACAGGAGGCGGGGATGCACCGTGATTCGCATCTCGTGGGAGATTCCACTTTCGATCACGAGCCTCGCGCTTTCCCACGCGGGCGTCCCGCTGCCTTCGACGGTGGTGATACGGGAATACGCATCGGGCAACGCCTTGATGTCCAAGCCGACCCAATCCACGCTGGAGAGCAAGGCCTCCAATTCGCGGGGGTAGACGCCCGCCGTGTGCAGTCCCACCTTGTAGCCCATCGCCTTGCTCTCCGCAACGGCGGCGTGAATGGCATGTTGATGCGTGGGCTCGCCCCCGGAAAACACGACGGCGTCGAGAAGCCCCCGGCGGCGTTCCAGAAGAGCGACCACGTCCGGCCACGGGATCTCATCCCTTCCCTTCGTTCCCAGCAACTCCGGGTTGTGGCAATAGCGGCAGCGCCAGGGACACCCCTGACAAAACACCACCGCCGCCAGTTCGCCCGGATAGTCGATGGTGGTGAAGGGAAGCAGGCCCCCCACCCTTAGCTGTTCCGCCGCCGGCATTCGACTCAGTCCTCTATGGATTTCGGCTCTTCAAAGAAGGCGCGTTCGCTGTGTTCGGCCTGTTTGCTTTGATTCCACGTGGAGACCGGACGATGGTATCCCATCACGCGGCTCCAGACCTCGCAGCGGACGCGTTCCTCGGGCTTTAGTTCAGGCGTGTGTTCTTGCATTATTCGTTTTCCTTTATTTTACGCGCGACAATCTCTTGATCACACAGGGGACAAAACTCGTGTTCGCCGTTGAGGTAGCCGTGTTTCGGACAAATGGAAAACGTGGGCGTCACGGTGATGTACGGTAGACGAAACCGTGTTAGCACGCGCCGCACGAAGCGCCGGCAGGCTTCCGTGCTGGAGATTCGCTCGCCCATGTACAGATGCAGCACCGTGCCGCCGGTGTATTTCATCTGCAACGCTTCCTGATGTTCCAGCGCCTCGAAGGGATCCGTGGTGAATCCAGCGGGAAGTTGGGACGAATTCGTGTAGTACGGGCTCCCGGAATCGCCTGCCTGCAAGATATCGCTGTACCGCTTTCGATCTTCCTTGGCGAAACGGTAGGTGGTTCCTTCCGCCGGCGTCGCTTCCAGATTATACATATGCTCTGTAGCCTCCTGGAATTCCGTCATGCGCTGGCGAATGTGGTCCAACAGGCGCATCGCGAAGTCCCGCCCCCACGGCGTGGTGATGTCTTCCCCGTCGTCCGTGAAGTTGCGGATCATCTCGTTGACGCCGTTCACGCCCAAGGTGGAGAAATGGTTGCGCAGCGTCCCGAGATAGCGCTTGGAGAACGGGAACAAGCCGGCGTCCATGTGGCGCTGGATGACCTTGCGCTTGAGTTCCAGGCTCTCCCGCCCCAGGGCGAGCAGGTGATCCAGCCGCCCGTACAGCGCGGCCTCATCGCCCTTGTGAAGATAGCCGAGCCGCGCGCAGTTGATGGTGACCACCCCCAGGGAGCCGGTCTGCTCGGCGGAGCCGAATAGGCCGTTGCCCCGCTTGAGCAGCTCGCGGAGGTCAAGCTGCAACCGGCAGCACATGGAGCGCACCATGTTGGGCGTAAGCTCCGAGTTGAGAAAGTTTTGGAAATACGGCAGGCCGTACTTCGCCGTCATCGCGAAGAGCCGTTCCGCGTTCTCGCTTTCCCATGGGAAGTCCGGCGTGATGTTGTAGGTCGGAATGGGGAACGTAAACACGCGCCCCTTGGCGTCTCCCTCGGTCATCACTTCGATGTAGGCGCGGTTGATCAGGTCCATTTCCTCTTGGAGTTCACCGTAGGTGAAGTCCATCTCCTCCCCCGCGATTACGGGCTTCTGTTCCCGCAGATCCTCGGGGCACACCCAATCGAAGGTGAGGTTGGTGAATGGCGTCTGGGTGCCCCACCGCGAGGGCACATTCAAGTTGTAGATGAGCTCTTGGATGTATTGCCGGACTTCCGCATAGCCCAGGTTATCGTTGCGGACATAAGGGGCTATGTAGGTGTCGAAGGAGCTGAACGCCTGGGCGCCCGCCCATTCGTTTTGCAGCGTGCCCAGGAAATTCACGATCTGGCCCACGGCGCTGGACATATGCTTGGGCGGCCCCGCTTCCACTTGGCCCGGCACGCCATTCAGGCCCTCCGCGAGCAGGGTCCGGAGCGACCAGCCCGCGCAGTAACCCGACAACATATCGAGGTCGTGAATGTGAATGGCGCCCTCGCGGTGAGCCTCGCCGATTTCCGGGGGGTAGACATGATCAAGCCAGTAATTGGCGATGATCTTACCGGCGCTGTTCAGGATCAGTCCGCCCAGCGAATACCCTTGGTTGGCGTTGGCCGACACGCGCCAATCCGCCCGGTCCAGGTATTCGTTCACGGCCAAGGACACATCAACCAGGGTTTGCCTGTCCTGCCGCAGCCGCTTGTGCTGTTCGCGGTAAACAATGAAAGCGCGCGCGGTCTGGAAATAGTTGGCGCTGATCAGCACCTGTTCGATGATGTTCTGTATGCGCTCAATGCTGGGGACTGAGTCAGAGGCGTGGGTCAAGACCTTGAGCACTTGAAGCGTCAAGAGATGCGTCTCGGATTCGCCAAACTCTCCCGTGGACGCGCCCGCCTTCTGGATGGCGGCGGATATGCGCGAGGAGTCAAACACCGCCTCGGAGCCATCCCGCTTGCGCACCTTCTCTGGCGAGAAGCCAGCGGCGAACACGTTGCCGGAATGCCCTTCAGGCCTATCCTCCCCATGATCAAGCGCCGAGACGCCGGAATTAAATGCAGTCTGCATGCGACCTCCCCCCTGTGGTGTGGCTAATCATACCGGAATACGCCAAGGCGCAGCCCAACGATGTGTTCTCAACAGCGCCCTATAGGGTGACACAGCGTAGTGGGCTGAATATTCTCCAACCCGCTACGCGTCCACCCCACATTTTCAAAGGGTTCTCTCTTGCCTTGAACCCAATATATTGTGTATCCCTCTATACGAGTCCACATTATACAGAGTTTCAGGCCAAGAAGCAAGCACCGTTTCATCAAAGGCAAGGTCCCGGTGTGTAGTGCGCGAAAACCGTGTTCATCTTCGCGTTGTTTACACCGAAAACTCTTTCTCGGATAAGAGTGAACCAAAAACAAACCCGGTAACAGCCTCGCGTTAGGGCGAGCTGAACCGGGTTAGCCGAGTGTTTCTCAGCTTGTTATTCGGGCGGTTGGAGGCGGATGAAGGTGGGCGCGTTGCGGTCCGCCGTTAACGCGCCGTCCTCATGGGTCAGCTCCGCCACTTGGATGGAACTGCGGCGGAAAGCGTAGAAGTCATCCACGGCCCCCGCGCCGCCTTGCGCTACGTCGGGTCCTAGCCGGCCGGGATGGGTGAAATAGAAGAGATAGGCGCGGTCCCCGCTCACGGCCACGTCCGCGTGTTGGCCGATCACTTGATCGTCGAGTCCTTTTCCGGGTTCCGACAACAGATCGCGCTCTTGCCGTGTCCACTCCCTGGCGTTGCTGGACCGGTAGACCGCGAGCCCGTTCCACACATCGACCAGCATCCAGTAGGCGTCTTTCCACCGGAAGACTTTGGGTCCCTCGCCCGGCTGTTCGCTTGTGCTCTCCACTTTACCGCGATCTTCCCATGTGTAGAGGTCGGGGCTGTCCGCGTAATAGATGGATTTGCCATCCCGCTCGTTGTTGTACCAGAGCCGCCATGTCCCATCGTCCAACTGGAAGACGCAAGCGTCTATGACGCGGTCCGAGGCGAGATCGAGGGTCGATTCGTAGTCCCACGTCAATAAGTCTTCGCTCGTGAGGTGGACGATGTCCCTGGGGTGGCCCCAGTCCGAAAAGATCCCAGGCGCCACGGTGAGATACATGTGATACGTCCCGCCGTGTTCCAGCACTTCCGGCGCCCACTGGGTCTCGTCTTCTTCTCCAAATTCGGGCGGCAAGTTGATGGCAGCCTCGCCGCGATACGTCCAATTTGCTCCGCCCGATGATTCCGCGATGCCCAGGCGGGTTCCGTGAACCCACGAGACACCGTCGATCTCGTCCGAAGGGAGGTTGGCGCGGCGGTTGGTGTAGAACATGAACCATTGCTCCTCCTCGTGATTCCATATCACGAGCGGATCGGCCGCTCCATCATAGACGGGATCGCGATAGAGCGGCTTTGGCGCCTCAATTTCCCCGCTATGCGCGCCAAGCGAAACGAGCAACGCCGCTATCGCGGCAAATGGTATCCAACATGTTTTCATTGCACAATCCTCACGAGGCGGGATTTCCAAAAACACGCTCATCCTGAAAAACAAGCTCGCTAAACCCCAATTGCGAGACCATTTTGGGGAGCAAACTAACCCGTGCGGGAGTTTTTGGAAAGTCCCGTGGGATGGTGATACTTTTTGTGGAAGCATGCAACACGCCAAACTTCCTTGAAAAAGGCTTGCGATGCGCCCCGCTATCTTCGAAGTTGTATCAAGGCATAACCATCCCCTCCCCCGCTTTTGGGAAGCGCGAGGAGGGGATGATGATGTTGTGTTTGATTTAGAGGCAAGGCCCCGATCTGGTTTTCCTACGACTTGGCTCCTTCGTACAGCTCGGCGACTTTGTCCCAGTTGACGACGTTCCACCAAGCGTCTACGTAATCGGGCCGGCGGTTCTGGTATTTGAGGTAGTAGGCGTGCTCCCATACGTCACAGCCAAGAATGGGCGTCAGCCCTTGCATCAAGGGGCTGTCTTGATTGGGGGTGCTCCCAACTTGCAGGCTTCCGTCACCTGCTACGCACAACCAAGCCCAGCCGCTGCCAAACCGGTTAAGGGCGGCCGTCTTGAATTGCTGTTGGAAGTTGGAGAAGCTATCGAACGCCGCCTTTATGGCCTCGGCCAGCGCCCCCGCGGGTTCGCCGCCGCCGTGAGGCCCCATAATCTGCCAGAAAAGGCTGTGGTTGGCGTGGCCGCCGGCGTTGTTGATGAGGGCTTGCCGCACTTCTTCAGGCACGCTGTCAATTGCCTTCAGCAATTCTTCCGGCGTTTTCGATTCAAACTCCGGGCATTTCTCCAGGGCGGTGTTTGCCTTGGTCACATACGTATTGTGGTGCTTGGTGTGATGGATTTCCATCGTTCGCGCATCAATGTGCGGCTCTAATGCCGCGTAATCGTACGGAAGCATCGGTAGTTCATATGCCATGGTGGTTCCTCCTTTTCTGCTGGTTCGCGGCCCCCGCTTCATCTCCCCTGCGCGGACTCCGCCCACGCGATTCACCGCGGCAGAGGTGTTGGATCTGTAGTCGCATCACATCTTCTCTATTAAACAATGCCATGGACCCCTCTATTCCGGGTGAAACACAAGTTTAAGTATCTGTAGCTTATCCGTTTTTGAGAGGCCCAGTCAAAAAGCCTACCCAGACCCCGGCTTGAATTGCTGGATGTTCTTGATAGCGATCCCCGCATTGCGGATCATTCCGGCATGTTTGGCCCGCATCAGCGGACTGCCTGAAAAACGATTCCGAAACGCGTCTTCATCCGCTTGAGCCAACTCCTCCAGATCGGGAGCGGCCTGGCCGGGACGCGGTTCGAAGTCCGGTTCCTCACTCACCGGGGGCTTGCGGTTCCACGGACATACTTCTTGGCAGATGTCACATCCAAACACCCAGGCGCCCATGCGCCGGCCCACGGATTCGGGAATGTCCCCCCGGTTCTCGATGGTGTGATAGGAGATGCAGCGGCGGGCGTCCACAACGCCTTCCTCCACGATGGCTCCGGTGGGACACGCGTCGATGCAAAGCCGGCATGAACCACAATAGCCGGGGGTGGGTTGGTCCGGCTCAAGGCGCGCCGTGGTGATAATCACGCCGAGGCAAAACCACGAGCCCATGTCGCGGCGGAGGATCAAGCTGTTCTTGCCTACCCAGCCCACGCCCGCCCGTTCGGCCCATGTGCGCTCCAAGACCGGTCCGCTGTCGATGCTGGCGTAGGATTGGGCGCCAGGTTCGAGGGTGTCGATGTATGCCGCCAAGCGTTTCAAGGGCTTCGCCATCACACGATGATAGTCCCGGCCCCAGGCGTAGCGGGCCACGGCCCCCTTCGTCTCGCTGGAGGGTAAAGGCGCCGTGCGGTCCTGCCCTTGCGCCTCGGGCGGCGCGGGTTTGTAGTAGTTGCGCGCCACCACCACTACCGACGCGGCCCCCGGCAGTTTCTCCCGCACATCCAGGCGGAGCGCGCTTGTCCGGGCGAGCCAGTCCATGTCCGCATGGTAGCCCCGATCAAGCCACTCCCGCAGCTTTCCTTCGGGATCGGCGGGACCCGCCGCCGCGACGCCGCACGCGTCAAACCCTTGGAGCTGGGCTTGTTCCTTGACCGTCGCCGAGCGAGTGGCGCCGTTTTCACTATGGATGGATTCGGTGGCCATACCATTCCGCCAGGTTCGTTCTTTTGAATAGGAAAGAGGGTGGGCCAATGCCAAACCCTTTGGCTAGGCGCTTTTCAAGGCGCGACACGATCTCTTGGCGTTCACTTCAAGAGCTAACGCGTCCAGCGTTTTCGAACGCCACTATAGCAATTCAACCGGGCCGGGGGCGAACCAACGCGCTTCCTTTGACAAGTAGTGTCTCGTTTATTGAGAATA
>JBKHFO010000017.1:0-26167 GCA_046540175.1 Candidatus Hydrogenedentota bacterium
GCGCCATGAGGTGCGCCTCGCTCTCGTGCAAGCGATCGGGCGAATCGAAGACGGGCGCGGGATGATCGTCCCGTTCCCACGCGAGCCCCACGTAACGGTCTTCATGGGTCACCGCCATGTAGGGCGCCGTCAGCTTGTAATCCTCGACGATGCGGCGTTCGGCTTGATCGTCCTCGAAGCTTTTCGTGCTGCTGCTGGGCTCGTCCTCGCCGAGGTAGTCCACGCCCGGCAAGATGGCTTGGGTCTTGCTTTCGCCGAAGCTTTCTAGACCGGGAAAGAGGGTCATCCAGGGCATATGGAAGACCTCGCGGTCCTCGTCCACTTCCACCGCCGTCTCGGCTTCCACGGTGCGCCCCGCGGGATGAGGCCGGAACGTCCGGCGAAGCGTCCACAGCCCGCCGTGCGCGTCTTCGATGGCAGCCTCCACCGTGAGTTCATCGTCCATGCGCTGCACGGACACATCGGCTTCACGCAGATCGAGAAAGGCCGATTCGTCTTCGACGGCATAGCCGATGCGATCGTTGACAAGGCTGGCGGCCATCCGTTCGCCATCCACGAGAAGCTCGAAGGCGTTCCAGCGCTCGCCGTGGCGGACGGTCACGCCTTCCACTTCGAGGGTTTCCGCGTCTTCCGGGATCTCCACGGATTCCGGCGCGGGCAGGGGAACCTCCGCCAGGGGCGTCAAGGGTTCCGCCTTAATCCATTGCACGGCGAAGCTTCCCTCGGCGTGCGCGGGATCAATGCGCAGGCGATTGCCTTCTTCTTGAGGCGGAAGCACGGCTTCGTATTCATGCCATTCGCCATCGGGGCGGACCGTAAAGCTGACTTGCCGGCCGGCCTCGAATTCAGGACCGTAAAACACTTGTGCCGACGCATCACCCGTGGAACGCATCCGGATGGCGAGCCGCAGTTCCACGCCGGGCGGGAGATTCTCCGGCGGCGGCCCTTCGATCCAGGGATCCACGTCCACGCTGTCAAAGACGAGGCCGTCGCCGGGATCTTGGCGGAAGTTTTCGACGCGGGGGTTGCCATGCCATCCGTGATCGTCCTCGCGAAAATCGAACAGCATGACCTCGTCCGCGTGCGTGGGCGCGGCGAGCAAGACAGCCAAGGCCAGGCAGGCTCCAAGCGTCAATGGGCTCCATGGATTTGTGGGATGCATTGTGGTGCTCCTTTCATTTGTCCTGCGTATTGCGTAATGAGAAACCGCGAATGGGCGCGACTAAACGCCAATGGAGGTCATTTGTCGAGCCGCGTGAGCGCTTCTTCCGCCTTGTCCCGCCAGCGGCTTGGCAGCGAGGCGGCTTGCTCCAGCGCGTGACGGGCTTCATCGTACTCCTCCAATTCCTCCAACACGAGGCCCAGATTCAACCACGCCGCCGCCAGCTCACGATCCTCGTCCGTGGCTTGGCTGAAAGCGGAGGCGGCCTCGCGCGGATTTCCCGCCGCGTGTTCGGCGTTGCCCAATGCGAACCAGCCCATGGCGACGCGCGGCCAGCGCTGCATCATGGCGCGCCAGGCGGGCAAGGCGGCCTCGGCGCTGTTGGCCTGCTCGAAGGCGAGAATCGCGTCCATGGCGCGATCGGGCTCGATGGCGGCCGGCAATTCGCCCGGAGGCAGCGCCACCATGGCCCAGCGATCGCTCCGCGCCCACGTGGCGTCGAAGCGGCGGAAGGATATGGAGCGGTTGGCTTCTTCGCCGCTGTGGAGGAGGAGGCGTTTCGTGTCGAGATCGTATCCCACGGCCACGGCATAGTGCCACATCGGCCACAACCCCAGGGAAAGGTTTTGCAAGACGATGACCGGGTTCCCGGCGTTTAGCTCGCGCAACAGGGACTCGAACTCGCCGTCGAGCACAAAACTCAGGCGGTTATGCCGGCGCGCGGCGGCCAGCATCTCAGGCTGCACGCTGCCCTGGCGCCCGGGAAGGAATACCTGGGAGACCAAGGCGTCCGGACTCACGTTTACGCCGCTCGCGTTGAGCGCCATGGCCAGCGCGGCCGGCCCGCATTGGTATTCGCGTTGCGCGTGAAAAGGGACGTCTTCGAGATAGCGGCGTTCGGCGACGTCCATGGCGCCAGGCGTAGCGAGACGCGGTCCCGTGGCGCATCCCGCCAGCGTGGCAAGCACCATGGCAAACAACAAAGCGCCCGCTGAGCGGACGCTTCCGGTCGATTGCGCGCGTGAAGAATTCATCAGCGCTGATTTACCGGGTAAAGGGATAGACGTCGGTCAGGCCAAGGATGTCGGTTACCAGCAAAATGGCGAAGATAAGGAACAGCACGCCCACCACGGCTCCCACATCGGCTCCCGCGGGAAGCTCGTCAAGCTGGTTCGCCAGTTGGTGCGCTTCCTCCTCGGATAACGCGGCTACGCGCGCTTCGACCGCATCGGGCTCCACGCCCCGGGCGAGCAACTCCTCCCGAACATCCTCGCGGTTGAGCACTTCGTTAATACGCTCCCGATCCGCATCGGCGCGTTCGGCCTCCACGGCCTCCCCGGTCGAGACGAGGCTGCTGGCGGACGCGGCTTGCGGCGGCACAACCACCGGCAAACTTGCCAGCACCAGCAATGGGATCAACACCGGGTTCAAGATGGGACATAGCGATTTCATCATGGACACCTCCTTTTTGGTTAAACTGACTCCCTGTTCCGCGGGCGTGCGCCCAATTGGCTGGGGTGAAAACATAACACAGCACCCCGAGACGCGCAAGTAATTCGTTCCCGCGGCGCTTCGTTCCCCCGCGCCATTGTAACTTCACTCCTGAAGTTTGCTACAGTATAGAATTATTAAGCGGCCAAAAGGGGCCAAGGGATTCGAGCGCCTTTTGCAAAAAAACGACAACATAGGAGAGAGTGGGAATGTCAAAACACTATTTAACCCGGCGCCAGATACTGAAAGCAGCAGCGGGAGCGGCCTTGACGGGGCCTCTTATTGTCCCCGCGAGGGTTTGGGGGCAAGAGGGTAATTCCTCCCCGTCGGACCAGATCACCATGGGTTGCATCGGCGTGGGCAGCATGGGGTCGGGAAACATGAGGGGCTTCCTCTCGCGGAACGATGTCAGAGTCTTGGCGGTCTGTGATGTCGATGAGAATCATCTGGAGGAAGCGCGTAACCACGTGAACGACCACTACGATAACGAGGACTGTGACACGTATACAGACTTCCGCGACCTCGTCGCACGGGACGATATCGACGCCGTCATGATCGCAACGCCCGACCATTGGCATTGCTTGACGGCGCTGGCGGCCGTACGCGCGGGGAAGGATGTTTACTGCGAGAAGCCCATAACCCACACCCACGAAGAAGGCATGGCGCTGGTTGAAGCCGTGCGGCAACACGAAGTGGTTTGGCAGACGGGCTCGCAGCAACGTTCCTCCGGCAACTTCCGCCGCGGCGTCGAACTTGTGCGCAACGGCGTCATCGGACGGCTCGAGCACGTCGAGGTGGGCTTGCCCTCGGGCTCGGAAGGCCCCACACACAGCCCGGAAGATCCGCCGGACCACGTGGACTATGATTTCTACTGCGGACCGTCGGAAAAAATTCCCTTTGATCCCCAACGCTTCCACTGGGATTGGCGGTGGCACCTCAATTTTGGCGGCGGCCAATTGATGGACTGGATCAACCATCACAATGACATCGCCCATTGGGGTATGGGCATGGACGATTCGGGCCCGCTGGAGGTTAAAGCCACCGGCGAATTCCCGCCTGAGGACAGCGCGTACAACGCGCCATATCATTATACTGTGGATAGCGTGTACCCTAATGGCGTGACGGTGAACATGTCCGACAGCAATCCAATGGGCGCGCGCTTCGAAGGCACGAACGGTTGGGTCCGTGTCGACCGGGGCCATTTCTCGGCGTCCGAAGATGAGTGGACGGCGGATGATTTCGATGCCGGTCCCATCCAGGTGTACCGCTCGAACGATCATCGCGGCAACTTCATCGATTGCGTGAAGAGCCGTCAGCGCACGATTTGCCCTCCCGGCGTATCCTATCGCTCATGCACGCCGGGCTGGCTGGCGTACGCCTCCATGTTCACGGACCGCAAGGTTAAGTGGGACCCCGCCCGCGAGCAAATCATTGACGACGATGAGGCCGCGGAATACTTGAAGTTCAACCCGCGGGGAGACTGGTCGCTCGACGCGTAACAAATCTTCGGACGGCATGAAGGCAATTGCCGTGAAACGCCCCCTCTCCGCTTAAGTAAGGGGCTTCGGAAGCGGAAGGGGGCGTTTGAGCCCCTTCTGTGCAATACATCGGCGGCTTCGGCTGACTAGGCAAAGGCTGTTCGCAAGCGCCCACTCCCCAAGTACCACCCGGCTCAAATAGAACGGATAACTCTCCGGCATCCATCCCGTTACCCTTTCCCGCCAAAGCTGGGAATTCTTTCCGCGCTTCGCGTGTTTTCCCCAATTACAGTTGCATATTTGTGAGATATCCGCCATACTTACGAAGCGTCTTGGCGTGGCGGACTCCAATTAATAAACCACAACACATTCGGGAGGTTCGAAACAATGGAAAACTCACGGCGCGATTTCTTGAAAACGACAGGCGGCATTGCGGCGGCGAGCGCGTTCGTAGGCGCGCCTTTAATTCACACGAGCACGGCGGCGGCCGCTGAACACGCGGGCGAACGCACTGAGCACGAGTTGCCGTCGCTGCCCTACGACTACGACGCGCTGGAGCCTCACATTGACGCGCAGACCATGGAGTTACACCACTCCATGCACCATCAGGGCTACGTCAATGGCCTAAACAACGCGGAGGAAGCGCTTGCCACAGCGCGGGCGGAGGACGATTTCAGCCTCATCCAGCACTGGTCGCGCCAAGCGGCGTTCCACGGCGGCGGCCATTGGCTCCACAGCATGTTCTGGCAAGTCATGGCCCCGCCAGACAATGGCGGCGGCGGCGAACCCACCGGCGCGCTTGCAGAGAAGATCGAGGAAGATTTCGGCAGCTTCGAGCACTTCAAGAACCACTTCTCGGCGGCCGCTGGCGCGGTGGAAGGCGGCGGCTGGGGGTTGCTGCACGTACGGTTCGAGGACCAGCGCCTCCTGGTGTTGCAGGCCGAGAACCAGCATAAGCTGTCTCCCTGGAACACGCTTCCCATATTAGGCATCGATGTCTGGGAGCACGCCTACTACCTCAACTACCAGAACCGGCGCGCCGAGTACATCGAGAACTGGTGGAACGTGGTGAACTGGGCCCGGGTCGCCGAGAACTTCGAGACCGTTATCGGCGCCGTGAGCTGAGCGCCTGCACCGCGCATTTGGGGGAAACCGGCGCGGTGACATGCGTTAACCTCCCCCAATCAAAGGAAACAATATCCCCCGGCCCTTACGGCCTCCTTTCAAGTAAGGAGTGCTTCGTACCGCCGGCACATTAGCCGCCTGGAAGGCGGCGACACGGTTCCCCCTTCGAGGGGGCTGGCCAGAAGGGCCGGGGGGATGTCCTCAACGCGACTCGCATGGGAAGCGCCGCTACCTCGCGATGAAATCGAACGCCAACGCGCCCGTATTGTAAAGCGCATGCAAGATGATGGCGGCGGCGATCCAGGGGAAGGCGGCGCTCACATCGGCCGGCCGGCCGTGATCGAACACCTGCCGCCACATGCGCACCACGCCAAAGGCCGCAATCAGCGACCACAGCCCATGGGCGGGGAAGGTGACGGCCCAGCGGTAAGCTGCCAACGCTTCTCCCGCGTCTGGCGTGTAGACATGGGTGTACAGCAGGTTTTCAATGGCTCCGAAACTCAGGCCGCCAACCAATCCCACGGCCGGAATGGCCCAACGCCCCGGCAGCAGCCACGGCCGCCGCTCAACAAGCCACAACACGCAGATGATCTTAGCCACTTCTTCGACGACCGGGCCGAGCACGCTGACCATGAAGATGCCGGTGAGATCCACTACAGGCGCGCGGCCCATGGCGAGAAACTCAAAAAAGGTCACAACGATCGCCGCGGGTCCCGCAACCAACGCGCAGCCGGCGGCGGTCAGCCATTGCGCCAATGCGGAACTCTGGCGCAACCTGGCTTGAACGTATTGCCCATACGATAGGGAAGGGTCAAGGGAATCCCGTGTCCATTGGAGGGCGGGCTCATCCCCTAGGAAGGCGCCATCCGCGGCTTCGTCCGGGCGTTCCTCCGGTGGATCTTTCTCGCCGTGGTCTTGGCGGGGTCCCCCCAGATGCGGCTCTTGCGAAACACCGGCGTCGTCTCGGCGGCGGTTTTTCACGGTTGAACCCCCCTTGGGATCACGAAACGGCCTTTTCCAAGGCCGCCGCCTCGCCCGTGGGTAACACCGCCGTGCCATAGGCGATGACCTCCAGCATGGGGGGCCGCCGCATGTCCCAAAAGCTGATGCTGCTGACTTCCATGCGCACGTTGACCACCGCTTGGGCGTCCAGGCCATGGGCTTGTTTGAGCATACGGCACAACGCCTCCCGGCGGCCCCGTGCGAGCAGCTGGCCATACCAACGCATCTCCCCGCCGATGAGCAGCCGCAGTCTCGATAGCATTCCCCGGAACGCGTCCGGCGCGATGACGACGCTGCCCACGACACAAACAGCGCCGCCCAGCGTGACGCCCAGCTTGCTTGCGGGCACATCCGTGTCAGTCACGGGTATGGTCCACAGAGCAGCCTCAGCTTCATCCAAGTCCCGCAAGTGGGCCTTCTCGATGTATCGCCCGATCAGCAGGCCAACGAGTGGCGGCCCAAACGCAATGACCAAGACAATTGCAGGTACAAGGATCGGCAAGATCCCAGGCGCGTCTCCCATGATGCCTCCCCGCCGCCGTTAGCGGCCGCTTTCGCCCGTCCGAGGCACATTCTCCGCGCGAAACATCGTGGCGCCGGGCATCTGATCCGGCGGCGTTTCGGCCGTGTGCCGCTGCACATACACCGCCGTCCCGTACGCGTAGAGTTCCGCGGCGCCTTGAGTGATGGCGCTTGTGGTAAACCGCACGTTGATCACCGCGTTCGCCTCAAGCTGTTGCGCCTGCGCCATCATACGCTCGAGCGACTGACGCCGCGCCTCGGTCAGCAATTCCGTGTACCCCCGCAATTCCCCGCCCACGAGGCTCTTCAGATTCGCTGCAATGTCCCGCCCCAAATGCTTGGCCCGGATGGTGTTCCCCTGCACCAATCCTTTAACCTCCACGACTTCATAGCCGGGGACGCTTTCCGTGTTGACGACAATCATGTGATCGCATCCTTCCTTGCCTAATAACGTTGCAGGCAACCGCCCGCGCGGCGGCTACACCCCATGTCTCCCCGTATAGTACCGCGAACCGCGCTTCAGATCTACCTTTTGAAACATCGCCCCCCTGGATTTCCGGTAAGCATCCTCGCCTTGCTATGATAGCCTTCCGCCATTAGCGCTCATCTGAGACCGTGGGAAAATCGTTTTCATGCATGTCGTGCTCGCGCCCGATTCGTTCAAGAACTGCTTGCCCGCCAAGGAGGCGGCGGAAGCCTTGGGAAGAGGCGTCCACGGCGCCGCGCCCAACGCATCCCTGGACCATGTCCCCTTGGCCGATGGCGGCGAAGGCACGGTGGACGCGCTCGTTGCGGCGGCGGACGGCCAGCGCGTCAGCGTAACCGTCACCGGTCCGCTCGGCGAACCGGTGGAGGCCGTGTATGGCGTGTTGAACGGGGAGACCGCCGTTATTGAAATGGCCGCGGCCTCGGGGCACGCCCTGCTCACCGAATCCCAACGGGATCCCCGGGCCGCCACAACCTACGGCACGGGCCAACTCATCGCGCACGCGCTGGACAACGGATACCGCGACATCATCGTGGGCATCGGCGGAAGCGCCACCAACGACGCCGGGGCGGGCATGGCGCAAGCCCTGGGCTATCGGCTGCTGGATCCATCCGGCCTGGACCTCTCCCCCGGCGGCGCGGCGCTAACGCGAATCGCTCGAATCGACGCCGCGCACGCGCACCCCGCGTTGACGGAAGCCTCCATACGCGCCGCATGCGATGTGCGGAATCCCCTGTGTGGTCCGGACGGGGCCTCGCGGGTATACGGCCCGCAAAAGGGAGCGGACGCTCAAACCGTAGCGGAACTCGACGCCGCGCTTCACCGCTTCGGGGAAATAATTGAAGAACAGCTCGGCGTCCCCGTGTTGGAACGGCCAGGCGCGGGCGCGGCGGGCGGGCTCGGCGCGGGCCTTGTCGCCTTTTGCGGCGCGGAGCTGGAGCCCGGTTTCGATGTGGTGGCGCGCGCGGTGAACCTCGAGGAGCGCATCGCGGCGGCGGACCTCGTCCTCACGGGCGAGGGCTTGCTCGACGCCCAGACGCGGTCCGGTAAAACGCCGGCGGGCGTGGCGGCCTTGGCCAAGCGCCACGGGGTCCCCGCGATCGCCATCGCCGGCGCCCTTGAGCCGGGCTACGAATCGCTCCATGACGCAGGACTCACCGCCGCGTTTTCCCTGTGTAACGGGCCCATGACCTTGGAAGAAGCCCTCCGGAACGCGGCCGCGCTGCTGGAAGCGACGGCCTTCGCCGTGATTCGCGTCTGGAACGCGGGCTCCACGGGATTCCCGGCGTAGCTATCCGTTTGTCGCACAATCTGGAATCCAACGGCAAGGAACTTCAGTTTTGAACACAGTCTTTGACGCCATCCCCTTTACTGACCCAGACCAAGCAGAGAAGATCCTCGAACGCCTCCTCGAACCGGCCCGGCCAGGGCTCGAAGAACACCTCGGCCAGTCGTTGGCCGAGTGCCCGGACCCCAGCGCGGCGCTTCTGCGGCTGGACCGCTACCTCGAGGCGGCGGTCAATCCCCGCACCGTGCTCGAACTCATGGGCATGGCGCCCCGGTTCGCCCGGCTTGTCGTCACCATCTTCAGCCAGAGCCAGTTTCTCACGGACATCGTCTGCCGCAATCCGGAATACATGCTCTGGCTTTGGGAAGAGGCCGAGCTGGAAAACGCCCGCCCCCGGGAAGCCATGTGCGCCGAGATCCGCGAGCAGATCGCCGCGTTCGATTCTTTCGAGAGCCAGTGCCGGTGTCTGCGGCGATTCAAGCGCCGGGAGATCCTCCGAATCGCGGTCCGCGACCTGTTTGAGCACGCGTCGGTCGCGTCGGTGACGGAAGACTTAGCCAATCTCGCCGAGGCCGCGCTGGAGGCCGCCGTGGATCGGGGCCGGCATCGCTTGACGGAACGTTTCGGGGAACCCATGGAGGGCGATGGCGAAACCCCGGCGCGCTTCACCGTGCTCGGCATGGGCAAACTGGGCGGCCGGGAGCTGAACTTCAGCTCGGACATCGACTTGGTCTTCATCTTCAGCGCCGGCGGTGAAACCACCGGGGGAACCTCGAAAAGCGTATCCAATCACGAGTATTTCCAGAAACTCGGCGAATGGATCGCCAAAGCCTTGTCGGACAACACCAGCGAGGGCGTGGTGTTCCGGGTGGACATGCGGTTACGGCCTCACGGCCGGATGGCCCCGCTGGCGGTAAGTCTCGATGGCGCCATGTTTTACTACGAGAATCAAGGGCAAGCTTGGGAGCGCCAAGCGCTGATCAAGGCGCGCCCCGTGGCGGGGGACCACGAGTTGGGCTCGGCCTTCATTGAGCAAACCCGCCCCTTCGCGTTTCCCCGCTACTTTGACGACGAGACGCTCGAGGAAATCCGGAACACCAAACAGCAGATGGAAGACCTCGTGCGCCAACGGGGGCAGAGCGAGACCGAGGTCAAGCTCGGCCGCGGGGGGATACGCGACATCGAGTTTACCGTGCAGATGCTTCAACTGCTCAATGGCGGGCGCATCCCCGCCTTGCGCACGCCGAACACCTTGGAGGCCATTCACCAACTCGGTCTCCACGACATCGTCCGCCCCTTCGAGGCGGACACGCTCGCCCGGAACTACGCCTTCCTCCGCCGCGTGGAGCACCGCTTACAGATTGAGGGCAGCCAGCAAATCCATGCCTTGCCCTCGGACGAAAAGCAACTCGGCGCCTTCGCCCGGCGCATGGGCTACGAGAGCGGGCAGCACTTCATGGCCGAATACCGCGAGCGCGCCGCCATGACCCGGCGCGTGCTCGAACAGTTTCTCGCCGCGAAAGGCTCCGGCGACCTCTGGGTTATGGACCTGCTGAACCCGCAAGGCGAGGGAGAGGCGGGCCTCGAACGCCTTTCCGCGATGGGCTTTGGCGATCCCGCCAAGGTGCGCGATGAACTCCAGCAGCTTTATCAGGGACCTCGCGAAGATCCCCACACGCTGCATACGCGCCAATCTTTCGCCGCGGTGGCCCCAGGAGTAATAAAGGCGTTGGCGGAATGCATCGATCCCGACGGCGCCCTCCTCCGGCTGAGCCAACTCATCCGCAACATCAAGGCCCCCAACGCCCTCTATGACTTGCTGCGGACCACCCCCAAACTCACCACCTACCTGGTCACGCTTCTGGCCAACAGCCAGTATCTCACGGAGATCCTCACGCGGGACCCCGGGCTTTTCGAGACCTTCGGCTACAACGGCGCGCTGGATCATCCCGCCACGCGAGAACACCTCAAGAAACAACTCGTGAGCCTCTTGCATGCCTTTAAGCCCGAGGCGGCCCCGTACCGGCTGAAGGACGGCGAAATGCTGCGCATCGGAATGCGGGATCTCTTCACCGGCGCCGATATTACGGTAATCTGCGCGGAACTGACGCTGCTGGCGGAGGTCATCTTGGCGCACATGCTGGACAAAGCGCGGGAAGCCGCGGTCCGGCGCTTTGGAGAAGCCGAAGGCGGATTCGCCATCCTTGGGCTAGGCAAGATGGGCGGCCGGGAGATCGGTTATGGAAGCGACCTCGACGTCATCTTCGTTTATGACGGGGACGCTTCCCCCCCGGAGAATGTATCACCGGCGGAGTACTACACCTATCTCGCTTCTCAGCTCGGCCGCATGCTCAAGGAATCCACGCCGCACGGCTCCCTTTACGAACTGGACGCCCGTCTGCGCCCCGAGGGGAGCAGCGGCCCCCTGGTGGTCAGCCACGGGCGCTTCGAATCGTATTACCGCCACGAGGCCCATCCCTGGGAACGGCTCGCTCTCATGAAGGCCCGCACCGTGGCGGGCGATTCCCCCTTCGCGGAGCGGATGGGCGAACTCGCCAGCGCAATCGCCTTTGCTCAACCCCTGGACGCCGTCAGCCTGGCCCACATCGAGGATATCCGGCAAAAGATCGCCGGCAGCGCCAAGCCGTTTGACCTGAAGAAACAAGAAGGCGGCATCGTCGAACTCGAGTTCGCCGTGCGCCTCCTCCAGCTCCGTCACGCCGGAGAGGACCCCGCGCTGCAACGGGCCGATGTCACCGGCGCCCTGGATCGCCTTCGGGAAAGGGGCGATCTCGATGAGGCGGATGCGGACACATTGAGCAGCGCCTACAAACTCTACCGCCGCATCGAGAACCGTATCCGCATGATGCACGGCCGCCCTGGCAGCGCGCTGCCCGAGGATGAGAACGCTCAGCGAGACCTCGCCCGCCGCCTCGGCCTGGAAGGCGACCTGCCCGCCATCGTCCATGCCGAACAAGCAAACGTGCGCGCCATTTACCAGCGAATTCTGGAACAACTTCAACAGGAGGCCGGCTGATCAGAGCCGGTTGCCCGCGCGGATTCCATTTCTGATGGCGCAATGGTAAAATCCCGGCGTATCCGGGGCGGGCGCCGCGCCATCTTCCCGCCCGGCCCTCGCCTTTTTACGCGGCGCGTGTTTTCTTTCACGGTGCGTCATGCTGCTTGGCGTTTCTTTTAGCCGCCGCATATCTGTCCCATTTAGCGTAATCAACCTAAGGAATAGCCCAATGACCGAAAAGATCAAAGCGACCAACATCACTTGGCATGAAGCCGATGTGCTCAAAGAGGATCGGGAGCGCCTCAATGGGCACAAGGCCGTCACCCTATGGTTCACGGGGTTGTCGGGCTCGGGGAAATCGACCCTGGCCCACGCCGTGGAGAACGCCCTGTTCGAACGGGCGTGCCGCACCTATGTGCTTGATGGGGACAATGTCCGTCACGGACTGAACAAGGACTTGGGCTTTTCGCCCGCCGACCGGGAAGAGAACATCCGGCGCATTGGAGAGGTGGCCAAACTGTTTACGCAGGCGGGCGTGATAAATCTTACCGCGTTCATATCCCCGTATCGCGCCGACAGGGACCAGGCCCGGACTATCGCCGAAGACGGGACCTTTTTCGAGATTTATGTGAAATGCGCCCTGGATGTGTGCGAAGAGCGCGATCCCAAGGGCCTCTACAAGAAAGCGCGGGCGGGCGAGATTCCCGAGTTCACGGGCATCAGCGCCCCCTACGAAGAGCCCAACGCCCCGGAAATTGTGGTGGACACCGGCGAACAGAGCGTCGAGGAATGCACGGCGGAGATCCTTAACGCCCTGGCCGATCGCGGCGTCATCAACTTGGGATAAGCCAGGAGTTCCCCCAAACCGGCCAAATTCTTGTGAAAGCCCTGGGTACCCGAATCGCCGGATAGGACGATTACGGTGGGAGTGCGCCGCTTGCGGCGAGGTTTTTGTAGTCGCCACAATATATTGCGTTGCCCGTTAGCCTCTGATAGAATATGCCCCAAAATAACCGTAGGAGGTATGAGCCGTGCAATTCGGAAAGCGCAAGAAGACCACCACCCTCCGCGCCCAGCGAGCCCAGCATCCCAGCCAAGCGCAGCCCGAACCGGAGCCTGAACAGGAGACGAGCGCGCCGGCGGGTCAGCCGTCCGGCGAGGCGAGCGCGGCGGACTCCTCCGGAGCAAGCGAAAGCGATTCCACACAACGGCTGCTCGCGGCGCTGGGAAATCTCGAGGCTCAGGTTGAGGCCGCAAAGAAGGGCGCTAGCAAGGATACGTGGTCCGAACAATGCATGGGCCAACTCATCAATGCGGTTGAGTTGGCGCTCGAGGAAGACTGGGTCGATGTGGTGGACGTGCTTACCGAGACAGCCCGTATCCTGGAGACGTACAAGCGGGCGGGCCGGCAACAGGAGTGTGTCCCCTTCTTGGCGGACAGCTACGAAATCATGAGCGGAATGGTGGTCGACCTCATGTTGGGCGAAGATGTGCGCCCCAATGTGCTCAAGCGGTGGGACAAGCGCTATCAACAAGCCCTAAGAGAGGTCGCCGGGGCGGGCCTGACGCTTGTCAAAGATGACGATACCGATGAGTCCACCGCCCCGGACTCGGGTAATGGCCTGGACCGGTCATCAGAAGGAACGGCGTCCACCAAAAAGAAAGCCGTTAACGGCGCGGATGAGCAACCCTCTCGGGGGAAGGAAACCCCCAAAGCGAAGAAATCACAGGCCTCCGCGCCGGCTAATGGGGGCGCCAAGAAGACGGAGCCCGGCCAATCTCCATTTGATATGGACATCTTCCAAGACGACAATGGGGATTCCGGCTCAACGCCTGCGGGGGATGGATCCTCTAGCCTCGCGGAGTTGCCCGGCTTCAATGAGGATCCTTCTTCAAGAGGCGCATCCGGCGAGAAGAACGCGAATTCGGCGCCCGCTAATGGAGAGGCCGCCGAGAGTCCTTTCGATCCGGTCAGCTGGACGGAGGATGATACCGAAGAAGAGACCGGGGTAGAACCGCCCGCGTTCCCTTTGGGTGAAGCCGGGGAAGAAGATACGGGTTCCGGCAAGGGCGCGAAGGCGCGGGAAGAGGCTCACGAAGTCAGCGCGGCAGACGACGATATGGAGTTCATGCTGGACAGCTGGAGTGAGGCCTTGGCTCAATTAGAGCACGGCCCCCAGGATAAGCAGGAAGAGTATCTTGGGGATGCGGAAGAAAGCGTAAACCTGCTTGAAGGGTTGGCGAGCCAAAATGGAAGGTGGCAGGCGGTGGAGGCTTGTCATACCTGTCAAGAGCTGTTGGCCCTTGTCTCGCCCTCGGAGCGGCCCAGCGGGCGTCTTATAGAGCTGGCCTATGCCTTCTGCGGGGCTTATGCCGAAGCGGAAGACCCGGACGCCTCGACCTTGACGGATTGGAAGGCGGAGTGTCAGCGTTTTCTGGAGGAAGCGCGGAATCCAACCCCAACGGCCGCCGCGGAACCGGCCGAACCTGTGACGCTGGACCATGTCCGCATTGAGCGGGAATCGCCGTCAAGCCATTCGCGGTCTGCCGATGAGGAAGTGAAAAGCGCGATGAAGACAAAGACGGAGCTGGAATCCGGTCCCCCTGTAGAGCCTGAACCTGAACCTGAGCCTGAAGCGGCGCCGGATTCCGGGGGACAAGCCGATCCCGATCCATTGGCTGAAGCAGAGTCGTTAGCGGAAGCGGTTGAGAGAGGCGCTGCTCCGAGTGGCGCGGCCCCGCCGGAATCATTAAGGGCCGGGAACACCGCCACAAAGGTGCAGCAGCTTCCTCCCGTGCATATTGAAGCGGCGGTTCGCACGGCCATGGCGATGCGGGACAGTGGGTCGCCTGAGCAGCTGTTGGGTGTGGCCATGCAGGCCATTGCGCGGGGCGAAGGAGAAAGCGCGAAGCTGCTGGCGCTGCGCGCCGCGGCCATGCTTGCCCAAACCGAAGCGCAAAAGGCGGAAGCCCAGCTAGGCGAGGCTGAAAACAAGCTTGAACAAGGCGTGCGCGCCATCGAGCACGCCCGGCAAGAAGTGACCGAGGCGGAGCAGGCGGTAAGCTCCGTGGAATCCTCGGTTTCGGAAAGCGAGAACGCTCTCGAAGAGTGCTCCCAAGAAAGCGCGCGGATTGTCGAGCACGTCACGGGGCTCGAAGAACGGATTAGCGATCTTGATGCGCAGATCAAGGCGCTTCAAGAACAACGCGAGCAAGAAGCCCAGGCATTGGCGCAGAGCCAAGCTCAACTGGAGCAGGCCAGAGAACAGGAGCGAGAGCAACAACAGCGCATCGAGGAGCTGAAGGCCTCCAAGAAAACGGCGCGGGAGCAACTCGAAGATGCGCGCCAACGGGTGAAGGATTTACAGCAACGCCGCACCGAAGTGGAAAACACCATGGAGCGCGCCCGGGAAGCGCTTGAGCGGCGGCGCTCTTCAATGAAGGATATTGAGGAGACCATCGCGCAAGTCGCGAACAAGGATGACGGACCGTCCGTGGACATGGGAGACTTGTTGTTTTAGCGCATAAGCTGCACGGGATAAAGACCTCTAGCGAACAGGGTATCCCGATATTGCTTAAGAGGCGGGGAGCGGCTCGCTTTTTTGCGCCGCCAGAAGGCGGGAGAGACTGACGCTCATTCACATTAGCGGGGTGTGGACCGCGTCGCCTCCCTTAGCTTACGTAAGCCAAACAGACTATCAAACAACGGCGGCGGGGGACGAGTGTGCGGACAAAAGGCGAATATGTGGGGGTAGCCGACTTTGGCTCGCGCAGTATCCGGGTGCTCATCGCGCGAGCCGAGCCGGATGGCCCCATTGAGATAGCAGGCCATGGCGAGGCGCCGAGCCACGGGTGCGTCTCCAAAGGGATCATACAGGACCTCAATGCAGCCGAGGCGGCCTTTAAAGAAGCCTTGATGCAAGCCGAGAACGAGGCCAGGCGTTATGTGCCGTCCCTTTTTTGCGGGGTCCACGGCAAGAACGCGGAGACCTTCATCCGCGAAGGGCGCGCGCAGGCGCCGGAGGAACGCGTGGGCCGGCGCCAGATGGACGAGGCGCGCAGCAACGCCGAGCGGGACCTTTGGGTCCAGGGAAAGCAGATACTCGCTTGCGTGACGGGGGAGCAATGGTACGTGGACGATCTGCCGGTCACGGAACCTCTGGGGATTCGGGGACAAGTAGTTAAGGTCCGCACCCATCTTGCGCGCGTTCCCACCATTGTCCGGGAGAACGTCGCCTCGTGTGTGGAGGCTCAAGGCCGCGAGATGGAAGACGTCATTTTCTTGCCGCTCGCGTCCGCGCTGGGATGCCTTACCCCAGAGGATATGGAGCTGGGCGCGGCGGTGTTGGACATGGGCCGGCGCACCACCAGTCTTGCGGTCGTGCGGGATGGGCAAATTCTGGGGACCTATTGTTTCGAGTGGGGAGGATACCACCTCACGTGCGATGTGACGGCCGGTCTCCATGTCTCTTTTGCCGAGGCGGATGAACTCATCCTTGAGTACGGCCTGTCCAGCGAATTCCTTGGCGCCCAGACAGCGGATGGCTTTGATGAAGGGAAAGGCGAACCGGGCTACGGGGAAGCGGAACGCGACCCTGCGACGGACCATCTCATCGAGTTGAAAACTGTTTCGCCGGGAAGACCCGCCGTGGTGTCCAGGCATGAGCTGGACGAAATCCTCTACGCCCGGGCGTGGGAGCAAATGGAATGGGCGCGGCGATATCTCCATAGCATGGGCTTGATGAAGAATTTGGTGCGCGGCATCGTGCTTACCGGCGGCGCAAGCATGGTCAAGAACCAACAGGCCCTTGCGGAATCCGTGTTTCAAGTCCCATGCCGCATAGGTTATCCGCGCGGCGTGGAGATCATCCCGGAGGAAGCGCAAACGCCGGAGTATTCGGCCGCCACCGGCATTGTCCGCCACGCCTTCGCTTTCCGGGAGGCCGCCCGTAGCGGCCGCGTGGATTCGCGTGGCCCCATCCTAGGCGGCGTGAAGTGGGTATGGGAAGGCATTCGGAAGTACTTTTTCTGAAGCACGGGTTGCAGAAGTCACAAGGCGGTCCGAATTTCCCGTCTCGCGTCCACAGCAGATACGGGGATTTCCAAAAACTCGCTCATCCCGAAAAACACGCTCGATAAACGCCAGTTTTGAGGCCATTGTGGGCCATTGTGCGGAGTAAACTGACCCATGCGGGAGTTTTTAGAAATCCCGAGATACGCAGGGATAAGGCGTCTTAATCGCCGCATAAGGCGGTGTGCCGGGTGTTTACATCCCCCGGCCCTTCGGGCCACCCCTCAAAGGGGGAATTGAGCCGTAGCGCCGGCATCTTGCCGGCATTCATGTAGGATTCCCACTTCGAAGGGGGATCAAGGGGGATGTTGTTCCGTGGGGCGGCCTCCTTATCCGCCGAGTTGGAAGGCGGCGCGTATTGGACACACCGGCTGTCCGCGCCTATAATATACCGTGTTACAGCTCATTTCTCAGTGGGTTTCCAGCCCCAGCGGTTGTCCGGTTCGCATGATTGCAGCCTCGTTTGTCTAACGCGCGCGTTGACGGGCGGGCGCGCTTTTTGAGTGATGCGCCAAGGACGCGCGCATAACGCGAACCCGAGAGCGGTCAGTAGGAGTCCCTTAACACCATGCCCATCCGAAGCAATGTTTACTTGCGCCGCGCGGAGCGGGAAGACCTCGATACCGTGGTCGATTGGATGGAGGACCCCGATTTTCTCCATTTTCTTTACGGCGATCCCACCCGCAGCCCCAAGCGAATTCGTGAGCAGATCGTGGCGATGCTGGGCCGGACGGGGGGCGCCACCATGCCCAGCGGACTGTATTTTATCATTGACAGCGCCGATTACGGCCCGATTGGGCTCGTGTCGGTCCAGCAAATTAGCTGGCGCAACCGCAGTTGCAGCATCGACACGTACATCGGAAACAAGAAACTGCGCGCCGGGTTCGCCTCGGCGGTGGCGTTGTATCGCGCCTTGGAATATGTATTTCACGAATTGAACATGCACCGGGTCAGCTTGGTGGTGTATTCCTTTAATGCGGCGTCTTGGCGGCTTGTGGAGCGTTCCGGCGCGGTGCGGGAATTGGTCATGCGCGAGCACGTGCCCCGGGACGGCGAGCTTCACGACATGTTTGGCTACGGCCTTCTCCGTCCCGAGTTTGACAAGCTGCGGGAAGAAGTGGCGGAACGGTTTCCCGAAATGCTTCTCGAAGCCAACAAGCACGCGCAGGAACAGGCCGAGGCGAAGGCGGAAGCGCAGCCCGCGGAGAATGGTTCGTGAACGTTCTGGCCGGCCTGTTTCTTGCGCTTCTCGCGCTTCATCTTATCCATTCACTGGTGGCGAACCGCCGGCCGGAACCCGTCATGCCCGTCCGCCGTAACCGGCTCGTCTTGCTGGTGAGCCAGACGCCCCTGTTTTTGCTTGCATGTTATTTCGGCGCGCAAGAGGGGGTGTTCTCCCGCCAGTTGGTCAATCCCGTGTATATCGGGGTGGGGTTGCTGGCCGGGCACTTGGTGTTCGTCCTATCGCTTTTGGTAACGCACCGGTCGTGGGAAGACGCGCGCTCTCATCTCTCGGACTTGGGCGGGGTATGGAATTTCACCGTCGAGAATCCGGTGGTCTTGTATCGGTTCTTGACCGTGGCGGTGGCGGAGGAGCTGATTTGGCGCGTGGGCGCGCAGCCTTTGCTCATCGGCATCACGGGAAGCCCCGCCGTGGGGATTATCGTGGTGGCCGTGGCGTTTGCGATCGTGCATCGCCACTTCTTTCAGAATAGCCCGGCGGTCTCGTTTGAATTCTTGGTCTTTTCCCTGTTGCTGGGGGGGATGTTTTATTGGACCGGCAGCCTGATCCTCGTCCTCGTCGTTCACGCGGTCCGCGATATCGAAATCGCCTATCTTGAATACGCCATCAAGGTGCACGAACTTGGCGACGAGGAAGAGGCCGTTCGCCACATCGAGCAAGAATACATGCCCCAGCGCACGGAGCACCAATGAGCACGGATCTCGTACAACTTGACCGGGCCGACAAGCTTTTTTACACCCGTCACTTTTTGTCGGTCGATCCCAAAACCGGTAAGCGGCATTTCTATCAAAAGCGCCCGATTCACGCCGTCCGGGAGATGGAGTTCGGCGTGCGGGCCGGGGAGATCTTTGGCCTGCTGGGTCCCAACGGGGCGGGCAAGACCACCACGGTCAAGATGATCTGCGGCCTGGTGCGGCCGAGCGGCGGTCATGTGTATGTGGACGGCTTGCATGTCGAGAAAAAGCGCTTGCAGGTTCTGCGCCGGGTGGGGGTGGTGCTGGAAGGCACGCGGACCTGCATCTGGCCGTTGACGCCGCGCGAGAACCTGGCCTATTTCGGCAACTTGAAGGATGTCCGCGGCAAAGTCTTGCGGCAACGGACGGATTACTTGCTGGATTTCATTGGTCTTTCGGAGAAGCGCGATGTGCAGGTCCGGCAGTTGTCGCAAGGGCAGAAACAGAAGCTGGCCATTTGCATCGCGCTCATCGCCGACCCGCCCGTCATCGTGCTGGACGAACCAACGACCGGCCTCGATGTCCAAAGCAGCCGCGCGATCAAGGACAAGGTCGTGGAAATGACCCGCGAGCAGGGCAAGTGCGCCGTTGTGACGACCCACGACATGAACGTGGCCCAGGAGCTTTGCGACCGGATCGGCATTGTAAAGGACGGCAAGTTGATCACCTGCGAGCCCACCGAGAAACTCCTCGATCTCTTCTCGGAGCAAGTGTATGAATTCCGTCTGGATCGCCATCCAGATACGCAGTTGCTCGAGGCGGTGCCTGGCGTTGTGTCCACGGCGCTGGAAGACACGGACGAGGGGCCCATGTGTTTGGTGAAGATTGATCCCGAGCCCGAGTTGCGGAGCCAAGCCATCTACGGGACCGTGCAAACGCTTCAGCGCCAACAGCTTCGGCTCCGGAGCATCCAACAACGGCAACAAAACCTCGAGAGTGTCTTTTTGAAGCTCACCAACGGGCATCCCCACCCGGGTGCGAGGGAGTAGCGCGGCATCATGGGTTTCTTTCTTGTACTCAAAGCTGAAATCGTCCGGGGCCTGATTATCATGCGCCGGTACTGGTTCGCGTCGCTGACCGGGATTTTCATCGGCTACGGCATGCTGCTCATGCTCATCCAAGCCCTGATGTACGGCCGCGGCCAGATTGAGGACATGGCTGAACAGGCCGTGGATGGGGGCCTAGGCTTCATCATCGGGATTTTCGCCTTCGGCATCGTGGGCCTGTTCACCCAGGGACTCCAGGGCATGGCCCGCACGGGCGAACTCGAACAGGTCTGCATGAGCCCCCATGGACTGGTCACCAATTTCATGGCGCGCAGTTTCGTAGCAGCCGTGAGCAGCATCGTCTCGCTGAGCATCATCATTGCGCTCATCGCATGGTCGGTCGAGGGCACGCTCCACTTTGCGCCCCTTCCGACCGTCATGTTGCTGGCCCTGACCTACCTAAACCTCATTGGCTTTGGCTTCATGGTCGGCGGCCTGGTCCTCATCTTCAAACAGACTGGCCAAATCGCCATGATCATCCGCCTCGCCATGATCGGTCTCGCATTTCCCGCTCAGGAAAGCCTCGAGGGGTGGCCCTTGTACCTGCGCGCGATCGTCCATGCGCTGCCCGTGACCAACGCCTCCATTTGCCTGAAGGAGGTGTTGATCGAAGGGGCCGGATGGGGGGTGTTTGAGAATTACGCTTTTTACTTCCTTATTTTGAGTTGCCTTTTGTGGACCACCTTGGGCATAGCCTGTTTCCGCTACATGGAAAACTGGAGCCGCGACAAAGGCACGTTGGGGGCCTACTGATGGCGCGCGAACAACTGCACCGCTTCGAATACAACGGCAAAGGCTACGCCATTGATCCCGAGACGTGTTTCTGTTTTGAATGCGACCAAATCTCGTGGGATGTTCTCGCCCATTACCCTGAGACCCCCATCAATCGCATCCTCCATCTTTTGCGGGACACGCATTCCGCCACGGAACTCAACGAGGTCGTGGGCGAACTGGAGTGGCTTCGCGCCACGAAGGCCATCTTGCCTGCCCCATCGAAAGAACAGCTCCAGAAGGAATTCGAGGTCGAGCGCGGTCTGAAACGGCTCACGGTCGAATTGCCCGCGCCTGAAGAGACGGGCGGGGATGGCGCTTCGCGGAATGAAGGGGCGCCAAGTCCGAACAAGGGGGGGTGGCGCGCTTGGCTTCGCTCAGATAGGACCTCCCCCGCGGAACCCGTGGCGCCTTCGGCTAGCGCTCAAGCGCAGCGGGCCGTGGAGTTGTTGCTGAGCCGTTCTGGCGCGCAATCCGCGTTGCATCTGGCGTTTGTCGAACCCGCCGCCGTGCGTCAGCCCGCATTGTTGGCGGAATGTTGCGCGGGGGCGTTCCATCTAGCGCGCTTGGCCGGGAAAACGCTGACGGCCTCCGTCTTGCCGCGGGACATCCGCGTGGACGGATTACCGGACGCGTTAAAGGGACACGCTTTAAGCGTGCGCGTGACCCTGCCCTCCGGCGATGAGGCGATCAGGGCGGTCCTCGAGCGCTTGACCGAGGGCCGGTACGCTTCACTCAACGCCCTGTCCAAGCTCGTCCAAACCCTCGGCAAACACGACGCCGAGGCCACGGTTGTGGTCCGGCCCGGTCATCCTGGATTTGGCGGCGTGGTTGAGACGCTTCACCAAGCGGAATTTCCCGCCATGGAACTCGACCTTGACGGCGCGTATATCGCCAATCCCGGCCTTGACCCCGCCGAGATGGTCGAAGGGTTGAGTCAATGCGCGGTGTACTACGCGCAGCAACTCCTGCGTCACCAGTATTTTCGCCTGGACCCCGTGGCCAGCTTGTTCAGACAGATTTACGAAGGCCTGCCCAACGCCCGCTCGGATCCCGCCGGCTTGCACGAACTGGCGGTGGACGGCCATGGGGATCTATACCCTTCGGGCCGCATGCTGGGCTGGGAGGTCTATCGCGCGGGCAACGTCAACACCGGCGAGGTGGACGAAGAGGTGTTGCGGCCGTTCGAGGACGCCGGCGCGCGCACCACGGGCGTCTGCCGGCGGTGTTGGATCCGCAACCTCTGCGGCGGCGGCCGAACGGCTACGCACCATGCGTTCACGGGGTCTTTCCGCACGCCGTATGAGCCTTGGTGTGAATCCCAGCGGGAATGGATGGCGGCGGCCGTGTCGGCGTTCAACCTACTCTCTGCCCAAGGGGTCAATTTCACCCGCGTGTACGGCGCCATCGGCCAGCGGCGGAAACCCTCGTTATTCACCATGGCGCGGGCGGCCTTTGGCATGAGCGTGGGCATGCGGCCCATCGAGGAAGCCGACGCGGAACGCCTGGTGCGGTGGGAAAACTGGAGCGAGACCGCCTACTTCCTCTTCACGGAAACCGGCGCGTTTCTCGCCACGCGCTACGATCGGGAAATGGACGCGCTTCATTCCCAGATGATTGAACAAGAATTCATGCTCATCCGCCGCAACGGCGACCCCTTCGGTCTGTTCCGCGTCCGGCCCGAAAGCATCAGCGGCGCCGCCACGGCGTGGATTTGGATGGCCGGCGAAACCGACTACAACGCCTCCAGCGTGCAAAAAGGGTTCCGCGCCCTGCTCAAACAAGCCAGCAGCCAACAAGAGATTCAACGCGTCGCCATCCCGGTCCTTCGCCGCGAGGCCCCCCTGGCCGGGTTCCTCCAAGCCCTGGACTTCGAACACGCCGGCGTCATCCGCGAAGCCGTCTACCTGCACGGCGCCTACGAAGACGTGGACCTCTACCGGGGCGTGCTGAACGGGTAAGAATGCCGCGCCGGGGAATAACAGCCCCCTTGATCCCCGTTCGTTCAGAGGTAAGCTAGGGGGATCTGCGCATGCGCCACGGCCACTCCCTACTCGCGGGGCAGGTCGGTGTGCCGGGGGATGTGAACCAAGGCGGGCAGACATCCCCCTTGATCCCCCTTCCGAAAGAGGAACGAGCAGATAAATTCCCCCTTCGAAGGGGGCGGCCCGTAAGGGCCGGGGGATGTTAAACAAGGGAGCCGACATATGACGGACAAAATGAAGGTTTGGTATGATACTGAAGGGGATTTTCTGGAAGTGCAATTCCGGGAAGCCCCTGGGTATATGCGGGAAACAGACCATGACGCCGTGATGGAGCGGGTTGATGAAGTGGGCCACATCATCGGCTTCAGCATCCTGGGCGTAAGCCGGTTCACACAAAGCGCTCCTCTGGAAACCACGCTGCACACGGAATAGTCCACCCCCGCGCCATGCCAAAGAGAGCCGGGCCGTGAGCTTGCTTGGCCCGAGCCGTACGCCGTATCCACCAATGCCCCCTGAGCGCACGCTTGGGACGCGCTCAGGAATCGAGCCGGAGTTTTCTTTCGAGTAATGCCTCCTAAGTCTCCCAAAAACCGCGACGTGATCGAAATTCGCGGCGCGCGCGAACATAACCTCGCCAACCTGCACCTCGTCATCCCGCGCAATAAGCTCATCGTGGTGACGGGCTTGAGCGGGTCGGGCAAGTCCACTCTGGCCTTCGACACCATCTACGCCGAGGGCCAGCGCCGCTATGTCGAGAGCCTGTCGGCCTACGCCCGGCAGTTCCTCGACCAGATGGATAAGCCGGACGTGGACTACATCGAGGGCCTGAGTCCCGCCATCTCGATCGAACAGAAGACCACGCACCGCAATCCGCGTTCGACCGTGGGCACCGTCACGGAGATCCACGACTATCTCCGGCTGCTCTTCTCCCGGATCGGCACGCCCCACTGTTACAAGTGTGGCAAGGTCATCGAGGCGCAAACGCCGCAGGCCATCGTGGACCACATCCTCGCCCTGCCGGAGAAGACGCGCATCCAACTGCTCGCGCCGCTGGTGAGTCAGCGCAAGGGCACGTATCAGAAGGTGTTCGACCACGTGCGCCAGCAGGGTTTCACGCGGGTGCGGGTGGATGGCGCGTTCTACCCGCTGGAGGAGGTCCCCGAACTGGAGCGCTACGTCCAGCACGACATCGACGTCGTCGTGGACCGCATCGTGGTGAAGGAGGGCATCCGCAAGCGCGTCACGGATAGCGTGGAGACCGCCCTCCACTTGGGCCAGGGCATGTTGCGCGTGTGGCAAGAGCAGCCCGGCGGCGAACCCACGGAGACGCTGCACAGCGAGCATTTCGCCTGCCCGGATTGCGGCATCAGCTTCGAGGAGCTGGCCCCGCGCATGTTTTCGTTCAACAATCCGCGCGGCGCCTGCCCCACGTGTACCGGCCTCGGCGTGACCACGGAAGTGGACCCGGACCTCGTGGTCCCCGATCCGCAGCTCTCGATTTCCGAGGGCGCGGTGAAGCCTTGGAGCATGCGGCGCATGTTGGACGGCATGTACCGCCGCGCGCTCGAATGCGTGTGCCGCCATTACGGTCAGCGCGTTTCGACGCCGTGGCGCGCCTTGCCGCAAGAGTTCCGCGACGTCGTGCTCCACGGTTCCGGCGGAGAACTCATCGATTTCTCGAAGACGGGCGGCCGCAAGAAGGACATGAAGCAGCCCTTCGAGGGCGTGATCCCCAATCTCGAGCGGCGCTACCGCGAGACCGAGTCCAGCAGCGCGCGGGAAATGATCAGCGAGTTCATGGCCAGCAAGCCCTGCCCGGAGTGCAAGGGCGCGCGGCTGCGGCCGGAAGCCCGCGCCGTGGAAGTGAACGGCCGCACCATCATGGACGTCTCCGAGGCGTCCATCGCGCAAGCCTTGGGGTTCTTCCAAACGCTCGAACTCACCCCCACGCAACAACAAATCGCCGAGCGGGTGCTCAAAGAGATCCGGGAACGCCTGGGCTTCCTCGTCAACGTGGGGCTCGACTACCTTTCGCTCGACCGCGCGGCGGGCACGCTGTCCGGCGGCGAATCCCAACGCATCCGCCTGGCCACGCAGATCGGCAGCGGCCTCGTGGGCGTGCTCTACATCCTCGACGAGCCCAGCATCGGCCTTCATCAAAGGGACAACCTCAAGCTGCTCCAGACCCTGGAGCGCCTGCGCGATCTCGGCAACACGGTCATCGTCGTCGAGCACGATGAAGACACCATCCGCCGCTCGGACCACGTGCTCGACCTTGGCCCCGGCGCGGGCATCCACGGCGGCCAAGTCGTCGCCCAAGGCACGCCGAAACAGGTCGAGAAGAACAAGCAATCGTGGACCGGGCGTTACCTATCGGGAAGCTTCTCCATTCAGATCCCGGACCAACGGCGGGACTCCAACGGCAAGTCCATCGTCGTGCGCGGGGCGGCGCACAACAACCTGCAAAGCATCGACGCCGCCTTCCCCCTGGGCCAGTTCATCTGCGTGACGGGCGTGTCCGGTTCCGGCAAATCGAGCCTGGTGAACGAGACGCTCTACCCCGCCGCGCAACGCCGCCTCCACGACGCGCACAAAGCGCGGCCGGGCGCGCACACCGCCATTGAAGGCCTCGAACACATCGACAAGGTCATCGACATCGACCAGTCCCCCATCGGCCGCACGCCCCGCTCCAACCCGGCCACCTACACGGGCCTGTTCACGCCCATCCGCGACCTGTTCACCAAGACGCCCGAGGCCCGCGCCCGCGGGTATAAGCCGGGCCGCTTCAGCTTCAACGTGAAAGGCGGCCGCTGCGAGCATTGCCGGGGCGACGGCGTCATCACCATCGAGATGCATTTCCTGCCCGACGTGCACGTGCCCTGCGAGGTCTGCGGGGGCAAGCGCTACAACCGCGACACGCTGGACATCCTATTCAAAGGCAAGAACATCGCCGAGGTCCTGGACATGACCGTCGAGGAAGCGTGCGATTTCTTCAAGAAAATCCCGTCGCTCGCGCCCAAACTGGAGACCCTGCGCGACGTCGGTCTGGGCTACATCAAGCTCGGCCAATCCGCCACCACCCTGTCCGGCGGCGAGGCCCAACGCGTCAAACTGGCCACGGAACTCGCCAAACGCCAAACCGGCCGCACCCTCTACATCCTCGACGAACCCACCACCGGCCTCCACGCCGTGGACATCGACAAACTGCTCACCGTGTTGCACCGCCTCGTCGATTACGGCAACACCGTCGTCGTCATCGAACACGACCTCGACGTCGTCAAGACCGCGGACTGGCTCATCGACCTCGGCCCCGAAGGCGGCGGCGCCGGCGGCCGCATCATCGCCGAGGGAACCCCCGAACACGTCGCCCAAATCCCCGAATCCCACACCGGCCACTACCTCGCCCCCAAACTCGGCCTCCCAGCAACAACACAGGAAGCCAAGGCGGTGTGACGGCCCCTGCGGAAGCCGTGGTCAGCCCTTAAATTGTGGATGCCTCGATTGCGTCTGGCTCAGCCCAAAATAATGTCACAAATGAATCCATCCCGTAGGGATGACAGATGCTAGCCAGGGGTTGAGCCCGCGAGCGGTAGCGGGCGGGCGATACCCCTGGTAACAGATGTCTCCGCTACCGACCCTGGTAAGGGTCGCAGAACCTTTGTGCACCCGGCTGCTGCGCCCCTGCCCAAAAGTTTTTCGGCAGATGCGTCCTTCACGAGAAACTCGCCCCTCGTCATCCCCGC
>JBKHFO010000018.1:0-26093 GCA_046540175.1 Candidatus Hydrogenedentota bacterium
GGCGTTAGGCCGGATTCACCCGGAGAAAGGGTTTCATCTCGCCATTGAGGTGGCGAAGAAGAGCGGGCGGCGGCTCATCATCGCCGGGATCATTCAAGACCAGGCGTATTTCGACGAGCAAATAGAGCCGCACATCGACGGCGATCAGATCTCCTTCGTGGGGGCGGTCGATGTCGATGGGAAAAACGAACTGTTCAGCCAGGCGGCGGCCGTGCTCCATCTCAACACCATCCCCGAGCGGTTCGGGCTCGTGATGGCCGAGTCCAACTGCGCGGGCGTGCCGGTGATCGCCATGGACCTGGGGTCGTGCCGCGAAGTCATCGCCCATGGAGAGACCGGCTTCGTGGCGCAGGACGTGGACGAGGCCGTGGAATCCTTGAAGCGGCTGCCGGAAATCGATCCGAAAGCCTGCCGCCAGCGCGTCGAGGAGAAATTTTCCATCGCCAGCATGGTGTCGGGCTACGAAGAGGCCTACCGGAAAATCCTGGAGGGCGGCCGGTAGGCCTGGACTTCAAGAAGAGATAAAGTATAGCAAAGCGTGAACACTATTGTAATGAACTTGATGGGGCCGCTTTGTTTTTGGGAGGCGGCATTGCTATACTCATCATTGATGGGATGGAACTTTGGCGGCATTGGGGATATTGACTATAAGGATGGCCGTGGTGAGCAAGGAAAGCGATACTCACGGGAATATGGCGGAAGGACGCAAGGCCCGGCAGGAAACCGGGCGGCCCCATCTGCGGGTTGTCGGCGATGAGAGCGCGCCGTTGCGGGAACGCAACGACGAGGATCTCATGCTGGCCCACGGGGAGGGGTGTGAAGCGTCTTTCGGCGAGTTGGTGCGCCGTTATCAGAAGAGCATTCTGAACTACATTTATCGGATGGTTCAGGACCGGCAAGTGGCCGAGGAACTGACCCAGGAGGTGTTCCTGGCGTTGGTGAAGAATGCGGGCCGGTATCAGCCTACGGCGAAATTCACGACGTATTTGTACACCATAGCTTCAAACATCGTATCGAAGGAGTGGAGCCGGCGGAAACGGCGTCCTATTCTGTTGAGCCTGACGGGCTGGGCGCGCAACCGCGAAAGCGAGGCCGATTTCGATCCGATGGAGCATGTAAGCGATGTGAAGGAGGATCCTTCCGCTGATTTCCAGCGGCGGGAGATCTCGGAGGCAGTCAATCAGGCGTTGGGTAAACTGCCTGATCACCAGCGGCAAGCGTTTGTGCTTCGGCGATTCGAAGACTTGTCCTACGAAGAAATCGCGGCGATTATCGATGCGCCGGTGGGTACGGTCAAGTCGAGAGTAGTGCGCGCGGAGCGGGCGCTTCGGCCGCTGTTAGGCGCGATGGATGAGTATTTGTGAAACACGGCTCATGAGACGGCACCCCGCTAGAACCCAGTTGTATGCGTACGCAGAGGCCTTGTGCCAAAGCCGGCGGCCGGCCATTGAGCCGGCGGTGGCGCGTCACGTAAAGACCTGTGTCGTGTGTCACCGCGAGGTGAGCGCCATGTTGCGCACGCTCAAAACGGTGGAGGCGGCCCAGCCGCTTGAGCCGGGGCGGGCGTTCACGGCGCAACTGATGCAAAGGGCGCGTCAGGAACGCCAGGAGCGGGAGAAGCGCGCCGCCCTTTTCCGGGCCTGGTCGGCCTGGGGCAAGGGCTTGGCTTACGCCGCGTGCTTGCTTGTGTTCGCAGGGGTGTGGTTTGGGGGCGCCTCGGGGCCTGCCGCCAAGTCCGGCGGCAGCCAACCCCAGCAGGGGACGCCCTCCCTGATGCTCGGTTCGAATTCGCCTCAAGAACTGAACCGGGCGGCGGAGCGGGTGGATTCGCTTTCCCGGGCCGTTACCCGCGTGGAAGAACGCATGCCGCGGGGCGGCGGCCCCGGCTGGGAAGCGAAGTATAGAAGCGCCGTCGGCATCCTCGACGCTGACCTCGAGGAGGCGTTGGCGGCAATGCAGCGGAATCCCGGTTATGCCCGCACCAATGAGTTGGTTCACGCAAATCTTGAACGCCAAGTACAAACCCTCAAATCCCTCTACCTCGGCAGAAGCCTGTAACCACGGGCCGAAACGGGGACCCGCCATCAAGAAGCGTTTCCGTCTCGCGCTTCCACTGCTTTTTCTTCTTTCCCTGCAAGCCGGCGCCGAAAGCGACCCCGGCATTTTCGGCCGTGTCGGCGCGGTTATCGAATCCATTACCCAGGGTTTGCGCAATGTGGGCGAACGCAGCGAGGATCTCATTAGCCTTCGCGGCGGCGCGGTGAGCGATGTCGACGTCTTGAACTTTCCCAACGGGCCGGTGGTCTCCCGGGAGATGGAGCAATACTTTCCGCTGGAGCGAGGGGGAACCGTCGAGATCGAGAACGAGTTCGGCCACGTGGAGGTAGAAACGTGGGAGGGACGCGAGGTCCAGCTCAATGTGGACGTGTTTACGGCCGCCGATGAAGTGGAAGAGGCCATGGAGGTCATCCGGGCCATTGAAATTGATATCAACGCCGAGCCTGACAACGTTTCTTTCCGCACGGTTCTGCCCTCCCGGAGCGAGGTCGACAACGAAGTGGCCATGAAGGTTAACTACCGCGTGAAGATCCCCGCGGACGCCGCCCTGGTTTGTGAGAACACCGTGGGAGACACCACCATCACCGGCGTGGGGGGAGCGCTCACGCTCAATTCCCGGCATGGCGCCGTGACGTTGCGCGACACCGCGGGGGAAACGAACGTGCGGGCTCAAGGCGAATTCCCCGTGGAGGTTCAGGGGTTTGAAGGGTCCGGAACCTTTGACCTGAAGCGGAGCCAGGCGGTCTTTGAAGGCGTGGAGGGCGTGCTGCGCTTGACGAACTCCCTGGGCGCCGTCACGCTTCGAGACGTGGCGTCCAATGCGGACGTGGATGTAAAGAGCGAGAACGGTCCTATCCATCTGCATTTGAGTGGGGGAAGTTTGCCCGACCTGATGGCCAGCGTGACCTATGGGGAGGTGCATTCGGATATTCCGTTGGAGCGGGTCACCCGGGGCAACCATCTGGTGGCGCGGAATCCCCAGACCAAGACCGCCCAGCGTTTGGTGCTGGACGCCTCGTTCGATGATATTCACATCCATCGCGAGGGCGCGGGCGACGTGTTAGCCGCCGCGCCGGGCAACCCTCACTCCGCCAAAGCCGCCCAGGAGCGGGTGGCGCCCGTGAACACGGAATCCGAGGTCTTTGTTGACGCCATCCGGGGCGACGTGCAAGTGAAAGGCGCCGATGTCGACGAGGTGACGGTCTCGGCGGTTCAAGAGTTGAGGATGCGGGATCCCGAGCGCCAGGATGAAGCCCGTGAAGCCCTCGCGTTGCGGGTGGAGGCCGACGAGGCCGAGGGCCGCATCCTGGTCCAAACCAAGGCCAACGAAGACATGGACGCGTTGGGCTGCGAGAGTTACCGCGTCGATTTGGTCATCACGATGCCCCGCGCGTTGCCGTTGCGTCTGTATGCGGAGAACGGGCAAACCGTGGTTGAGGGACTCGACGGATCCGTGGAGGTGAGACAGGAGATCGGCGGTATTCAGGCGGAACAGGTGGCCGGCGAACTGGACCTGAGCACGGGGCGCGGCGGAGTTTCCGTGACCAATAGCCCCGGTCCAGTCACGGTGGTGGCCTCGGGAGGAGAGGTCATTACCCGCGATGTGCAGGGCCGTCAAGAACTGACCACCTACAACGGCGACACCATCATTGACTCCCCCCGCGAGGAACTCACCATACGCCACGAGAATGGCGACGTCCGTATTGTGGCCCTTGAAGGGATCTTCGGCGACATGAACGTGACCGTGAACGGCGGCAATCTCAGTTTGGTGCGCTCCGCCGATGCGAACGCCACCTTTCTTGTAACGGTGGAAAACGGCGTGATGGAAAGCGCGGCGCCCATGCACGGGAGCATCAACAGCAACAATTGGGAGTTCTCCGGCCGCCTAAACGAGGGACAATACACGGTCCAGCTCACTGCCCGAAACGGGGATGTTCTTATCGACTGAGCCGCGCGCTCACTGGCATGAACCAAAGGCGCCGGCGAACAATACCCCCAACCGGCCGCGGGGGTGTCTCGGGGGAGGCTTCTCTGGTATGCTTTTCGCAGTTCGCCAACTCGAAGCCTCACACGGGAGACTTAATACGCCATGGAAACTGTCATCCTACTTATCCAATGCCAAGACCAACAGGGCATCGTCGCGCGGGTGTCGGAGCGCATCTTCCGGCATGGCGGCAACATTACGGATTCCGATCAGTACACCACGGATCCGTTCGGGGGCTGGTTCATCATGCGGCTCGAATTCGCCTATGATCCCGAAAGGGTGGACGTGGCCGCCCTTAGGAAGGACCTTGACGAGCTAGCGCATACCCTGGACGCGCGGTTCTCCTTCCATTATGCGCGATCCACCCTGCGCATGGGGGTTCTGGTCTCGAAATTCGACCACTGTCTGGAGGATCTGCTGTATCGGCGCCGCAGCGGAGAACTCCAAGTGGACATCCCATGGGTTATCAGCAACCATCCCGATCTTGAAGATCGCGTGACGGCGTATGGCGTCCCGTTTCATCATGTCCCCTTTACCAAGGAGACGCAGGACAGCGCCGAGCAAGCGATACTCGATATAGCCCGGGATTCCACCGACTTCCTTGTCCTTGCCCGCTTCATGCGGATTCTATCCACCGGTTTCCTCGATACCTATGGAAAGGATGTCATCAACATCCACCACAGTTTCCTGCCTTCCTTCAAGGGGGCGGATCCTTATCGGCAGGCCTATGATCGCGGCGTCAAGGTCATCGGCGCCACGGCGCATTTCGCCACGGCCGATCTCGACGAAGGCCCCATCATCGAACAGCTTGTCGAGCGGGTGTCGCACAAGGATGACGTGAAGGAGTTGAAGCGAAAAGGACGCAGCCTGGAAAAGCAGGCCCTGGCGAATGCGGTGCTCGCCTACATTCAACACCGCATCATCCGGCTGGAGAACAAGACCGTGGTCTTCTAGAGCCAGCGCTTCACAGCGCCATGAGCGCCACGTTACGTTGACCGTCGCGATGACGCCGGTGGGAATGGAAGCGTCCGTCGCAGATGGTGCATATCCCGGAAACCTCGATGTGCCGCGGCGCTACGCCGGCGGCTTCGAGCTGGATGCGGTTGGTTTCCCACAGATCAAGGCGTCTTCCGTCCGCGGGCCATCCCTCCGCGGTCCAGCCCCGCGCCGTGTCCGGATCCACCTCGTAACAGCAGGGCCCCGCCGACGGCCCGATGAGCGCGAGGATGGCGTGGGGGGGGACGCCGTAGGCGCGATTCAAGACCTCCACGCCTCGCGCGGCGGCGCGGCTCCGCGTCCCCTCGCGGCCCGCGTGAACCAAGGCGATGGCGTGGTGATTAGGCGCGGCGAGAAAGACCGGCGTGCAATCGGCCACGGATATCACCAGGCCCAAGCCGGGAGTCTGCGTGGCCAAGCCATCGGTGGCCGGAAAAGGGGGCCCGTTGGCGAACCCCCGCCCCGCATCGCCCAACTCAACCTCGGCCACCCGCGCGCCGTGAATCTGTTCGCCGCGCACCAGACCGCCGGGAGCCGCGTCCATGGCCTCGGCCCAGCGCTCGATACGGGCTTGGCCACCCCCGCCAAAGCGGAAATCGCCGTCGGCCCGCTCGGAGAGGGCCGCCACGCGCACGCCGTGCTCTTCGAGAAAAGCGAATCGCATCAGAGGATGTACTTGCTCAGTTCTTGGTCTTCCATGATGTTCGCCAAACAGCGTTCGACCATGGCGGCGTCGATGTTCAACTCCTCGCCCTGCCGATCGGGCGCCTCGTAGGAGATCTCCTCAAGCAAATTCTCCATGATGGTGTGCAACCGGCGGGCGCCGATGTTCTCGGTCTCGTCGTTCACCTTCTGACAAAGCCGCGCGATCGTCTCTATGGCGTCATCGGCGAACCGTACGGTGACGCCCTCGGTTTCAAGCATGGCCTGGTATTGCTTGATGAGCGAGTTCTTGGGCTCCCGGAGGATGCGGCCGAAGTCTTCCGCGCCAAGATTCTCCAGCTCCACGCGGATGGGAAAGCGGCCCTGCAGTTCAGGGATCATGTCGGAGATGCGGGCGGTGTGAAACGCCCCCGCCGCGATGAAGAGGATGTGGTCCGTACGCACGCTGCCGTGCTTTGTGGTGACCGTGCTGCCCTCGACGATGGGGAGGATATCCCGTTGGACGCCCTCGCGAGAGACGTCCGGCCCACTTTGTCCCGAAGAGCCCCGCCCGGCGATCTTATCGATTTCATCAAGGAAAACGATGCCTGCGTCCTGCGTCCGTTCGACGGCCTTTTGCGCGACCGTTTCCATGTCGATGAGGTTCTGCACTTCCTCTTGATGAAGGATGCGCCTAGCCTCGGTCACGGCCGTGCGGCGTTTTTGCGAGCGTTGGGGCATCAATTTGCCCAGCATGTCTTGGAAATTGAAGCCCATCTCCTCCAGGCCCGTATTGCCGAACACCTGCATCATGGAGGGTTGCCCCGAATCGCGCACCTCGACCTCAACTTCCCTGTCGTCGAGTTCGCCCGCGCGCAGTTTCCTGCGGATGACCTCCCGCGTGCGTTCCTCGGCTTGCTGTTCTTGATGGACGGGAGGCCCCTCGTCGCCCGCATTGGGGTCGCCGGGGCGGAATCCTGGTTGGCGTTGCGGTTGCTGGCTCCGTTGCGGGGGCAACAGGATGTCGAGCAGCCGCTCCTCGGCATTGTGCTCCGCCTTCTCCTGGACCTCTTTTTCCATCTCCGCGCGCACCATGTTGACCGCCACTTCGGTGAGTTCCCGGATCATGGACTCGCAATCGCGGCCCACGTATCCGACCTCGGTGAACTTGGACGCCTCGACCTTGATGAAGGGGGCATCGGCCAGCCGGGAGAGGCGGCGCGCGATCTCGGTCTTGCCCACCCCCGTGGGACCCATCATCACGATGTTTTTGGGGGCCACCTCGTCGCGCATTTCCCCCGAGAGCTGTTGCCGGCGCCACCGGTTGCGCAGGGCGATCGCCACTTTTCGTTTCGCTTCGTCTTGTCCAATGATGTAATTGTCGAGTTCGGCGACAATCTCTCTAGGTGTCAGCATGCTCATCCGGGATGGACCTCACGTGGTTGGTAAAATGCAGGGTGTTGTTCACAAGGAAAATCAACCGCCATTGTACGGGGAACCGCCGGATAAGGCAAAAACAGCTAGCGTCAGCCCTTCAAGAAAGGGGCGAGCGCGTGTCTGTCTATCGCGCCTTCGCGCAGAATGGTCCCCGTTTCGGGATCAAGAAGCGTGCTGGGTTGCGCGGCCGACAGCATTCCGCCATTTACCACGGCGCCCACGCCGGGCACGTCGATCGCCTCAATGGATGTCGCGGGAGCGGCGCCGGCGCGGTTGGCCGAAGTCGAGGTCAGCGGCCCGCCAAACACCGCGCACAATTCCCGGGCGGTTGCGTGACCGGGACAGCGCACGGCGACTTTGCCGGAGGAACCGAGCAGCAACTCCGGCACTTCGGCCCTTGCCGGAAACAAGAGGGTCAGCGGCCCCGGCCAAAACGCGTCGATAAGGCGGGCTGCTTCAGGCGCAACGCGGCGCGCCACGCGCCCGAGCTGGTTGGAGTCCGCCACGATGAGAAGAATGCCCTTGCTGGCGTCCCGGCCTTTGGCGTCCAGCAACCTCTCCAACGCGGCTTCGGAAAACGGATTGACGGCCAATCCGTACACCGTTTCCGTGGGGTAGGCCACGATGCCGTCTTGCCGGAGGATCGCGGCCGCGGTCTGGAAACCGTGTGACTGTGCGGGAAGGATCTTCATTAGGAAAACTCGGCGCCTCGAACGCGTTCTGCTGTCTCTGGGTTACTCAAGCTCCGCCAACAAGTCCCGCAATTCACGGAAGGCGCGGCCCCGATGGCTGATGGCGTGCTTGGTTTCTGGCGCAAGTTCCCCGAACGTGGCGTCAAAACCTTCGGGAATGAAGACAGGATCGTAACCAAAGCCGTTCGTTCCCCGGGGCTCTGGGGCGATGTGGCCTTCGACCGCGCCCTCGGCGATCAACTCCCTACCTTCGGGATCCGCGTATGCCGCGCAGCACCGGAACCGCGCCTGGCGAGCCTCTTCTCCGTGGTAAGCCGCCAATTCGCGAAAGAGTTTCGCGTTGTTGTCGGCATACGAACAGCCTTCCCCGGCGTAGCGCGCCGAAAACACGCCGGGAGCCCCATTTAGCACGTCCACTTCGAGGCCCGAGTCGTCCGCCACGCAGGGAACGCCTAGTGCGGCGGCGTAGTAGCGCGCCTTGAGCAAGGCGTTTTCCTCGAACGTCTCCCCGTCTTCCACGGGCTCCTCGAGGGGCGGATAATCGCTTAGCATCCGGATATTCCACGAGGCGCCCGCGAACAGCTCAGCGACTTCGGCGGCTTTGTCCCGGTTGCCTGATGCAACCACGAGTTCCCGGCTCACAGTCCCAGCGCTTCCTTTTGGTAGTCGAACAGACGCTGAATACCGGCTTCGGCGAGGTTCAGCATCGCGTCCATTTCCGCGCGGGAGAACGCGTCTCCCTCCGCCGCCCCCGACACGCCGATATAGGCGCCGTCGCTCCGCATGACAACGTTCATATCCACATCCGCCGCGGCGTCTTCTTCATAACAGAGATCCAGGCATGGCTCGCCTTCCACCATGCCCACGCTTGTCGCGGCGCATTGCCCAATCAAGGGGAGCCGCCGCAACTTCCCCTCTTGCACTAGAAGGGTGAGGGCGTCATGCAGGGCCACGTACGCCCCCGTAATGGCTGCGGTGCGCGTGCCTCCGTCGGCCTGGAGGACATCGCAATCCAGGGTGACGCACCGTTCGCCCAGCGCGGATAAATCCACCGCGCATCGCAGGGAGCGGCCGATGAACCGGCTAATCTCCACGGCGCGTCCCCGATGCGCGGATTCCCGGCTGATGCGCCCTGACGCGCTGCGGGGGAGCATGGCGTATTCGGCCGTGACCCACCCCGCGCCTGACTCCTGGAGGAAGGCGGGGACACGGTCCTCCACCGTCGCGGTGCAGATTACCTGCGTATCCCCCGCGGTCATGAGCACGGCCCCTTCGGCGAACTTCGTGTACCGCCGCTCCATGGCGACGGGCCGCAAGGCGTCCGGCGGGCGATCGTCCGGCCGGATCATTGACTGGACGATTCGCCGGAGGGATTGCTGGTCTCCCGGGCTTCCTCTTCGGTCTCTTCGGTCTCGTCCTCTTCTTCGTCTTCCTGCCAAGCGACCTGCGTAACGCTGGGGTCTTCATGATAACGCTCGAGGAGGTCGTCAAACACGTCGTCCTCTTGAAGGATCTCGATTGCCCGTTGCAACTGGACGTCCTCCACCTCTTCCTCCGCATCGTCGCGATGGAGCTGGCGTTGCACGGCCAACTGCTTTTCGACGTCCATTTCCACCTCTACATCCGGCCGAATGCCTTCCTTGTCAATGGTGACATCGCCCGGGGTGTAATAATGGGCCGTGGTAAGGCGCAAGGCGCTGTTCTCAGGCCGGCGCAAGGGGATAAGGGTCTGCACGCTGCCCTTGCCGTAGCTCTTTTCGCCCACGACAATGGCGCGGGCCCAGTATTGCAAGGCTCCCGTCACGATCTCCGACGAACTCGCCGTCTGGCCATTTATCAAGATGACCACGGGGAAGTTCTCGGGCAGGTCGGGGCTTTCCTCGGTGTACAACCGCAAGTCGTTTTCCGAAGCCTCTCCATTGGAATCGCGCCCCTCGGTGTAGGTTACAAGGGTGTCTTCAGGCAGGAAGATTTCCGTTGTTTCTTTCGACGCGCTGAGGAGACCGCCCGGGTTCCAGCGGAGATCCAGGATCAGCGCCGTCATGCCTTCATCCTTGAGTTCCCCAATGGCTTCCCGCAATTCATCGGCCGTGCCCGACTTGAAATCACTGATGTAGATGTAGCCTATGCCGTCCTCCACTAGGCGGGCTTCCTTGACGCTTTCGATGGGAATCTTGCCCCGTTCAATCTCTAGATCCAGAACTTCGGCCGTTCCGCCGTTGTCTGGCCGCCGCAGCAGCTTAAGCTCCACACTGGTGCCCTCCTGGCCGCGAATGCGTTGCGCGGCCTCGCTCAGGCTCATGCCGTGGGCGCTTTCCCCTTCGATTTCGACGATGATGTCTCCAGCCCGCACACCCTCACGTGAGGCGGGACTTCCGGCGATGGGTTGCACCACTTGGATGTTCTGCTCATCGTCCTGTTCGATGGAGATGCCGATCCCTTCGAACTCGCCCTGGTGGTCCTCGCGCATGTTTTGGAGCATTTCCGCCGAAACGTAGGAGCTGTGGCGGTCCAGGGAGTTCATCATGCCCACGAGCGCTCCTTCCACGACTTCGTCGATCTCGGGTTCTTCGACATAGCTCTCCATGATTTCATTGAGAACGTCGCCTATAGGCGCAATACTCCGATAAACATCGACTTGATCTTCCTCCGCGAACACCCGGTTCGCGAAGCCGTTGGACAGCACAAGCACGGTGCATGCAAGAAACGCGAACAGTGTAAAGAAATGAGACTTTGTGTTACGCATGATTCCTCCAACCGGTCCGTTCAAGGACCATGTGGCTATTCCCGCCGCTGAGCAAAAAGCGCCCTTGAGGGGGGAGTCCGTATTCACGAAGATGATACCAAAAGCCTATCCTTCTTGCGAACAAATGGAGAGGCTGTTTTGCTTCCGCGCAAAGCGCGTCATTCGGTCTGTGGTCTCGCCCTTCTTGCCGGAGCGCCTTCGTTTCGGGTTCTTCATCGCCAAGACTGGAAGGCCTTCACATGCCGCTGGCATCCCGGGGCGCCGAGACCGTAACTTTATGTATCCATTGTAGCATACTTACCATGAAACCTGGATTAGGCCTTCAAACAGCGTTTGGTTCGAGTGGGTACTGGGGCGCCATGCGTCATTCCGCGGGGAGTGGGGGGGGGAAGCCGCTCGGTCAGATATGGCCTTCCGGGTTTGACATTGAACCTGCTAATGGCTACCATACGGCGATTCCGCAAGGCGCTCACATCAATCCTAATTGCTGAAGCGGCGGAGTGTCTCCAACCTGAGGAGAACATCCCCCTTCCCCTCCATTGGGGGAGTAGTAACACGGCCTTCCAGACGGCTATATAGGCCGCCAAGATGCCGGCGCTAGGCGTCCTCCCTTTTGGGAGGGAACGGGCGCGGAGATTTCTTCTTGGAGTGCGGCCTCGGGGATGCTAAAGAGACACGCCACCCCGCAAGATTCCACGAACGGGAGAAGTATAGCCAATGCACCCCTATCGCACCCATACCTGTGGCGAGTTGCGCAAGGACCACGTGGACCAGACCGTGAAGCTGTCGGGCTGGGTCCACCGGAAACGCGATCACGGCGGGGTGCTGTTCATTGATCTGCGGGATTTTTATGGCCTTACTCAGGTCGTCGTCCATCCCGAGCGCGCCTTCTTTGACGAGGCCTCCCGTCTCCGCCCGGAGAGCGTCATCACGGTTACAGGCCAGGTGGCGGCCCGAACGCCGGAGACCGTCAACACCGAACTCGCCACCGGCGAGATTGAAGTGACCGCGGAGAGCTTAGAGGTGGATTCGGCGGCGGATATTCTTCCATTTCCCGTCAATCAAGAGCTTGAGTACCCCGAAGACACCCGGCTGACGCATCGTTTTCTCGACCTGCGCCACGAGCGGTTGCGGGATAATATTCTGTTGCGTTCGCGTACGGCCCAGTTGACGCGGGAATATCTCACGGAACGGGGGTTTACCGAATTTCATACCCCCATTCTGACCAGTTCGTCCCCCGAGGGGGCCCGCGACTACCTGGTGCCCAGCCGGCTGTATCCGGGGCAGTTCTATGCCTTGCCCCAAGCGCCACAGCAATTTAAGCAGTTGCTGATGACGGCGGGCTTCGACAAATACTTCCAAATCGCTCCATGTTTTCGTGATGAGGCTTCCCGCGCCGACCGGAGCCCCGGCGAGTTTTATCAAATCGATATCGAGATGTCCTACATCACGCAAGACGATTTGTTCGTTGAGATTGAAGGGCTGCTGGTGCGGTTGTTCAGCGCGTTGTCGAACCGCAAGATAGTAGCCGAGACGTTTCCCCGCATCCCCTATCGGGAGACCGTGGAGAAATTCGGAACGGATAAGCCCGACACCCGGTTCGGCCTTGAGATGGTTGACGTGAGCGAGGTTTTCCGGGAATCTGAGTTCAAGGTCTTTCGTGGGGCCGTCGAGAAAGGCGGGGCGGTGAAGGCGATCAATGCGCCCGGCGCGGCCGATCAGTCCCGTAAATTCTTTGACGGCGCGGAGGCCTTCGCCAAGCGTGAAGGCGCGAAAGGGCTGGCCTGGATCGCCTTGCGCGATGGCGAGATGAAGGGGCCGGTGGCGAAATTCCTGGGTGAAACCGAGCGCGAAGGCCTGATTTCGGCCACGAACGCCAAAGAGGGCGATGCGCTCTTTTTCGCGGCGGGCCCGCGGGAGGAGACCAACGAACTGCTGGGCAAGGTCCGCCTCTACCTTGGTGACGCGCTTGGGCTTATCGACGAAAGCTTGGCCGCTTTCTGCTGGGTGGTGGATTTTCCCATGTTCGAGTGGAATCCGGACGAAAAGAAGGTCGAATTCTCGCACAACCCCTTCAGCATGCCCCAAGGCGGACTGGAGGCCTTGGAGACCCAGGACCCCCTCGACGTACTTGCGTTGCAATACGACGTCGTGTGCAACGGCGTCGAGCTATCGTCCGGGGCCATCCGGAACCATCGGCCGGATATCATGATCAAGGCGTTTGAAATTGCGGGCTACGACCGGGCCGTCGTCGAAAACAAGTTCCCGGCGCTTTGGAAGGCTTTTCACTACGGGGCGCCCCCTCACGGAGGCATCGCGCCCGGCTTTGATCGGATCGTCATGTTGTTGGCCAACGAGCCTAACATCCGCGAAATCATCCCCTTCCCGCTGAACCAGCGCGCTCAGGACCTGCTCATGGGCGCGCCGGGCACGGTGGACGACAAGCAGTTGTTGGACATTTTCGGCCAAAACAAGCGGCTGGTAGGGGAATTCAAGAAGGCCTTCCTCGAGAAAACGGACGAAACGTGATATCTCTCGGCGGGGCGCCATACGGGTTAGCGTGGAACGGGGATCCATTGCATGTGAATGGGCGGCTGAACCCGCCACGTGGCGGGCTAGGTGTCGAGTTCGTATTTCACAATCCGCCGGCGCAGCGTTTGATAACTAATGCCTAGGGATTGAGCCGCTTTGCGGCGGTTCCATTGATAGTGTTCGAGCGCCTCCAGTATATTTTGCCGTTCGAGCCGTTCCTCTTCGCTCATTGGTTTGGAAAGCGGTTTTTGCGGCGGGGGTTGCGGGGGAGCGGGCGATTCCGGGTCTACGTCCCCCCTTTTGGGCGTGGGGGCGCCGTCCTTGGTGGGGGGGCTGTCGCCCGCGCCGGTGGGCGAGCGATCGTTGTCCAGCGGGTCGTCGCCGGTCTTTTCCCCTCCGTGCTTGCCTTGGCGCGGCGGAACCGTCACGGGCCGCTGAAGCCTTTTGATGGACTCATCGTCCGCCCGCTTGCCGATGGCCATCCAACGCTTGACGGTGCTTTCGAGTTCGCGCACGTTGCCTGGCCACGGATGCTGAATCAGATAGTCAAGGTCCTCACCGGCAATTTGGTAGGGGGGCCCTTCGTCGAAATGGCCATGCTTTTTGAGGAAATGCCGGACCAGAAGCGGGATATCCTCCCGGCGTTCGGCGAGGGAAGGCACCTTGACGCCCACCTCGTTGAGGCGGAAAAAGAGATCTTGCCGGAACTGACCCTTCTTTGTGCGCTCTTCCAGGTTTACATTGGTGGCGGCGACGATTTGGACGTCCACGCTGATGGATTTGCGGCCACCTAGTTTGGTGAATTCCTTGTGCTCGATGACCTGCAAGAGCTTGGACTGGAGATTCATGTCCATCTCGCCGATTTCGTCGAGAAAGATGATGCCGCGGTGGGCCAGCTCGAAGCGCCCAGGTTTTGATGTGTTCGCGCCGGTGAACGCCCCTTTTTCATAACCAAAAAGCTCGCTTTCCAGGAGCTGCTCGGGTAGGGCGACGCAGTTGACTTTGATTAGGGGTTTGTCGCATCGGTTGGAGAGGCGGTGTATCTCGCGGGCCGCCATGTCCTTCCCGACCCCGCTCTCCCCGCGCAGCAGACAATTGAGATCGGTCTTGGCGACTTGGGTGATGACATTACGCAGTTCTTGGATCGCCGGACTTACCCCCACCAAAAACGAAGCAGGGGTATCCCCCCCCTCCTGGTGTTGAGCGCGCCGGGGCGTGGGGCGTTTATTGGAGACCAGCTTGCTGAGCGAGGAGCGAATCTCGTTGACGCCGAAAGGTTTGGGCACAAAGTCCGCCGCCCCCCGGCGCATGCAGTCGATCACTAGGCGGGGGTCGGCGTCTCCGGACACGCATACAACCTTCATGTCCCCGGCCTTGTCCATGAGCATGGACAGGACCTCTTGCGTCAGGCCGGCCTCGGGCAGGATCTCCATGACCGTAATGGCTGGCGTCTCTGTCGCCGCCAGGCGCAAGGCGTCGCCCACATTGCTGGCGGCCAATGTCGTGTAGCCCGAGCGGCTCAACGCGCGCTCCAATGCCCACCGGACGCCGGGGTCGGTGTCGACTACGAGCACGCGAAGCGCTTCAGGGGACTCACCTGCCGCCCCCGCCGGCGCTGGATTTGCCGAGGAATCCGCTATCATGTGGCCACCCTACTCTTGCTGGGATCCGTTGCGTTTGCGGGAAGAAGTATGCGCAACGTGGTGCGCCCCTCGTCGTCCGAGCCGATACTTAACTTGCCGCCGCACATGTGCACGGTACGCTCAGCTAGTTGCACCGCCGGATGCCCATGAGGATGCGTATTGTCATCATCCCCCGCGATCGTGCCCACACCCAGGAAATCGGCGCTGCCGCCGGAGTACGCCAGCTCAAACGCGAGCCGCTCGGAACTAATCTGTTTCAGCCTTATACAAATACACCCGTCCCTATCCACGGCGCGCAGGGCGCCAATGAGCAGGTCCAGAAACGTCCGGGCCAAGGCGGTCCCATTTAGCAAAACACATTCGAAATCATCCTCGAATTCCTGATGGATGGTGACGTTCTTATCGCGGATGGCCGCTGTAAGAATCTGTAGGGCTTGCTCCACGTACTCCTGAAGCCGGACCGTTTCCACGCTATCCGCCCGCAGTATGGATAGCCGCCGAAACTCTTGGCTTTGGAGGCGCAGCCGCTCCACGTTTTCCGAAATAATATCCGCCCCCCGTTTTACATCGTCGGACCTGGAGGATTCGCGTATGACTTCCCCCGCTGATTTAATAGCCGTCAGCGGCTGAATGAAGTTGCGAACCAGTTCGGTGGCGATGTTGCCCAAGCTGGCCTGATGGGCGACGTATATGAGCAAGTTCCATTGCTCCCATTCAAACGCCAGCAAGCGGGCGCACATTCCCAGGAACTCGTTATCCGTTTCGCTGGCCGTATAGTTTCCCGCCACGAAGAACCCCAAAGTGCATACGTTGCGGTTCCACAGCGTCTCCGGAAAGACGAGGCCCTTTAAGTGCGAGATGTCGACCCCGCCATGCCGCTCGAACCAGTTCCGCGCCAACATCTCTGGATCGGCGTCGGCCAGAAGGATGTCGTACCCCCCGCCGCCCTCCTGAGCGCTCTCTTCGGTAAACGCCGTCTCTCCCTCGTTATCGGAGTAGATAGCGGCCATCTTCTGGCGGTTTACGTCACACAACACGATGGCCTTCAAGGGAATGGCCAGTTGGGTGACTTCCTGAAACACGTTTTGCAAAAGCGCCTGTTCGGAATAATAGTAGGTGGATAGGCGGGTCAGTCCCAGGAGCGCGCGCAAGCGCAGGTTGCTGTTCTCGCAAGCCGTGGCGTACTCTTGGAGGTCGGTGGTGGCGGCGTCGACGCGGGCGCGCAACTGCTCGCGTTCCGCATACAGAAGCCGCACCAGCTCCGTGCGTTCATGCACCACCACATGGTGGGCATGGGCGCGGGCGAGGGCTTGGCGGAGCGTGGCGCCATCCACGGGCTTGGTCAGATAGTCGAATGCGCCGGCCCGCATGGTTTCGACTATTGTTTCAGCGTTGTGGTCCCCCGTGAGAACGATGGGAATGGCGCAAGGATCGCGGCGGCTGAATTCAGAAACAAGCGGTAAGCCGTTGCCGTCGGGCAGGCCCAAGTCGATAAGGATACTCGCGAAGCGGCCTTCTTTAAAACACGCTTGGCTTTCTTCCTTTGTACTGGCGCACGTGCATCGATAGCCCAGCTTTGTTATGATTTGCTCAAGATAAGCCCGCTGCGCCTGGTTGTCTTCAACAACCAGGACGTAAGGGTTGCGCGGAGTGATGGTATTGTCAGTCAATTGAATTCTCACCCCTCAGTACCGCACCAGAATTGTCTGACCGCTTCTTGATACAAGCGGAGCATGTGCTCTAAGACACTCCCCAAAACCATTGCTTCGTAAGAAACGCGGGAGACGCTTAGGGGGGCAACCCCCTAAGCGTCCGTTATACGCGCCAACCCCCCATCTTGCCCCGAACGCACCACCCCATTATAGTAGCGCGGATGAAAGACGCTGTCAAGCAAAATTTCTTGGGAGAGAACAATTGTGCCGGCAAATGTATATCACCGATGACAAACTCTTTGCCAACTGTAAGGCTGTTGAACAAATCGACGACTAACAGTAGTAGACGCGACGAGACTGCAAATCGTTATCTGACAACAAGTTGGAGTCTCGCCGCAATCTCGGCACACAACTTGCTACATAAAAGGCGGGGAGGAACCTAGATATGGAGACGTATCCCATTATGGACGAGACCGAGAAGTGGAAACAGGCGGTACAAGATTTACAACATCGCTTGACAGAAGAGACGCGCACTCGTAAAGAATTGGAAGAGCGGTGCAAACTCTTGGAAAAATTGGTTTACCGTGATCCGGGCACCGGGTTGCGGACGGAAACCTACTTGCGCTCGCGTGTGCATGAAGAGATAGAGCGTTCGATTCGATATCCGGCGGCGGCTACACTGATTACTGTGTGCGCGCCGGAAAACAAGGCAGATATTCTGCCTACCGTCGGGCGGCGTCTTTCGGATGAGCTGCGCGGGTCGGACCATGTGTTTAGTCTTTCCCAATCGGGGTTGGCGATTCTTTTGGTGGAGACGCCCGGGGACGCCGCGCAACGGGTGATTGAACGGATTTCCTCCGATTTGGAGCAACTGATTGGGGGATACGGCTATACGGTCACCAGTTTTCCGCGCGACACAAACCTTCCCGACGAATTCCTCAATCTCGCGATGGAACGTCACAACGAGGTTGCCCGCAAGGTGCAACCTAACGGCGGCTCAAACGGGGACAACGGCGGGTCTCATAGTTCGTATTGACTGGCCGGGCTGCGCATGCACTCGACGCACGCTTGACGGGTGGGGGTACCCTATTCATCTATCCCGCCATCCTGCCGGATTGTGTTTCGACGCAACTGTCGCATGGCTTTCCATGCGGTCGAGACGATTCTCCCGAAAAACCCGCACATAAAACGCGAACGCAGGCCGCAGTCCCGTTGAGGGACTACGTAACCTGCGTTCACGACTACCTGCCGCGGCTTTGATTCCTTCACGCGCCTTCGAAAGCTGCCCGCCGTATCTTTCGCTGATGCGAGGTGCTTTAAAAAAGCCTTTAAATATGCCACTCTCGGAGCATGCGCTCGGTTTCCTCGAAATGATTGGTCTCGTCGCGCACCATGTCTTCAAGCGCGACCTGAAGTCCCACGTCGCCATATTCCGTCGCCTGCCCCGCCCGCTTCGAATAAGACGCGATGGCGTCCTTCTCGGCATCACGGATTTTTTCAAGCATGGTTCGGTTGTCCTTTGCTTCGGGAACCGGGGCGGGCCTCGTCACGGGTTCGCCGCCCAACGCCACGATCTTGTTCGCCAGGAATTGGGCGTGCGTGGTTTCGTCGGGCACTTCTCCCATGAAAAAGTTGAAGATCTCGGGCCGGGTAGGGCCGGTGGCCTTCGCGGCGTAGGTGATGTACTGAATCACGGCCGAGAGTTCATTGGCCAAGTCCTCGTTCAGGGCGTCAATCAGCTCTTGTTTGGTCATTGGTGCGTTTTCTCCTTCTGGTTTTGGGTTGCTATTTGGCGTAAACAAAAATGTTGAAGCAGCCCGCTCCGGTAATGCGGCGCAGCCGCGCGGATCAACTCCTTCTTTAGGAGACTTCCTAGTCACCGTAACGAGCGCAAGGCGCCTGCGCACCTCAGTAGCCAAAGGGGAGGAGCGGAGCGCTTAACTATACGACGGTTGGTTGCCCGGTTTCCACTTGATGTTGCACCCTAAGCTGGGCTTCTGTTCTTTAGGGGCTGGTTTGCCGGCCAACACCGCATCCAGGGCCGCCCGCAGATCCGCGCCCGTCACGGGTTTGTCATTACCGCGCCGGCTGTCGTCGAGTTGTCCCCTGTATGCGAGTTTCTTGTTCCCGTCGAACAGAAAGAAATCCGGCGTGCAAGCCGCCCCGTAGGCCTTGGCCACTTCTTGGGTTTCATCGTAGAGGTACGGGAAAGTGTACCCTTGGGCTTTGACCTCCTCGGCCATCTTCTCCGGGCTGTCGTCGGGATAATTGGCTACGTCATTCGAATTGATGGCGATCACCGCCACGCCCTTGTCCTGGTATTCCTTGCCCAGGCGGGCCAGCTCCCCTCGTACATGTTTGACGTAGGGACAGTGGTTGCAGATGAACATAACCAGATAGCCCTTGGATCCCTCGTAGTCCGAGAGGGATACGGTCTTCCCTTCCGTATCGGGTAGCGAGAACGGGGGCGCTTCCGTCCCCAAAGGCATCATAGTCGAAGCTGTTTCCACCATAAGAGTTAATCCTCCTTTGCATGGTTGCCGTTGCGGATTCTTGAGGTTAGCCGCCATAGCGAACGGGCCTCGCTTCCCCTATGCGAGGAGGAAACATCAGGCCCCATTATACGTAAGCCCCTCTTATGTAAGCAACTCACATCGGCGGCGCCATATTCCCGCCCTGCCCAACCTCCCTCATCCATGCCGTACGGAAAAAGCCCGGCGGACTTGATAGTCCGCCGGGCTTGGGATTGCTCTGTTGTCACACCGGGAGGGGGAACCGCTAGACGCTCACCCCTTCGCCTTCCTCGCCCTCTTCGATATAGTCGGGATCGTCGATATATTCATATTGATAGGGGTCCGGCGTGTCGAAATCGAACTCATACAGCGCGGGATCGATGTCCACGATTTCGCCCGTCCGGATCGACTCCAGGCCCTTCAACACGGCGACGGTGGTAAGATGCCCCACCATCTCGTTGCTGTACGGCTTGCCGCCTTCCTTAATGTGTTTGGCGAAGGCCGCGAATTGGATGTGGTCGGGGTTGCGCTCCTCAACCACATTGACAGGCTGCGGCTCACGGTAGGCGTCCTGTGGCACGCCCTGCGTCTTGCCGGTCGCCACCCTTTCCGCCACCTCGTCCATGTCGACTTCTTCATCTTCATCGGTATCTTGGGCTCCGGCCTCGCCGATGTCCTGCGTGTTGGGTTCACCGACCATGTAGCAGTCGACCTCACTTAGCTCGAATGTGCCGAAGTCGCCTCGGATGAACTCCTTGATGCCGCCATGTTCGTTCGCCAACAGACAACTATAGTTGCCGCGCACCTTATACGGACGGGCAAGTTCGTGCATGTTTTCTTCCAACTCCCCGGTGCGCAACGGGATATCGACGAAGCCATCTTCCTGACCCCGCATTTCATACTCGTAGGTCACGGCGACGTTGTCCGATACTTCGCGGCCATCCCGCCAGTAGTCCGTTCCGCCGGAACCCCACACCCGCGTGGGAGGTGTTCCCAGGAACCAGTTCCAGATATCCACTTGGTGGGCCGTGAACTCCGTCATTAGCCCGCCGGACGTATCTTGATAGTGGCGCCAGTTCATGTGCTTTTCGAGGTCATCAATGAACTCCGCCTCTTGGTCGTTGAATTCGTAGCTGGGATCCACGGGACGCCGCCATCCGTCGCGCGGATTCTGGTGCCAGTGCGCCGACAAGTTGTTGACGCGCCCAACGACATTGTCCTCACGCGCCAGCCACACCGACTTGAGGTACTGAGGGTTGTACCGGCGTTGGTGACCCACCTGACAAAACAGCCCCGTTTCGTTACACTTCTTCACGATATCGCGGGACATCTCGATGCCGCGATCCAGATCCTCGTCGTACGTCAGCGTTTTCTCGCAAAATACGTACTTACCGGCATCCAACGCATCCATCACCGGCTGATAGTGCGCGTATTGCGACGTGGCAATTACCACGGCGTCCACATTCTCCTCTTCGAGCAACTCACGATAGTCGTAATACGCTGGAATGTCGTCGCCGCCCGCCGTCTGCTGCCCACGGCGCAGGTTGGGCTCATACACGTCGCAGACGGCCACCACGTCAAGATCCTCCACAGGAGGGATGCCGGAGCGCATGTGCCGGAACAAACCCTGAGCGCCGCATCCAATCAGCGCGATGGAGACTTTGTCGTTCTGGGCGTAGGAGAAGGGGGAATACCCCGCGGCCACCATTACGCCAGCACTTACGCCCGCCGTCTTTAGAAAGTCGCGTCTCGTTACATTGCTTGCCATGATTTTAATCCTCTTTGTCTGCGAAGTTCACCCACTCCGGCGCCATGGCGCCATCTTCGGGGTTTGCCAAGACGATTGCCCGCACTTCGGGATTCGCGTCGCAATAAGCCCTGATGCCTTCTGGTCCCATGACCACGAACGCTGTCGCCAGCATCTCGCTTTCCGTAGCGGTAGAGCCCACGACAGAGACGGTCACCACCTCCTGCGCTGGCTGGCCGGTTCGAGGATCCACAATATCGCTCACCTCTTCGTCTCCGGCCCGCATCAGGCTTCGAAAAATCCCCGATGCGCCCAGCGATTCATCGCGCAGCTCCACCGTATCTATACTATCATCTGGCCTATTGGGATGTCGAATGCTTATCCGCCAAGCGTCCAAGCCAGGTGGAGCGCCCATAGCTAGAAAACTGCTTGTCCCTCCATCGAGTAGCGCGTGGTCCACGCCGTACTCCTTAAGCACTTTCGCCGCTTCGTCTAAAGCGTATCCTTTTCCTATACCCCCGAAATCCAATCGGACCGTATCCGTCTCGAACGCGATCGTGGTGTTGTGCTCATCTAAGATAACTTTGTCCATGCCGATTTCGTTGACAATTTCCGTCAGTTCATCTTCGGAGGGAACGGCGGGCTGGTCCTCGTAGCGGCCCCAGACTTCCATCAGAGGCCCAATGGTCAAATCAAACGCCCCATCCGTGCGCTCCCAATAGGACTTGGCTTTCGCCACTAGATCAAAGAACTCCCGGGACACCGCGACCGGCTGTTCGGCGGCAGTCTTGTTCACGTAGCTGGCTTGACTCTCCGGCCGCCACGTGCTGATCAGCTCCTCCACTCGGTCAATGGCGTCAAAGGCTTGATACACGATGGGAACGATGCTTTGCGGCGGCTCCTCGGGCGAACGTGGGAACGCGACAATCCTGAACTCCGCCGCCATGGCGCGATGGGTCAACTCAACGGGCCGCAGCTCATACTCGTTGGGAACCACATCATACATCTCGCTTTCATCTTCCAACTGCTCCTCTGAATTCTTATAACACGCGCCGCCATTATCGTATTCCGCGGCTGATAGTAAGCCTATACGGGGAGGGATACCCGTCATTCCGATCACGAGGGTGAGTATCCCTACGAATAGCCGGGGCGCTGGCGGCGACATGCTCATGGACAACCTTTTGCTGTAACGATTATGATCGGGAACATATGAACTCAAGTAAGGAGGCGGTGGGAGCCGAACGCGATTCCCTCTAGCCGCCAATGAAAGTATACCCGCCTTTTAGCCGTGCGCACAAGGCGGGAAGGGGGCGCGCCTTAATCGCCCTCCAAAGGAGAACATAACTAATGCGTAGATGGTTGTGGCTTGCGGTACCGGCGCTATGTCTCTCGGTATTGCCGGCGGGCTGGGCAGGGGCCGAACTCCCTTCGCCAACCGGCACGGTCATGGTTCCCATGCGCGATGGGGTGGAGCTGGAGACGGACTACTATTTGCCCCCCGAAGGCGAAGGGCCGTATCCCGCGATCCTCGCGCGTTCCGTGTATGGCCGGGAGATGGGGGCTGTTTGGGCGAATGAAATCCTGCCGTGGGGGATCGCCCTTGTCATGCAGGACACGCGGGGCCGGGGCGGCAGCGAGGGAGCGGATCGGGCGTTCGCCGATGACGGCTGGGGCGAGCGGCAAGATGGCGTGGATACCGTTGAATGGATTCGCGAACAGGACTGGTGCAACGGCGCGGTGGGTACGCGCGGCGGCTCGGCCCTCGGTTTGACGCAGTTGTTTCTCGCCGCGGCTGGCGCGGACGTCCAGGCGCAGTTCATCGCCGTGGCCGCCTCGGAGTTTTATGGCCAGCTGGCCTATCAAGGCGGCGTATGGCGCAAGGCGGCGGTGGAGAATTGGCTCGAAATGCAGGACCTGGAGCCCATCGAGGAGCGTTGGCAGGCGCATCCCGTCTACGACGCGTTCTGGCGGGACTATGATTTCGCCTCCCGCGCCTCGCACGTGACTGCTCCCGGCATTCACTTCAGCGGATGGTTTGACATCTTTGCCCAGGGCAACATCGACAACTTCCTCACCCGTCAGTACGAAGGAGGCGCCGGCGCGCGCGGCAATCAGATCATGGTCATGGGGCCGTGGCCGCACAACATAACGCGGGAGATCGGCGACCTGACGCTGCCCGGCAATTACAACTTCGACATCAATGCGTTGAGCGAACGGTTCTTCCGGCATTGGCTGTTGGAGGAGGATACGGGCGTCATGGAGGAGCCGCCTGTTCACTATTACACCTTGGGCGATGTGGAGGATCCCGGCGCGCCGGGCAATGAATGGCGGACAGCCGACACGTGGCCGCCGTTCGAGACGGAATCCACCCCCTTCTACTTGAGCCCGGAAGGCCAGCTCCATGGCGCCATGGGGGAAGTTGCCGGGGGAACGCAACGGTATACCTACGACCCGGCGGATCCCGTCCCCACGCACGGCGGCCAGAACCTCTTCATTCCGGCGGGACCGTTTGATCAGCAGGAACTTGGCGAGCGGGACGATGTGCTCACTTTCGCGACAGAGCCGCTGGAAGAGCCCCTTGAAATCACGGGCCGCGTGACCGTGGACCTCTACGTCTCGACGGATGCGCCAGATACCGATTTCACGGCGAAACTCGTGGACATCTACCCGGACGGACGTGAAATCCTGATGCTGGACAGCATCCAGCGGGTCAAGTTCCGCGATGGGTTCGAGGAGCCCGATCCCCTGCCGGAAGGGGAGATTGGCAAGATCACCATCGATTTATGGTCGATCAGCTTGGTGTTCAATGAGGGGCACCGCGTCGGGCTGCACATCTCCAGCAGCAATCATCCCCGGTTCGAGGTCAACCCGAACTCGGGCGATGACTTTCCCACGGAGGACAACCTGCGCCCGGCGGAAAACACGGTGCACATGGGGGAGGCCTATCCCAGCGCCCTCAATCTTCCCGTAAGGCCCGATGAGTAAGCCTTGCGGGGCGCGTCCGCCGTTACTCCAGCCCGTACTTCTTGATTTTGTACTGAAGGGTTGTGCGTTTAAGGCCCAAGTGCTCGGCGGTCTTGGTCTTGTTCCAGCGGAACCGTTGGAGCGCGCCGTAGATGAGTTCGCTCTCCATTTGGTCCTTCTGCTCGATAAGGGAAGGTTGGCTGGACATCGGAGCATTGTCCCGCGGCGCGTTGGGCTGCGGTGAAGAGTTGGCCGCGCCGGGAACCGCCTGAGGCCGCTCGGGCTCGAAGAACATCTCGTGTGGGATTTCGTCGACGGTGATGTTCTCGGTTTCGGCGAGGACCACGGCCCGCTCGAGCACATTCTCGAGTTCGCGGATGTTGCCGGGCCAAGGATAGCGCATGAACAAGGCCATCACCTCGGGGTCCACGCTCGTCACCCGTTTGCCCGTCTCTTGGCTGAACTTCTTCAGGAAATGCTGCACGAGATCGGCGATGTCGTCCCGGCGCTGATGGAGCGGCGGAACGTGCAGCGAGAATACGTTGAGCCGGTAATAGAAATCCTCCCGGAACAGCCCGCGGGCGATGGCTTCCCGAAGATCGCGGTTGGTGGCGGCGACAATGCGCACGTCGGTGCTGATGGTCCCGGTTCCTCCCACGCGTTCGAACTCGTTCTCTTGGAGCACGCGCAGCAGCTTGGTCTGGATGCTGGTGTCGATCTCGGCGACCTCGTCCAGAAAAAGGGTCCCCGTGTGCGCCCGTTCAAACCGGCCCGGCCGGCGGCTAACGGCGCCCGTGAACGCGCCTTTTTCGTGGCCAAACAGTTCGCTTTCGAGGACCCCGGGCGCCAGGGCGGCGCAGTTGACCGCGACGAAAGGCTTGTCCCTGCGCGGGCTGTTGTCGTGCACTTCCTTCGCTACGAGTTCCTTGCCCACGCCGCTGGGGCCGGTGATGAGCACCGAACTCTTGCTCTGTCCGATCTTGCGGATCATCTTCAGGAGTTGGCGGGTGGGCTGGCTGTTGCCAATGATGCGCGTCGGCCCGGACGAGCCGCCCCGCGCGGCGGCTTGAGACGGAAGCCGGCCGGAGGTTTCCTTGCGTTTTTGGAGGATCTTGTCCACCTTCAACTCGATTTCGGCGAGTTTGAAGGGTTTCGCGATGAAATCGTGCGCGCCGTAGCGCATGGCCTTGACGGCCGTTTCCAGGGTGCCATAGGCGGAAACCAGGATCACCTCGGTCTCGATGTTGACTTCCTTGGCGGCGCGCAACACATCGATCCCGTCCTTGCCCGGCATCTTGAGATCCGTGATGATGACGTCGAAAGGCTGTTCCTTGACGCACGTCACCGCCTCATCGCCGTTGGCCGCCGTGGTTACGTCGAACCCGCGATCCTTGAACGCGGCGGCTAGCAACCGCCGCAGACTGAGCTTGTCATCCACGACAAGCATGGTTTGAGTCCCGGTAATGGATTCCATTTCCATTGAAAGTGGGTATTCCCTCACAAAAGGCGCTTCCGGCCCCATACCGAAGGCCCTCATATACGTCATCCGGCGTCACTCCTCCCCGAAAAGGCGCCGGAAGGCATCGTGGCCTTCGTCCGGTGGGCCGGTGGATTCCCCGTGTTCTCCAAACAGATCCCCGAACGCGTCCCGTGCGCTATCGCCGTCCCTTCCTTGAGCCCGTGGCGGGGCGGTCTCCGCGAATTCAAACTCCCCGCAGAAATTAGCGGCCGCCTTGTCCGCCACATACTCCACCGTGGGATTCCGGCATTGTTGGGACACGCTTGGGTCGTAGAACCGGCAGTTCAGACAACAATGAAGCCACGCGTCACACTGTGAGCAAAACTCCTTGACGCCCGGTTCCCGTTTTTCGCTATCCCATTCGGCGCCGCAGTTATGGCAACGTCGCATGGCGCCCTGCTCCTCTGGTTAATCGCACATCGCTGAACCGCGCGAATCGTCCGGATGTCGGATTATTCAATCCGGCGCCATAACGGTTAATGCGTCATTGGGCGCCGTATGAACCGCGGGCCAAGCAGGGGACGTCTTACACGCCGAAGTCTATCGCAGTTATCCCTTATAATCGGCCAAAATGGCGTTCGCCTGAAGTACGTCGATGAATGGGGGAGAGAAACGATGCGTTGTCCGCACTTAAAGGGGAGTTCTTTTTCGCGCCAATATCCCATGGGACAATGGCAATGACGTCTAGTATTTGGCCGGCGCTAACCTTGTGGGCGCCTCGTAACGCCGTTATCGTGCTGGTTTTAAAGTATAATTCCCCCTTTGCAGGGGAGCCGAAGGGGATGTTCTCCCCCCGCAGCTGCCTCCTCATCCGGCGGTCAGGGGGGAGTGGCCAGGATAGACAAGCTAGACGCCGCCCCGGATTTGTGGATGTGCCGTAACGCCGTTATCGTGCTGGTTTTACAGCATAATTCCCCTTTGCAGGGGAGCCGAAGGGGATGTTCTCCCCCCGCAGCTGCCTCCTCATC
>JBKHFO010000019.1:0-25532 GCA_046540175.1 Candidatus Hydrogenedentota bacterium
CCCCGCCGCAGCTGCCTCCTCATCCGGCGGTCACTGGGGGAGTGGCCAGGATAGAGAAGCTAGATGCCGCTCCGGATTTGTGGATGTGCCGTAACGCCGTTATCGTGCTGGTTTAAAGCATAATTCCCCCTTTGAAGGGGGTGGCCCGAAGGGCCGGGGGATGTTCTCCCCCGGGGCGGCCACACATTTAGGGTGGACTGAGTACTAGCTTACGCGCGTTCAACGGCACGATTTTCCGTTACTACCGGGCTTGCTGCCGATAGGACGCCTTGGCGGGCCACAACAGCGCGGCCAGCAGCACGGGAGCGGCGAAGAACACGGTAATGAGGGCGGTCAAGACAGGAGCGGATAACGGAATGTTCCCCGTGATCGCATCGAATTGACCCAACAGCCCCGGCATGTGATGGGAGACCGCGGAAAACGGCGTCTGCATCCACGCTGCCAGGGCGGCGCTGAGGAGTCCAGCGGCAGCGGCGCTGCCCGCTGCCGCCAAGGCGCCCGTAAACAGACGGCGCCGTTGCCGGTTCAAGGCGGCCTGGATCTCAACGCGTATGCGAACACGCTGCGCGAATCCGCTAGGGGGCTCGCTGGCGGGTTTGGCGCTCAGGGCGTCATCAATAAGTTCGTCCAGGCCGGGACTTTCCAAAAATTTCCGCATGGGTCCGTTTACCTCACAAAATGGCCTCGAAATTGGGATTTATTGAGCGTGTTTTTCGGGATGAGCGAGTTTTTGGAAATCCCTGGCTCACGGTGATTGCAGGCGTCATTCATATTCTTGGAGTTCCTCTTCCACGATGCGCCGAAGCTGCTTCCGGCCACGGTGCATCCAGGTTTTCAACGTGCCCAACGGGATGTTCATAACCCGGGCGATCTCTTCATACGCGACATCATCGAGATAGTACAGGGTAAGAGCGGTGGCGTAGTGTTTGGGAAGCTTAACCACGCTGCGCCGCACAAGCTCCTTCACCTCCTCTTCCTCCAACGGGGCGCCGGGATGAACGGGGGACGGCTCGTGATATTCCAAGGGCACTTCGCTCCGGCGTTTGCGCCGGTTCAACTCATTCAGGCACACGCTGCACGTGACACGGTACATCCAGGTCGAAAAGCTGCAATCCCCCCGGAAGCCCCGAATCAAGCGGAACGCCTTCAGGTAGGCGTCCTGCGCCATGTCTTCGGCCAGGTTCCCGTCGCGCATGAACCGGAGGGCGAGTTTGTAAACAGACCGCTGCGTCCGCCGCACCAATTCGGAGAAGGCCTCCGTGTCACCAGCCTGGGCGCGGCGAACAAGTTCCAGGTCGGCGAGTTCGGCCATCCCCAGCTCCCGTGTTAAGCGGTTCGCAACTCCGGCTACGGCAATCATGGGGTATTCCCCCTAATCCAAATGTTGCCGTTGAGCGTGTGCAGGTTCAAACGCGTTTCCCCATCGCCGATGGCGCCCCGCATCTGGCGGCGCTGAGTGAGCGCCCGCGGATCCAACGGCAAATCCGACCGCACGCTTCCCCGGCCGGTCTCCGCGTACACCTCGGCGGAAGGTTCGCTCAACACGACCGTGATCCCCCCGTTCTTGGACGTTAGGTCACAGGCCTCCACCTCCGCGTCGAGCACGCGGGCCACCACGGCCCCGTTGGTGCTATCGGCCCTCAGTCTCCCCCCGCTCACGTGAGCGTACACATTTCCGTTCACCGTTTCCAGATCGGCGCCATGCGGAGCTTCCAGCACGCGGATACGGCCATTGGTGGTCCGGGCTGTCACTTTTCCCCGTGGGGCGAACACCTCGAGATCGGCGTTCCGGCCCTGCACATTCACCTGACCGCTTCCCCGGCCCACCCAGACATTGCCATTGCCGTTATCAATATGCAAATCCGTCCCCACGGGCACCCGGATCGCATAATCCACGAACACCTTCAACTCGCCGGGCCGCTCGTCCGGTTCGCTAATAAGCGTCAGCGCGCCGTTCGCGGCTTCCGCGACAAGGAGCGAATCCCTATACTCCCGCGCCATGGGGCCGTCTTCCGGCGAATACGTATACATTGTGATGCGCGCCTCCACTTCAACGGCATCCCCTTCATGGGGCCGCACCCGAAGCGCGCCATCGTTGTTTTCCAGGCGGAGCCGCTGGATGGCGTCAAAGGTATAATGCCGTTTCTCTTGAACGGCGGGAGGCCCCACCACCGACATGCGGAGCTGGGGCGCGATTAACGCAATGGAACACGCCAGCACCATCGCGGTTACAGTGGCTGCGGTTAGCAAGCTCTTAAGCAAAGGATTCATCATCGTTAATTGGACCATTAATCGGCCCAGCGGGTGTCAGGTCTCCACTGCTGGGGTTCCGCGCAATGGCGGCGTCATCGCCATGGGCGTGAAACGGCGCGAGGACCCAAATGGTCTGACTGACTGGAACGCGCAAAGACGGGGGTCTAGAATAGGCTTCTGGCATGCGCTCCCTCGTGGTTGCATGCATGCGCCCCCACAGTAGCAGGTGTTGAACGCAAAAGAAAGCCAGCCCTATTATGCCAGAGTTTGCCGGATTCATTGTCGCCCTCTTTCTGTTGGTTGCCGTGCTCACGCTGTTCGGCGTTGTTGTGCGCGGGCTTCTCCGTCTCTGGTGTGACTACCGGATCAAGCGCCGTTTCCTCCAGTGGCTCGCCAAGCACCCGGACAAGGTAAACGGGGCGGCGGATATCCCGAAGACCCTGGCGGAATTCTCCGCCCAACCTTCTCACGTCCAAGGGCAAGACTTCGCGGTAACAGGCCTGTTGCTCGCCGTATTTGGCGTGGCGGCCGTCGCGGCCGGCTATGGCTTGCGGGTTGGTAACATCGCTGTGGGCCTCTACGTGGGGGGCCTCGTCTGTTTTGTCGCGGGCCTCTCCCTCGCGCTTGTAGTGGGTATAGTGCGTTGCGTGCGCGCGTTATCCCATTAAGATCAGTGTCTCCCTTTCTCCAAGCGCTCCTTTTCCATCACGGCTTAGGTTTTCCAATACACCCTCCCGCCCCAATATGATGTGGTATTTGAGGCTCCACTTACGTTATGATGTGTAGCGTAATGGACGGGGACATTCGGCAGTAGTCCTCCCCATCCGGGACCATGCTCCTCGCCGGCCGGGTTAAGGGGGGCTTGGTTTTACCACGGCATAAATGAAACAGGCGGCACTATAGGGGTGGAAAGCCAATGAGCCGGTATGAGATTCGCGAAACCTTGGAAAACCCGTATGCGTTACCCATCATTCCCGGCGTAATCATACGTCTGCTGCAAGAAGAGGGAAGGACCGCCTGCCTGAGTGAGTGGGTGAGCCTTGATCCTGTCCTGTCGGTGCTGGTCTTGGGGCGAGCGGCTCCGTTGAGTGGGGCAAACTATTTCTCCCAGCCCTCCATAAAGGCCGCCGTTGAGAGCTTGGGATCCGCCGGTCTCCGCGCCCTGCTTGTGCCAGCCTTGCCCGCCCTGTGGCGGCCGCTTTCGGATATCCCGAATCACTGCCATCTCGGCCTATGGCGCCATGCCCTCGCTTCGGCGCATATCGCCGCACGGCTTGCCCGGCAGACCGCCGAGCTGGCCCTGGCGGACCCGGACACCGCCTATGCCGCGGGTTTGCTTCACGATGTGGGCAAATGGCTGTATCTCAGGGCGGCCCCGGATTCATTGAGCGGCCACTGGCCCGCCGTGAACGCGGGCGGCGCGGCGGGCCTGGACGCCGAACACCGCGTTTTTGGCGTGGACCATGCCCTGGGGGGAAAGTGGCTGACGGAAAGCGCCGGCGCGCCCGAGCTTTTGAGCCGCGTCATCTGGTTGCATCACATGCCCGCGGGTTCGCTCGCCGGGGATTCCGCGCCGCCGGGCCTGTTCCGCATTGTGTCCGCTGCCAATACGCTTGCGCGGCTGGCGGTGGAGCCCGATGAAGGGTCCCTCTCGAAATCCCTGGCGCAACGGGTTGATATGGAGCCCGCCGCCGTGGAGGAACTCGTCGGATGGGCGCGCAAGGAAGTCCAGCGCAAGACGGAAATGGTTCATCCCGGCGGAGAACCCCTCCCCCTTGATTGGGAGGAACTCCAGGGACATCTCAACAGCATCGTGGAGGAGATCGAGCAAAGCATTCGCAGCGCGTCGTCCCGGGAACGCCAGTTCGTGAATCATGAACGCCTCTTGGCGTTCGCGAGCGAGGCGGCCGATATCACCGATCTCAGCGGACTCGCCGGGGCGATTGGACGCGCCGCGCAAGCCGTGTTGCCCGGTACGCCGGGTCTGTGTCTGTTGCCTGACCCATGTGAAGAAGCCGTACTCGTGGGGGCGTGGCGCCGCGGCGCCGAACCCGTGGGCGTGCAGAATATCGCATTGACGAGGTCCGAAGAGGGAGAGGACAACGGCGGAGGGGCCATGCCGCATTTCCACGCCTTCGCCGGTTTGGACCGGCCCTCCTCGCCGGACCCCATGCCCGGCGCGGAGAGCCTGCGGTCCATGCGGGACTTGGTGGCCTTTCCGTTAATCGACGGGGATTGCGTGTACGGGCGCCTCGTGTTCGACCTCGCGGGTTCGCCCGACCCCGTGGGACGCGAGGAGATGGAGTACATTGAAGCGCTGGCGCGGTTCGGGGCTCAGGCCGCGGCGCGATGTCATGTCCGCCTCAACCGCGAGCGGGAGACCGAGACGCTGGCTCAGGTGGGATACCGGCAGATTCAACACGCCGCCCCAGACCAGAGCATGGCGCCGCAAGCCGGGCTCGCGGACATGGTCGAGCGCCTCGCCCGGACGGCCCGGCAGCCGGTTGAATCCTTGGCGCGCAACCTGGAGTTTCTGCGCGAGGAAAAAGGCTACAACGGCTCACTGCTGGCCCTAGGGGACCAGGTTGAGCGTATTCAAGACATGTTGGCGGATATGCAGGCGTGGGCGTCTCCCCACGCAACCGCGTTCACCGAGCAGTCCGTGACGGAGATCGTCGAGCACGCCCTCGACGCCACGAAGGAAGCCTTGGAGCAAGTCAATTATCGGCTCGACATTGAGGTGGAGGATGTTGTTGTTCGCGGGCCGGGCGGGGGCCGCCTGGTCCGGGCGCTCCGCGGCGTTTTGGAGTTTTTCGGACGCTATCCCGCCGCGGACGAAGCCCGCCTTCGGCTTCACGCGCGCCCGGAAAGCCCGCACGGCATGACCTGTCTCCAGGTCACGGCCGAGGGAGGCGCGGCGCCCGCGGAAGAACTCGCCGCGGCGTTTCAACATCACCAAGCGCCCCCGGAAGCGCCTTGGGCATTGTGCCTTGCGGCCGTCCGGAGACAACTGGAAACCTTCGGCGGCGGCGTCGAATTCGGACGGCGCAACGATGGGGCCTTCTTTGTGGCGTTTCGGCTGCTCAAGGCGGCGTCCGCGCCCCCTGGTAAACCCCTCCCATATGCCTCCGCCGCGGACGAATCCCCTTCGGATGCAAGCGAGCCCAAAGCGTGCCAAGCCAATCTCGGTCCCATTGAACCGGAGACCGCGCATGAGCCGCCAGCCCAAGACGCGGCCCCGGAACCTGGCCCCAGCGCCGCCGCGGACAACAGCGCGCAAGACATCGATGCGCCGGCGTCTGACGAGGACGCGTTTCAGGTCATGCAGTTTCCGCGCATCGAGCCTGGCGCGCGGATGTGGGGCGCTGTTCAACAGCGGGAGGAAGCCAATGCGCAGGCCGGATCGGCTGACGCCGCCAGTGGTGTGAACGCGGGCCAAGGAAAAACGGGCCGCGCGCCCAAGGTCTTGATTGTGGATGACGACGAGGCCCTCTGCGACATCCTTTCCGAGACATTCCGGCAACGCGGCTACGCGGTCCAAATAGCGCCCGCCAGCGCGAGTGCGCGGCCGCTTCTCAAGAAGGGCGATGTGGACGTGGTTCTGCTGGATATTCCCACGGCCGCCCGCGCCATGGATACGCTCCCGCGATGGCTTAGCGAGGCCCGGGACGCCGCCACGGTGATTGTCATGACAACGCATATCAACGAAGAGGATCGTAAGCAGATCGTTGCGGCGGGCGCGCGGGCATGTCTGGCCAAACCGTTTCACATCGGGCGGCTGCTGAGCGAGGTGGAGGAGGCCGTCTCGGCGCGTCAAGAGGATCGCTGAGGACGGCGCACGAAGGGCAACGCGCCGCCCAGGGCCATGCCAGCGAGCGACAGGCCGATGCCCCAGCGATGGCTGGCGGGCGCATAGCGAAAGACGATTTCGTGCTCCCCTTCCGGCAGGGCCACCGCGCGGAAGGCGTGGTACGCCGGGAGGATGGGGACGGGCTCTCCGTTGAGGGTGGCCCGCCAACCCGGATAATAGGCGTCGGCTAGCACCAACATGGCGGGGGCGGGCGCCTCGGCGGATATAGTCACGGTGTTATGGGTGCGCGCGGCAACTTCCGCCGTCCCTTGTTTCCCAGCGGGATGGGGCGTGAATCCGTCCGGCGGCTCCTCCTCCAGCAAAACTGTTTCGGCGGGGTCAAAATCCCGTTCGAGCATTCGCGCGAACAAGGCGTCCACATCCTGGTGAACCTCATAGCTCCCCGTCAAAAACGCCCGGGGCAGCGCGGCTTCGTTTCGGTAGATCTCGATGCCATCCAGTTCCGCCTCGAGGGTGAAGCGTTCGGGATGTTCTTCAAGGGGAAACGTGGGAGGATAAGCGGGATTGTGCAGGATATGCGTCACCGCCCGCACCGGCTCGGGATTTCCCCAGATGCGCTCCCCCAAGGTCTCTTGTAACCGGACAATCCGCGCGGGATGGAGGCTGTCGTAGCCCAGCCATTCCTCGATGCCGTAAGTGGGCAGGATGGCCGAGGGGATGCCCGCCTCGCCCGTGGCCACCCGGATGGGATCCGGTTGCTTAAGGAGGTAGTCCGTCACGGCTGTGTCCGGGAAGACGTGTTCCGCGGGCAGCGTGGGATTGAGATTGCGATTGTGAACGAGCAGGTCCGCGCTCAACACCATCAACGCCGCGAGAGGGACCGCTCTGTACACGCGGCCGCGCCACGGGCTGGTCTCTTTCAGATGCGATGCGGCGGCGGGCAGGGCGAGTACGAGAGCGGAAAGGCCCAGAAACAGCGCCGCCAACCCGATTTGCGTGCGCGTGTATGCTTCCAAGCCCTCGAGCTGGATCCGGCCCTCAAAAAACAGCCAAGCCGTCATCACCACGATCGCCCCTAGGGCGGCGGGGATCGCGGCGGGCCAAAGCTGACGCCACGCGCGGTCTTGTTTCAGCCAGAAAGCGATGCCCATGACCCCGAGGAGAGGAAGCGCGAAAAGGGCGAACGTGCTGTGGTAGGCGATATGTATCGTGTTGAAGCCGGGGAGTTCGTGAACCCATTGTAGCGGCGGCGCATTGAAGGCGAGCAAGAACGACACACCGGCCGCCCCCGCAAGGGCGAACCCCTGCCGCGCGCGCAAGGCGGCGCGTTTGCCGTGGGCCAGTAGCAAGGCCGCGCCGCACCACGCCAACATGCCGCAATACAGCATGCTATGGTAGTTCGCGTTGTTCTCGCCCCAATGGTTGCCGTCCGTGGCCGCTCCAAAGAAGCGCGGGACCCAAAGAGACACAACCGCCCCCGGCGTGAGCCAATCCACGTCCGGCGTCCCCGGCCGCTCCTTGAGCGCGCCGGCGTTCGCCAAGTACTCTGCGAAGGGCAAGATTTGCCCCATCGCCGTGAGCAGGGCGAGGCCCCACGCGGCGGCGAACACACCGGCCGCGCGGCCGTGCATACTTAATCTGTGCCGCTCCAACGCCAGACGGAAAAGAAAGTAGACGGCGAGCCCTAAGCCAGCGGCGAACGCGTTCTGGGGATGCCCCGCCAAGAGCATCAACAAACCGCCGGCCAGCAAGGCGTAAAACCCCTTGTACAAGCGGCGCTGGACAATCCACTCGGTTCCAAGGAACGCAATAGGCAGCCATGGGGTGACCTCGGTCTGTGTCCATTGGGCCCAGACGAGATTGTAACTGGCCAGCATCCACGCGGCGGCCGCGAGACGGGCCATGGGGGGCGTGAGCTTGAGCCCCCGCGCGCAGACGTACGCGCTCAGGCCGCAGAACGAGAGTTGCGCGAGGAGGTAGACGGTCTTCGCGATATCCGTGCTGAAGACCGCGAAGAGCAGGCGGGGGGGATAAAGTACGGCGCTGATGTAGTTGGCGAGGAGGGGGATGCCCGTGAGCTGAAGGGGATTCCACAACGGCCACTCCCCGGCCTCAAGCGCGCCGGCCATGGCGGTGTAGTGCGCCCGGAGGACGGTGATGACGTCCACCATGAGCAGGTTGCGGGATGCTTCCCACCCAGGCGGCGCGTATTCGGCCCAAGGGGCCATGTGAAAGAGCACGTCGGCCGGACTGATGACCTCGCCGCGCAGAAACACGCCCGGAAACACGAGGACGCACGCCGCCACGATCAACGCCGCCAACGGCAATCCCTCGCGGACGAGCCAACCGCTCCACTGCCTGCGCGCAACGCCCTCGCTTTCGGCCCCGTGGATCGTCACATTCCTTCCCCTTGGAGCAGCGGCGCGTCCCATCCGCACTTTGGCCGAATCCCCGTAACACCGGCATCTTGCCGGCATTTCCAGGCCGCCTCGAAAGCGGTGTCAAAGATACCGGGGCGCGCTCCCGCAGTCGTCAGTCGAGCCGTTCCAGGGGGAGGCCTTCGGAACCGTAATGCGTACGATCCCACTCCTCGGGTTCGAGGGCGCCATTCGCGAAGCTCCAGATCAGATAGGGGTCGGCGGGATCCTCCGCCAAGCGGAAGATGAGGTAGTCATCCTCGACCTCCCAGAAGCCGCGCTCCACAATAGGTTCGGGTTCCCCGGCGTACTCCGAAATAAGCCACGCATTTCCGCCGCCATACATCTCGAAGCGCACTGTTCGTCCCGCGCCGCTGGCCGTGGGAAACTCGCCTTGGTACACGGCTAGCGCGTTGGGCGCCGGGGGCTGCTGGGGCGCTGGGGGGCCGGGAGCCGTGTCGTCCTCTACGGAATCCGTGATGTCCGGTTGCCCGGTTTGATCCGCGCGTCCGGGAGAGGGTGTATCCGCCGTGTCCGTGGCGCACCCCCCGAAAAGACCGGCGGCGAGAAAGAGGACCGCCATCCACCGAAAAAGCATCATGATTGCGCCTCCGTGGGTAATGCCTCTAATGTTCGTCCACTGGCTGTTTTCACCAACGCCGCCATTCTACCGGATCCTCGGCGGGGCGTTGTCAAGTGAGCCACCTACCGCACATGGGCAAATAAGGATTCGTCAGAACCGTATCGCCGCCTTCCAGGCGGCCAACAAATGCCGGCGAGACGCCGGCGGTACGTCCTCACCTATTAGTTGAGGATAACCTTCTGTTTCAGGGGCTAACAATAGGTGCGGCAAGATAGATCGCGTCGGCCTATGCGGCGGTTGAGGCTTACCCGGGATTCCCCGGACGAACAGCTCAGCTCTCGTGCCCGCTGTTCAGCAACTCCATGAGCAGCGGGGTCAGTTCGGCGGTCCACATCTCGTACGCGGCATCGTTGACGTGCAGTTCATCGTCCACGAACAAATCCGGATCGGGCTCGCCGTTGGGCAATAGCAAAGACGAGGCCGTATCGAAATAGTGGAGATGGGCTTCATCCTCGCTGTACGCCTCGATCAGGCGATTGGCTTCCGCCATGCCGGGCCAATCGGACCAGCGGGAGGGGGAGGGCTTGATGCCCATGAATACGATCGGCGTCTCGCCAAGACGTTCTTGCACCGTCTCCACGAATCGCGTGTATTCAGCCAGCGCCTCTTCCGGCGATTCGCCGCCGTGGATGTCGTTGTCTCCAGCATAAAAGACGATCACCTTGGGCTCATACTTGAGGACCGTTTCCTCGATGAAATGGTTCACGTGAGCGATCCATGAACCGCCGAAACCGCGGTTCATGACGGGAAGATCGGGGAAATACTCACGCGTATTCCAACGCCGGATGGTGGAACTTCCCACGAACAGCACCGAATCCTCTGGCCAACTGTTCTGGGCGTCCCACGCCGCGAAGTCTTCCATCGCTTGATGAGCCCAACCCGGGATATCCTCCGCGGCCGTGGCGGGGATGGCGGCGGACGCGAGCAGCACGGCGCTCATGAGGACGAAAACGCCGGCGCGCGGAAAACACAACATGGCGGGTAACTCCCTCTACGAATAGGTCTTGCCGGTCCCCCGCTCAGTAATGCATACGCGAGTGCGCTTGGAGGCGGGCGTAGGCGCGGTCAAGCGCGGCCTCGGCGCGGGCATAGTCGATGTTTTCCTCGCGTTCGCGAAGGCGGTGTTGAGCGCGCCTCTTTGCGGCCTCGGCGCGATCGCGGTCGATCTCTTCTTCGTGTTCGGCTGTGAACGGAAGAAGGACTATGTGATCTTCCAAAACCTCGACAAAACCATCGGTAACAGCGAAGAAATGCTCCTCGCCTTTGGGATCGACGGCGATCGCCGCCCCTGGCCGCGTCATGGTGAAAAAAGGCGTATGGCCGGGCATCACGGTGAACAACCCGTCGACGCCCGGAATGATGGCCTCTCGCACGTCCATCTGCATGACGGCCCGTTCGGGGGCGACGATTTCGAGGCGCACGGTGTCGGATTGGTCGCTCATCAGGCGGCGCTCGTCTGTTTCTTGGCCTTTTCCACGGCGTCCTCAATGGCCCCGCAGTACATGAAGGCGTTTTCGGGCAGATCGTCGTGATCGCCCGCGAGAATCTCGGAAAAGCTCCGGATGGTGTCCGCGAGGCTTACATACTTGCCGGGCATGCCGGTGAACTGCTCCGCCACGAAGTTGGGCTGGGACAAGAAACGCTGAATCCGGCGGGCGCGGTTCACGGTCTCCTTGTCTTCCTCGGATAGCTCGTCCATGCCCAGAATAGCGATGATGTCTTGAAGTTCGCGATACCGCTGCAAGATCTCTTGCACGCCCCGCGCCACGCGGTAGTGTTCATTGCCGACGATGCGCGGGTCGAGGATCCGGCTAGTTGAATCCAGCGGGTCCACGGCGGGATAGATGCCCAGCTCCGAGATCTGACGGGACAGCACGGTGGTGGCGTCCAAATGGGCGAAGGTTGTGGCGGGGGCCGGGTCGGTGAGGTCGTCCGCGGGAACGTAGACGGCCTGGACCGATGTGATGGAGCCCCGTTTCGTCGTGGTGATGCGTTCCTGCAATTCGCCCATCTCGGTGGCCAGCGTTGGTTGATAGCCCACCGCGCTCGGCATCCGGCCCAGCAGCGCCGATACCTCCATGCCGGCCTGGCTGAAGCGGAAGATGTTGTCAATGAACAGGAGCACGTCCTGGCCGCCCTCGTCGCGGAAGTATTCCGCGGCGGTCAGGCCGGTCAGTCCCACGCGCAACCGGGCGCCGGGCGGCTCGGTCATCTGGCCGTAGATGAGGGCCGCGTTGTTGATGACGCCGCTCTCCGTCATTTCAAGCCAGAGGTCGTTGCCTTCGCGTGTGCGTTCGCCCACCCCGGCAAACACGGAATACCCGCCATGTTTGGTGGCGACGTTGTGAATCAGCTCCATGATGAGCACGGTCTTGCCCACCCCGGCGCCGCCGAACAAGCCGGTTTTGCCCCCGCGCGAATAGGGCGCGAGCAGGTCAATGACTTTCAGGCCCGTTTCGAAAATCTCGGCGTTTGTTTCAAGCTCCTCGAAGGCGGGGGCGGGACGGTGAATGGGCCACCGCTCCTCCGTTTCAATCGGTCCCTGCTCGTCAACGGGGTCGCCGACCACATTAAGGATCCGGCCCAAGATCTCTTTGCCCACGGGCAGCGAGATGTATTCGCCGGTGTCGCGCACCTCGGCGCCGCGGGTTAGGCCCTCCGTGCTTTGCATGGCCACGGCGCGAACCGCGCTTTCGCCAAGGTGCTGGGCCACCTCCAGCACAAGCCGCCCGCCTTGTTCTTCAGACCGTTCGATCTCAAGGGCGTTGTATATCGGGGGCAAGTGTCCGTGGGGAAACGAAACATCCACCACCGGCCCGATGATCTGGGCCACGTGGCCCACGGGTTTTTCTTGCGTCGTGTCTTGCGTCATTCTCAGAGGGCCTCCGCTCCGCTTACAACTTCGATAACTTCGCGTGTAATGGCGTCTTGCCGCACGCGGTTGTATTGCAGGGTGAGCCGGTCGATAACCTCGCCGGCGTTGTTCGTGGCTGAATCCATGGCGGTCATCCGGGAACCGTGTTCGCTGGCGGCCGCCTCGCGGAGCATTCGGCTCATCTCCACGCGCAAATAGTTGACGAGGAGGTGATCCAACACTTCTTCAGCCGACGGTTCATACATAAAATCAACGGTGGGATCTTGCCGATCGCTTTCGGCTTGCATGGGCAATAACCGCTCAAGCCGCAAAGGCTGATTAATGGCGGAGCGGAACTCGTTGAAGAGGCAATAGACCTCGCCGACTTCCTCCGCCCGATACGCTTCCATGAAGCGGTTGGCGATTGTACGGCCCAAGCGCTGGGGGGAATCGTCATCCACCTGGCTGTACGCGGCTTCCAGTTCCGCGCCGCGCCGCCGGAGGGTCTCCGAGCCCCGCCAGCCCACCACGCTGAGCTTGACGGTGCGAGAAGCGAACTGCTCCCGCAACAGCCGGAGCGTTTCGTTGACGAGGATGGCGTTGAATCCGCCGCAAAGCCCCCGATCGGCGGTGATGACCACCAGGGCGGCCGGCAGCTCCCGGGAGCGCTCTTCCAGAAACGGATGGGGCTCCTCGGCGCGCGCGGCGAGCCGTTCGGTAAGCCCGCGAATGTGGGTGACGTAGGGCCGCACATTCGCCAGGGAGTCTTGCGCCCGCCGCAATTTCGCCGCCGCCACCATCTTCATGGCGCGGGTGATCTTTTGCGTATTGCGCACGCTCCGGATGCGCCGCTTGATGTCCTGCAAGCTCGGCATGGTTTACGTCTCGATTTCTTCGGGGTTAAACGTTTCGCCAAACGCCTTCAGCGCCGTGTCCAATTCCTGGCGGATCTCATCGGTGAGTTCGCCGCCCTGCGTCAGTTTCTCGAGAAGCTCGGGTTGTTCGGTTCGCATATAGGTAAATAGTTCGCGTTCATACCGCCCAATGGCCTGCTGCGGGATGGGGTCGAGAAAGCCGTTCGTGGCGGCGTAGATGATGAGCACCTGCTCTTCCACGGGCGCCGGGCTGAATTGGGGTTGCTTGAGAATCTCGACGAGCCGGGCGCCGCGGTTGAGCTGGTCTTGGGTCGCCTTGTCCAAGTCGCTGCCAAACTGAGCGAAAGCTTCAAGTTCCCGGTACTGAGCGAGTTCGATGCGCAACGTGCCCGCCACCTTTTTCATGGTTTTCAGCTGAGCCGCCCCGCCCACGCGGGATACGCTGAGACCGGGGTTGATCGCGGGACGCACGCCAGAGTAAAACAGCTCGCTCTCCAGGTAGATTTGGCCGTCGGTAATTGAGATGACGTTGGTCGGTATGTACGCCGATACGTCGCCCGCCTGTGTTTCGATGATAGGCAACGCGGTAAGGGTGCCGCCGCCCTTCGAATCGTGGAGTTTGGCCGCGCGCTCCAGCAGACGTGAATGGAGATAGAAGACGTCGCCGGGGTAGGCTTCGCGGCCCGGCGGACGGCGAAGCAGCAGAGACAGCTGACGATACGCCGCCGCATGCTTGGTCAGGTCGTCATACACCACCAGCGCGTGCTTGCCTTGGTCGCGGAAGTACTCGCCGATGGCGCAGCCCGTGTAGGGCGCCAGGTATTGCAGGGGAGCGGCCTCGGCCGCCCCGGCCGACACAACCACCGTGTGGTCAAAGGCCCCGTATTCCTTGAGTTCCTCGACAACGCGGGCCACCGTGGATTGCTTCTGCCCAATAGCCACGTAAATACACACTACATCGGTGTCTTTTTGATTGATAATTGTATCAATGGCAATGGCGGTCTTACCGGTTTGGCGGTCTCCAATGATCAGCTCGCGCTGCCCCCGGCCGATGGCGGTCATCGCGTCAATCGCCTTGATCCCCGTCTGCAGGGGTTCTTTTACGGGCTCCCGCTCGACAATGCCCGGCGCGATGCGTTCGGTGGGATTGTGCTCGGAAGCCGTAATCGGCTCCCGCCCGTCAATGGCCTCGCCCAAGGCGTTGACCACACGGCCCAGCATGCCCTCTCCTACGGGCGTGCCCGTGATGCGGCCCGTGCGTTGGACGCTGTCGCCTTCCTTAATCAGCTCATAATCGCCAAACAGAACAACGCCGACGTTGTCCTCTTCCAAGTTGAGCGCCATGCCTTTCACATCGTGCGGGAACTCCAGGAGTTCGTTGGCCATTACATTCTGAAGGCCATACAACCGGGCGATGCCATCGCTGGCCTGAATCACCGTGCCTACTTCATTGATGTCCACGCCGGTTTCGTAGCCGGAGACGTGGTGCTTGATAATCTCGGTGATTTCAGTCGCTTCTAGTTTCATCGAATACCATCTCCTCTGTGAGCAGCGTTTCCTTCAACCGCTCCAGTTGGGTGTAGAGGCTGCCGTCGATAACCTGCTCGCCCATCCGCACCACCACCCCGTCAATGATACGGGGGTCCACCTGGAGGTCCATTCGCACCGCCTTGCCCGAATAGTGGGCTAGGCCCTGGCGCAACCGCTCCTCCAAGTCCTCGGTAAGGGGGATGGCGGTTGTCACCCACGCTTCGACGCGGTTGAGCCGCTCGTCAACGATTTGTTCAAATATCTCAGCCACGTCGCGCGTATAGACCAAGCGGCCCCGCCGCAGCATGAGATCCAGCAAGCGGACCGCTGACACCGGCGTTTCGTCATGGGCGCACACGCCTTCAAGCAACGCAACGCGCATCTTGCGGTTCAGCGATGGGTTTAGCAACACCGCCCGGAGTTCCTCGTGTCGCTCCAACAGATCCGCGAAGCGCTGAAGCCCGTGCAGCACCGTCTCAAGGTCGCTATCTCTGTCAAGGGCCATGCTGAGGCCTTGAGCGTACCGGGTGGCGATTAAGCGGTTTTTCATGAAGTCCGCTCCAAACTACGGGCGAAGTCCTCGACCAACTGGGCCAGCGTCTCCTCCGAGCGTTCCGCTGCGTAGCGCTCTCGCAGTTCGGCCACGGCCTGTTCCACGAGTTCCCGCTTGATGCGCAGGGTGGTTCGCAGTTCCTCGACGCGAATGCGTTCGTTGGTTTCGGTCTCGATTTGGGCGAGGTTTTGCTCGGTCGCGTTCCGGATGCGTTCCCGCTCTTGATGAATGACCGTTTGGGTGTGCGCGGTAATCTCCCGGCGCCGCTGCTCCAAGCCGTCCAGCTGTTTTTGCGCCTGCTTCTTGCGCTCCTCGGCCTTTCGCCGGTGTTCTTGAGCCCACTCCAAACGTTTACGCGCATCGGCGACTTGTTGATCAAGGAACTCAAGAAGCGGCTTACGCCCAAAGCGGATGGCGATGGCCAGCAGCGCCCCGGCATTCAGACATTCAAACAGAAAGACCGAAATGTCGCGCCGCCACGCAGCCGCCTGGAATTCCGGCCGGGCTTCGTACTCTTGCACGAACGCCACGTCCTCGGCCAGCGCGCCCTCCGCGGGATGCAATTCCGGATTCTGGAGGTGCTTCTTGTATTCGGGGCTGTGGATGATCTCAAGATAGCGATCGTGGTCGGTTTGGTGTTCCTCGAGATAATCCGCGCTCAATTGCGGGGAACCAACAACCGCGAGAATGAGAACGGCCACTACGAGATAAACGGCCAGCAGGCTGAGGAAAAACCGCTTTACCGGACTCAATTCAGCGGCCCTCCCCCGCGCAAACGGGCATCAATAATCTGGGCGATCTGCGGCGCTATGTCTTGATACCGCCGCCGTTCCTGGGCCAGCCGTTCGCGTTGCGTTTCCCGCGCCTCTTCGAGGCGGGCGGCGCTTTCCTGTTTAGCCCGTTGAATGACATCAAACCGCTCATCAAGCGCCTTGCGGCGGGCCTCCTCAATGCGGTGGGCGGCCACCCGGCGCGCGGAAGCCAGTTCGCGCGCATAGTGCTCCTCGCACCGTTCGGCTTCCTCTTGAAGCTTCTCGGCCTGGGTTTGCTCGTCCTCGATTGTGTGTTCCCGTTGATCGATGACGTTCAGCACCGGCCTTAGGAAGTAGCGGTGCGAGACCACCATGAACAGAAGGAAAAGCCCGACCTGAACCAGCAGGGTAAAGTTAACAACAATCATACTGGGGCGCATCCCTCCGAGCGGTTACCGCGTAAGAACAAGCGGAGCGCGGGGTATTGGGTTTGCGTTTTCCCGGAAGGGCGGCGGAGCGTCGCGATATGTTGTCAGCGTTCATCATGGTCATCCTATTCCGGGCCATCAAACCGCGTATTGCGTTACGCTAAGTAGAGCAACAGGAGCAACGAGATGACGAAGGAGTAGATGCCCGTCGTCTCGGCGACCGCCTGGCCCAGAAGCATGGTGCGCGTCAAGAGGTTTGAGTTATCCGGGCTGCGGCCGATGGCCTCGCAGGCCTTGCCGGCCGCGAACCCCTGACCAATGCCAGGGCCAATGGCGCCGAAGCCCATCGCGATCCCCGCGCCGATAAAAGACGCCGCTTGAAGCAGTTCGCCGCCTGTTATGGCCCCTGCTCCTTCCTCGGACGCCTGACTCATGACAGTGTGCAACACCGCCGAAATGGTTCCTACATCCATTGAATCAACTCCCTTACTGTAATGTGGGTGCGCGCCCCCAACCTGAGTTCGGGGGGCTTATGCGATATACAAAACAACCAGCGCGACGACCAAGGCGTACACGGCGGTGGTCTGCGAGACCGCCTGCCCCGTGAGCATTGTGCGAAGGATAACGTTCTCGCTGCGAACGCGGGCCGCGATGGCCTCACACGCCGTCTCGCCCGCGAAGCCGCTGCCAATGCCCGCGCCAATGCCTCCAAAGCCTGCCGCGATGCCAGCGGCCAAGAGCTGGGCGAGGCTCGTCCAGCCGGGCTCCATGGCCTGGCGCGTGAACAACACAAAGGCCACAAGCAATCCAAAGATGGCCGGCGTTTGACACACCGCCTGCGCCACGAGCATGTTACGAAAGGTGGTGTCCTGATTCTGGGGCCATTTGCCGATACCGGTGATCCCGCCGCCCGCCGCGATGCCGCTGCCGATGCCGGGCCCCAGCGCGCCCGCTCCGACGGCGAGGCCCGCTCCTAACACAATGCCGATGTGAATCACATCGGTCCCTGGTTGTTGGGTGAATAGGAGCAGCAAGGCGACGACCATGGAAAAAATGGTCGGCGATTGCGCCACTGCCTGGCCAATGACCATGCGCAACGTGATGGGCGTGATCTTACGGGGATTGCGAGCGACCCCATCGCAAGCGGTGGCCCCGGGCCAGCCACACCCTAAACCGCTGCCAAAACTGCCCAGCCCGATGGCGAGGCCCGCGCCAATCATTGTGGCGACGAAGTTGCCCCCCACTTGCTCGGGATCCGTCGCGGGCATAAACAGAATAAGAATGGCGATAACCAACGGGAACACGCTAACGGTCCCTCCGCCGACGGCTTGCCCAATAAGCATTGTGCGAACCATGGAGTTGTGTTGCGAGGGTTGCCGCATGAGGCCTTCGTCGCCGCTGGCGGCAACCATGCCCATGCCGATACCCGCGCCAATGCCGCCCAAGCCAACCGCTATGCCCGCGCCGAAAATCCGGCCGATCGCTTCAAGTGTTTGAGGTTCCACTGCCAGTTCCCGTCAACTGTCCATAGAAAAGCCGGGCCACGCCTTACTTTATGGCCACGGATATGTAGGTAAGGGTCAACATCGCAAACACAAACGCCTGGATGGCGCCCACAAAAAACACGAAGAAAACCAACAAGCCGATGGGCAACACCATATAGAACACAAGGTGGGAGATTACCACCATGAGCACCGCGCTGCCCACAATATTTCCAAACAAACGGAACGAGATCGATAGAACTTTGGAAATCTCGCTCACAACATTCAAAGGAAAAAAGAAAAGCGCGGAAACTTTGCCCGCGATTCCAGGTTGTTGCCACAAGGGCCCCAGCAGCTCTTCGAGATATCCCAAAATCCCTTTGGCGGCGATGCCGCAAACAATAGCTATCCCCACGCCCAGGATGCCCAAGCCGAGTGTGGTGCTGAGATCCGCCGTCGGCTCTTCGAACCAGGGCCCTGGTAAGAACCCCATGAAATTGGCCAGCACGAGGAAAAGAAACATGCAGGTGATCAGGGGAAAGAAGCGGCGGTTCTTTTCTTGATCCATTTCAAGCGAAGACGCCACCAGATTGTCAAACGCGCCCACCATCCATTCAACCGCCGCCTGGCCGCGGTTTGGAACAGAGGAGAGGCGGCGGGTCGCGGCATACATCAACCCCCACAACGCCACCATTACCAGTACGGTGTTGAGAATGGTGTATGGATTGAGCCCTCCCATCGGGATCTCGATATTGGTCCCGGGAAGGTAATATAAGATGTAACGTTCCCCTATATCGTCCATGGAATCACTTTGCTTGCTTCGTGAGATCTAGACCGGCGGCCCCAAGCAGAATCATCGCGAGCTTGACCAGAAACAGGCCCCCGGCCGCCCCGATGAGCCCATACCCCGTATCCACGTCAAGCGTGTAAGCGCGATACAAAACCACCCCGTATAGCGCGATGCGGACCAACGTCCAACGAAAAGCAGTGGATTGTAACTTGCTGGGGGCTTCCGATGCAACTTTGCCGATCCGCCGCGCCATCAGCCAAAAGCTCAACGCTCCCGCGATCCCTCCCAAAAGCACGCCGTGCGCCAACGCGCGGTCGAACACGAGGGCCAGCGCAGCGCATACCACGGTGGCCAGGGTGGTTAGCTGAACCGTCAGCAACCTGAATTGTTTATCGCCATTATCCATTGAGACCTTTAGTCCCTATTCTACGTTCCTACTCTTCATTGGGGAGCACGCTGGAGACACCCTCACCGCTGCTGACGGGGGATAAGCCCCAAAACACTGAACGTCGAGCGACTTGCAGAAGTCAAGAGGCGGCCCGCGTTCTTGCGGTAACCTGTTACAATATCAAGTATTTGGAGCACTGTCCAGTAATTCTTCGCAAGATTCGTCCTCGGCCAAGGGACTTCCGCAAGTCGCTGCGCCTATTCACTTCACGAACGGCCGCCATCCTGTACGGAGCATAAACTCATTTCAAACCGTTCCCCGAAGCGCCGCCCGCTGCGCCCCTCTATCGGCCGGCTCCCTTCATCATTAACTTGTACACGCCGTATCCGCCCCCGGCTATTCCCAACGCAATCATGAGGACCAGGACAATCCCGCTTGCTCCAAGCCATCGGTCCAAGTACAGGCCCGCCACCACCCCCAGACCGATGGACGCACTCATGGTCAGCCCGACCTGACCTACCAGGGTCAAGGCGCTGAACACGGCGCCAATTGAAGTATCGCGCGTCTGCTTTGTCATTATTTCGCTCGCACTCCGTTTCGCGGGGATGACGGGGAGGTGCGCGGGATGGTAATTGTCAGGAACTCCCACGTGGTCCGAAAGGTTTAGGGGGTATCGCTCCTCCGTTGCAGCCGGTACAATCCACAATGGCAGCGCCGATTGGGCGCCTGCTACTCACGCACTTCCACGGCCACCAGGGACGTGTCGTCTTCTTGCCGGGCGCCCTCCCGCCACTGGCGCGTGCGCTCAACCAAGCTGTTCACGCTTTCCCTGAGCGGCGAACCGGCGTGTTCGGTCAAGTGATGAAGCATTCGCTCCAGACCGAAAAGTTCACCCTGCGTGTTCATGGCTTCCTCTATGCCGTCAGAGTACAAGTAAAGCCGCGTACCGGGTTCGAGGTTTATCCGCGCCTCCGCGAAGGCCGCGCGGGGCGATGCAAGACCGATGGGCAGATCCCCCGTGCCTTCAAGGGGTCTCGCCTCCCCGCCCGCCACCAAGATGGGCGGCGGATGCCCAGCGCAGGCATACCGAAACGTGTTGTCGCGGAAATTAAGTATGCCGTACAGAAAAGTAAAAAACTGCCCCGTTTCGAGATCCCACCGAAACCGGCGGGACAAGCGCGTGGCGACTTTTCCCGGCGAGGCGACCCGGTACACCTGGCTTGGCCCTCCCGCGCGTTCAAACACCAAGGAGGTAGCGCTGCGAATGGGCGTGAGCAAGTGGCTCACCGTCACGCTGAGCATCGATGAGGCCACGCCGTGGCCCGTAACGTCAAGAATGTACATCCCCACCTGGTCGTCATCGAGATGGATGACATTAAGGATATCCCCCGAGAGTTCCTCGCTGGCCTCCAGGCTCCAAGCGAACCGCAGGCGCTCGATCTCGGGCAGGGCGGTGGGGAGCAGATTGCGCTGAACCTTGGCCGCCGCTTCGAGATCTTGCTTCATGCGTTGGTTGGCCCGCGTGATCTTTGCGTTGGCCGATTCGAGTTCTTCCTTGGTTTCCTGAAGCCGGCGTTCGGTTTCAATGAGATCCGTGATGTCGGATAAGATAGCGATAAAATGCGTGACCGAGTCGGTCTGGTCGTGAATAGGCGTAACGCTGAGCCGCGTCCAGGAGGGGCCCTCTTTGCCTGTGTGCCGTTGAAGTTCAAGGGTGGCGGGCATGCCCTTGTTCAGTTCGTCGCGCGCACGCGCCGGATCCTCGTCTTCTACTGCCGAATGGAATAAGACGTCCAGCGGTTGATCCAGCGCTTCTTCCCGGCTGTACCCCATAAGCCGCTCAAACCCTTCGTTCACGTATATGATGGGCTGCTCGTCCTGCAAGGCGTCCGCGATCACAATGCCATCACTGGCCGAATCCATGGCGTGGTTGTGCAGGCGCATCTTCTCCTCCGACCACTTCCGGAGGTTGATGTCCCGCACGATGAGGTATCCCCACTCGAACTGCCCCGCCTCGTTGTTAACGGGACGCGCCGATACGCTCACCCAGACGTCGCGGATGCCTTCCCCGCTGAGGTGCATCTCCTGCCGCGTGACGGCCTCGCCTCGCAGCGCGCGCATCAGGGGCAATTCGTCCAGGTTTTGAGACGGAGAACCATCCGGGAGGCGATAGTGGAAGCGGGTGCGCCATTCCCCGGGCGTGATGGAGTCGATGTCCTTGCCCAACAGCGATCGCGCCGCGTTGTTGCAGTACAACACATGGCCCGCGTGATCCACCACGAGAAACGCGTCTCCGATAGCGTCAAACACCCGTTGAGCCCCGCGAAGCTGCTCGAACAGTTCCGGATGGCTCTCTACCAGCGATGCAGACTTATGAGAAACCGCCCCCCCGTTTCCATTTCCATGGTCGGGAGCGAGATGGTGTTTGGGTTTGTAGGGCACTTACGTGACGTCCTCGGAATTCAAGGGGTGGTCCCCCCTCACAAAGCCGCCAACTCTGGCGCGCCTCGAATGCTGACACGCGAACCACCCCCTTCCCGGCGCGCCGCATGGGCGCATGCAAGAAAGGGCGGTCTCAAACGCGCCGAACCTAACGGACCCACATTATCGCATACCCGCCTACCCCGGCCAAACGCGCACGTTGTGCCTTATGCCGCCCTGTGCTAAGATCCCCGTTAGGATATTCGTGGGCTCGTGGAGAAGTTGCGAAATTGTTAAGCTAGCTTCTTCCGGGATAGACCTTTACCGAAATATATGTTGATAACCCAAAAATGTAGGGGTAAGCATCCTTATGACTAATAGCATGCTCCGATACGTTCTGATTCTCGCGCTCGGCCTTGCCTCCGCCGGGCTCGCCGCGGCTCAAAACCAAGGCGAGGTCGTGGATGCCATACTCGCGACGGTGGGGGATGAAGTCATTCTCATGAGCGAGGTGCGGGCGGAGATCGCGCCGGCGTTATTTGAATTGCGGCAAGAAGATTTGTCTGCCGGGGAATATGAACAGAGACGGGACGAGCTATTGGAAGAAGCGTTGGACCAAGCTGTGGAAAACCTCATTTTGGTGCAGGAGGCTCGGCGGCGGGGCATGGAAGTGCCGGACCACGCCATTGAGGATCGCCTGGAGAAGTTGCGGGGGCGTTATCCTTCCCAAGAAGCCTTCCGAGAGGACATCGAACAGGCCGGGGAAACGTTGAGCGATATCCGGGCTCGCCTAAGGCGCCAAGTGCTCGCGGTCAACATGAGCATGCTGCAACGGGAACAATTCGAGCAGGCCGTGGTGGTCAGTGAGGATGAGGCGGTCCAATACTATCAAGACAATCGGGAGCGTTTCCGGCGTCCGGGCCGCGTCCGGGTGCGCCAAATCTTCTTGCCCGCGGATGGAGAAGACAGCATGGCGGAGGCCCGTGAACAGGCCGAGGCGCTTCTTGCCGAAGTCGAGGAAGGGGAAGCCTTCGGAGACTTGGCCCGCGAGTATTCGGAAGCGCCCGGCGCCGCCGAGGGCGGATTGGTGGGCTGGCAGCAACGCGGTGATCTTATTGAGCCCTTGAACTCCGAGGCGTTTGAACTTGGCGAGGGACAGGTGAGCGATGTGCTGGAGACCGATTTCGGCGCGCATATCCTCAAGGTGGACGAGCGCGAGGACGAAGGCCATGCCGCCTTCGAGGAGGTCCGCTCCGAAATCATCAATCACCTGCGCCAGGAAAAGGCCGACGCGCGTTACGACCGGTGGATGGCCGATCAACGGCGCCGGGCAGGGGTCCAGAGGTTCGCCGAAGGGCTCCTCTAAGATCGGCGGCGCGCAAAACATTCCCCCCTGATCGCCCTTAAAACGAGGCGCGTCAGCTTGCCGCGTTGAGGGTGCGTGGGAAAGCGGCGGGATGCCGCTCCCCCATTTTCGAAAGATCCCCCTTCAAAGGGGAAAATCCTAACACCGCTTTGGCGGTCAGTGACGGACGCCGCTACCGGCTGAAATGTTGACGCCAGTAGAGAAGAAGGTCGTCCAGGATGCGTTCGAAGGGCGTGTCGGGCCGCCACTTGGTGAGCGAGGTGAACTTGGCGTGCGATCCCACCACTTCGCGCACGTCGGACGCGCGCTGGCGGGATTGCTCGACGGTGACCTCGACGGATACCTGGGTCCGCCTAAGGAACAGGTTCAGCGTCTCCTCGATGGACCACGCCCGGCCGGAACAGATGTTGTACGCTTGCCCCGTCGCGCCGTGGCGCGCGGCGAGTTCATACGCGCGGATGACGTCCTTGACGTGCGTGAAATCGCGGGCGGCGTGCAGGTTGCCCACGCGGATGACAGGCTCTTGCTGGCCGTGTTCGATCGCGGCGATCTGCTTGGCGAGGCTGGAAAGGACGAAATGCGGCGGCTGCCCGGGTCCCGAATGATTGAACGGCCGCAGCCGGACCGTATCCAGGCGGCCGGTGTCGTCGAGGTACGCGCAATAGTGGTCGGCGGCGGTCTTGGAGATAGCGTAAGGGTTGCCCGGCGCGAGCGGATGGTCCTCCGTGACGGGCAAAACGTGCGGGACGCCATAGGACGCGGCGCTGCCGATGAACAGGAACCGCGTATCGGGCGCGTGGCGGATGAGCGCTTCCGTCAGGTTCAGCGTGCCGCGCAGATTGACATCGAATGCCGCCAGGGGGCTGCTGTCCGCATCGGGCAGGAAACTCAGCGCGGCCAGGTGAAACACGCAATCCGGCTTCTCCGCCCAAACCGCCAAGGCCCCGGTTTCCTCGGCGTTGGTCAGCTCACAGGCGCGGCCGCTTTCCGCCTCCATGCCCCGGTCGGTGCGTAGGACCTCCCATTCGCGCGTTTCGAGATAACGGCAGAGGTGGCGTCCCACGAAGCCGTGCGCGCCCGTGACGAGGGCTTTGCCCGCCATGACGTCAGACTCCCCTGCCGGCGGCGGCCGCTTTCGCGCGTTCGAGGTCCGCGTCCACCATGAGCGCGGCGAGGCCCTCGAAGTCCACCCCGGGCGCCCAGCCGAGTTCCCGCCGCGCCTTGCGCGAATCCCCAAACAATTGGTGGACCTCCGCTGGGCGGTAGAACGCGGGATCCACCTTGACGTACTCCTGCCAGTCGAGGCCGAGGCGGGCGAAGGCCAATTCGCAGAACTCGCGCACGGAATGCGTCACGTCACTGGCCACCACGTAATCGGACGGCGCGTCTTGTTGCAGCATAAGCCACATCGCCCTGACGTAGTCCAGCGCATAGCCCCAATCGCGTTTGGCGTCCAAATTGCCCAGCCGCAGCTCGTCTTGCAGCCCCACCTTGATGCGCGCCGCGCCATGGGTGATCTTGCGCGTGACGAACTCCAACCCCCGCCGGGGCGATTCGTGGTTGAACAGGATGCCCGACACCGCATACAGCCCGTGGCTCTCGCGATAGTTTACCGTAATCCAATGGCCGTAAACCTTGGCCACGCCATACGGGCTGCGGGGATAGAACGGGGTCGCCTCGTTCTGCGGGCTTTCCCGGACGTGGCCGAACATTTCGCTGGAGGACGCCTGATAAAAGCGTATGCCGGGATCCACGATGCGGATGGCCTCGAGCATCCGCGTCACCCCGAGTCCCGTCACGTCGCCCGTCAGCAAGGGTTGCGGCCACGAGGCGGGCACGAAGGATTGCGCGGCAAGGTTGTAAACTTCCCGGGGCCGCACGGTCTTGAGCGTTTCGACCAGCGAGACCAAGTCCGTCAAATCGCCCGGCATCAGACGGAGCCGGTCCCGGAACCCGGCGATGCGCTCGAACGTCTCCGTGCTCGACCGCCGCAGCAACCCGTAGACCTCGTACCCCTTGTCAAGCAAGAACTCCGCGAGATACGAGCCGTCCTGCCCCGTAATGCCCGTGATCAGCGCCCGCCGCGCCGTGGAATCGGCCATGGATGAAACGCCCTTCCCCTGGTTACAGACATGATGTGCAGAATCCTCAAGAACAACCACGGAACACACTGAATACACGGAATTTGAAACCGCGAATGAACGCTAATTAACGCGAAGAAGAACCACGGATGAACACAGATAAACACATATAATATATATAATATAATATTTATATTAAGTTACTTTTTATTTTAAAATGCTTATTTGTATACTGTATTTTGGGATTAATCTTTCTTTATATTTGGTTTAAATTCAGTGTATTCCGTGGTTGTTTTTCGCGTTACTTCGCGTTCATTCGCGGTTTCAAATCTCGTGTATTTCGTTTTTCCCGTGGTTATTTTCGGGCGGTTTGATGTCCACGATGCGGCCTTTGAACACATCGAGGACGCGGGCCACGTGGGGGTCTTGCATGGCTTGACGCGCCGCGTCGGGGTCCACGCGGGTGGCGGGGGGTGGTGGAGATGCTGGCCGTGAAGCGGAAACGTCCGAGGCGGTGTCCGGTTTTTCCTCGCGTACGTCGCACCGGATGGCCCGGATATTGGCGGTCATATCGCGGAAGCATTCCTCGAGCAAGGCGCGGCTGGCGGGATCCTCCACGGCCCCGCGGGCGCGGGCGTTGTGTGGGGCCACGGACACCACGAGGGTCTCGCCATCCACCTTTTCCGGTTGGACGCCGGACAACTTGAAACCCAGGGCCATGTCCTGATCGGTGATGCGCCGGCAGATGCGGCTCCAGACGCCAGCCATGTTCCTCGCCGTGACGTGCGTGGCCTGGCCGCCGGTTGTCTGGCGTGGCTCCGGGGCCGGTTCAGCCTGGGCTTCCGCCGGATTCGGAGCGGGTTCTCCCGCCGGCGCCGCGGCGTCCGAG
>JBKHFO010000020.1:0-25463 GCA_046540175.1 Candidatus Hydrogenedentota bacterium
GCGCACGCGGGAATCCAGAGGGTTTGGCGGAACGTGGTGGGATTTGGATCCCCGCATGCGGGAAGATTGAGCGTCGGGTGTTGTCATACGTGGTCTTTGGATGGATGTTAGAATGCACAGACTTTGGCAATGGCTCAGATGAAAGGCCTTGGCGGATAGTGGGCCGAACACGCCCACGGTTGAGCCGTGACTCCCGTACTCCCGTGCGCGCCAAGCCAAAAATAGAAGAAAAGGAGTTATATTTTATCATGGGTGGGAAGTATAGTCTAGACGAACTCGCCGCACTCATTGGCGCCGGACCCCCTCCGACGGAGCGGACATTCGAGGCCGTGAGCACCGACACGCGGACCCTGTCCCCCGGCGCGGTGTTTTTTGCGTTAAACGGCGAGACGTTCGACGGCAACCGCTTCGTTCCGGAGGCCTTCGCCAAGGGCGCGGCGGCCGCTGTCACTACCCAGGCGCATCCGGACGGGCCATGTCTGGTGGTTGCCGAGCCCCTGACGGCCTTGCAGCGCTTCGCCGCTCATCACCGCCAGCATTATGAAGGACCCTTGCTCGCCATCACCGGTTCCTGCGGCAAAACAGGGACAAAGGAGTTCGTGGCGGCCCTGCTTGGCTCGTGCTATAAGGTGGCGAAGACGGAAGGCAATCTAAACAATGAAATTGGAACTCCGCTTTCTTTGCTGGCCCTTGACGCGGACACGGAGTTCGGCGTGTTCGAACTCGGCGCGAACCATCGGGGCGAAATCGCCCGTATGTGCGCTTGGGCCAAGCCAACGGAGAGCGCCATCACCCTCATCGCGCCGGCCCACCTCGAGGGGTTCGGCGATATAGAGGCCGTCGCCGCCGCCAAAGCCGAGATCATGGAGGGTCTTCCCAAAGACGGGACGTTCTACGTGAACGGGGACGACCCGCGTTGCGTGGCCATTGGCGAACGGTATCCCGGCGAAACCATCCGCTTCGGGCGCGAGGGGGATGTGGCGCTGGAGGACTGTTACTTTGACAGCGCCGGAGAGATGGTGCTCCGGGTTCGCCCCGTGGGAACGTTGCGGTTGCCGTTACTCTGCCGGGCGCACGCCCACAATGTGTTGCTGGCCATCGCCGTGGGATTGCGCCATGGGGTGGCGGAATTCGAAGCGCCGCTTCGCGAGGCGGCTCGAAGAACGCTTCGCTTCAAACCCGTTAGGATAGGACCGTTTGAGATACTGGATGACACCTATAACTCCAATCCGGCCAGCGCCGCCGCGGCCCTGCAAGCGTTGGCGGACCGGCCGGGCGAAGGCGCGCGCATCGCGGCGTTGGGCGACATGCTGGAGTTGGGGACCGAGGCGGCCCGCCTTCACCGGGAGCTGGGAGCGCAAGCCCGGGCGTGCGGCGTGACCCACCTGTTCGCGCGCGGAGATTTCGCCAGCGATGTGGTTGAAGGGGCGGCGCCGGATGGCGAATTGCGCGCCGAGATCATTCAGGACCACCAGGCCCTGGCGGACGCCATTGTTCGCGCTGCGCCGGAAGGGGGCTCCATCTTACTAAAAGGCTCTCGCGGCATGCGCATGGAAAACGTAATCGAGGCCCTTCGCGGCCATTTGGGACATCACGTAGAGTAATGCTGCACTATCTCGCTATTGAGTTCAAGGACCAATTCACGATTCTGAACGTGTTCACGTACAACACGGTCCGGGCGGGGGGGGCCGCGTTGACAGGGTTTCTCATCTGCCTCATCATTGGCCCGGTGATGATTCGCTGGCTGCGCGCCCTGAAGGTGGGTCAATTCGTCCGCCAGGAACACGTGGAGGATTTGCACGAACTGCACAAAGGGAAAGCCGGCACGCCGACCATGGGGGGCAGCCTCATCATTTTGAGCGCCGTCGCCACCTTGTTCTTGTGGGGACGTTTGAGCAACCCGTCCCTGCTGGTGGCCGTGGGCGCGCTGTGCGGACTCGGCGCCGTGGGATTCATGGATGATTTCATTAAGCTCCGCCGCAAACATAACCAAGGCCTTACCGCGCGAGCGAAATTCATCGGGCAAATCGGGGTTGGGCTTTTGCTGGGACTCTATGTCCTGTACAACCCCATCACCACCAGCGCTACCACTGTCAAGACGGCGGACTTCGACGACTGGCAAGGTTTTGTCGCCGCCTTTCATCAAGAGGGGCACAACGGGAGCAATGGCCCCGTCAAGGTCTTTTGGGACGCCCTCGAACCGGAACAGCGGCGGCTCATGACGCACGCCGTGAATAACGGGCAACGGGCCCGCCAACTGCGGCCGGAATTGCTTGGCGCCGTCAACCGCACTTTGACGGAAGAGGCCACCCTCGCGGAGTCGCCCGTGTGGGCCGGCGCGGAGTTGTGTGAGGAGGCCGAGACCCTCATGGCGAGGGGGGTGGACAATCTCGGGGACCGCGAGCGGCGGCGGCTCAACCGGCTGCTTTTCGAGGCCGCCTTCCCGGGCGAAGTCGAGCAAAGCCCCACCAAGCCACACACCAACGTCAATATCCCCGGCTTTAAGGATGTGTGGTTCCCGTTGGGCGCGGGCTATATCCTTTTCGCCATCGTGCTCATCGTGGCGTCCTCGAATGCCGTGAATCTAACGGACGGCCTGGACGGGTTGGCGGCCGGAGCCTCGATTATATCCATCTTTGCATTTACCGGCATCGCGTATGTGGTCAGCCGGGTGGACTGGTCCGACTATCTCTTGCTCACTTACGTGCCAGACGCCACGGAGTTGGCCGTGTTCGGGGCCGCCCTGTTGGGAACGGGACTCGGCTTTTTGTGGTACAACGCGCATCCCGCCGAGGTGTTCATGGGGGACACGGGCAGCCTGGCCTTGGGAGGCGCCATTGGGACGATGTCCATCCTCACGAAACAGGAACTGTTGCTCTTGATTGTCGGCGGCCTGTTCGTAATGGAAGCCGGGAGCGTGATCCTCCAAGTCGCCTCGTTCAAGCTTCGGGGCACGCGGGTGTTCCGTATGGCCCCCTTGCACCATCATTTCGAGTTGAAGGGTTGGAGCGAGAATAAAGTCATCGTCCGTTTCTGGATCCTCGCGATTATCTTCGCGCTCATGAGCTTGACCACGCTCAAACTGCGGTAAGAGAGGGGCCCGGCCAGTGGATCTTCAGGGGAAAACAGTCGCCATAGCGGGACTCGGCCAAACAGCCCTGGCCTTGGCGAAATTGCTGAAAGCCAAGGGCGCGGAGCCCTTCGTGAGCGAGGCGCGCTCGCTTGATCAAGTGGCGGAAGGGGCTTCGGCCTTAACCTCCGCCGGCATCTCCTTCGAAACCGGCGGCCATTCCGAAGCCATCTTCACCCAGGCCGATCTCGTGGTTCCCAGCCCGGGCGTTAGTCCCCGTATTCCGCCCATCGCCGCCGCTGTAGCAGCCGGGATTCCCGTGTGGAGCGAACTCGAAGCCGCCTTTCACTATTGTCAGGCCCCTATCGTGGCCGTGACCGGCACCAACGGCAAGACCACGGTGACCGAGCTGCTCCGCGTGTTGCTGGCCGGGGCGGGGTATGAAGTGATTCTCGCGGGGAACAACAGACGGCCCTTCAGCGACGCCGTACTTCAAACACCCGCCCCGGATTACGTGGTGCTGGAAGTGAGCAGTTACCAGTTGGAGGGCATCGCGAGGTTCCGCCCATGGATGGGCGCGGTCCTGAACGTGTCCCCGGACCACTTGGCGCGCCATGGGACCATTGAAGCCTACGCGGCCGCCAAGGCGCGCCTGTTCGAAAACCAACGCCCCGGAGATGCCGCCGTGCTAAACGCCGCCGATCCATGGGTGGCCGCCATGGCCCGGCAGTGTCCGGGGGCGGTATGGCGGTTCAGCACGGAAGGCCCGGTGGAACAAGGCCTATGGCTTGACGGGGAAACCTTCCGTTGCGGAGACACGGCGGTGGGCGAGGCGCGGGATACGCAACTGCCTGGCAGGCACAATCTGGCCAATGTCCTCGCCGCGCTTACTTTGATTCACGCCGGAGGCTTCCCATTGAATAAGGCCTTGGAAACGTTGCGGACATTCCCCGGCGTGGAGCATCGCATTGAACACGTGGCGACGGTAAATGGCGTGGACTTCTACAACGATTCCAAATCGACCAATATTGAAAGCCTCCGCGTGGCCTTGGCCTGTTTCCGCCGGCCCGTCGTCCTCATCGCGGGCGGCGAGGGAAAGGGTGAACCCTATGAGGCCATGCGCGACTATGTCCGGGACCACGCGCGGTATTTGATTACGCTGGGCGAGGAAGCGCCCCGCATCGAGCAGGCCTGGGGGCAGGACATCCCCCATGAGCGGGCGAAGGACATGCAAGACGCCGTGCGAGCGGCGGCGACGCAGGCGTGGCCCGGAGAGGCGGTGCTTCTTTCACCGGCATGCGCTAGTTTCGATATGTTTCGTAACTTCGAGGAACGCGGCGAAGCCTTCAAGCAATGCGTCCGCCAGCTTCAAGAGGGAGTGGGGGCATGAAGCGCGAGCGAAACGCCCTGTTACTGATCACCTTGACCCTTATTCTCATCGGCGTGCTGATGGTTTTCAGCAGCGGGTTCCTGACGGCTTCCCAGGAATTGGGGATAGGCAGCACGGAGTATCTCGCCCGGCAAGTCGTCTATGTGGCGGCGGCGATGGTCCTCTTGTTCCTGTTTGCGCGCTTCGACTATCACAAACTAAGCAACCGCCTTATCTATGTCTCTTTCTTCTGGGGCGCCCTGGGTCTGCTTGTGGCCGTCCTGGTTTTTGGCGAGGTCGCCGGTGGCGCCCAGCGGGCGTTCCGCCTCGGGCCGATCGGGTTTCAGCCCTCGGAGATCGCTAAACTAGCGATTATCATCCTCCTGGCCGTAAAATTGGCCCAGAATAATGACAAGGTATGGAAATTTTGGGAAGGCTTGGCGCCACTGGTGTTTCTCACCGTGATTCTCGCGGCCTTTGTCCTTGCGCAGCGCGACCTCGGCACGCCGGTGCTCATGTGTGGCGTCGGAGGTCTAATGCTGTTCGTGGCGGGCGCGCGCAGAAAACACGTTGTGGTGGGGGCGGCGGCGATGATCGCAATCACGTTGACGCTCATTCATATCGTCGGCTATCGTTCGGAGCGTTGGGATGATTACGTGAACTACTGGTTGGGGAAGGGCGGTGGGAGTTATCAACTCTCGCACTCTTTGAACGCGTTCGCCTTTGGCTCCATCACGGGCCGGGGCCCCGGGGCGAGCGAGCAGAAGCTCGGGTATCTGCCCGCGGCGCATAACGATTTCATCTTCGCCATCTACGGCGAGGAGATGGGTCTTGTGGGCACATTGTTCGTGGTGGCGTTGTTTGTGGGGATGCTATTTCTTGGGATACGCGTCGCTCTGTACGCCCGTGATTTCCTGGGGGCCATGCTGGCCTGCGGTATAACAGGCCTTTTCACCTTCCAGGCCGTGCTTAACATGGGCGTGGCGGTCGGGGTATTCCCCACAAAAGGCCTCACCCTCCCATTCATTAGCGCAGGCGGCACCTCGCTGGTGGCAAGCGCCGCGCTAATGGGTATCCTGCTCAACGTGGCGCTTCAGGCCCAGGCCCCTGCCGCCGCCCCGAGCCGTTCGCATGCGTGGAAAGATAGGTTGGCGCGAGGATTTGCATACGCCGTAGGCCGGCGCAACTCCGCCGCGTGGACTCAGAACTGAGCCGAGGAAGAAGGCAAGGGATCCCACGTGAGGATAAGGGCGGGATGGGAATGCTTGCGTATGATAAGCTCGTTTCCCGCTTGCAGCCCCAGAAACTCGGGCGCGTTGTCATAGGCGGCCACGGCGGGCCCCCGCGTGATAAGCACCCGTACGGTTAGCGTATCGCGCACGACGAGATGGTTGACGGGGTGGGTGGTGTATTTGAACGCGATGCCTAGACCCGTGTGAAACACGCCGCGCGTGATCTGGTGGAAGTACGCCGTGCTGCCAAACGGCGTGCTCACGACCAACCCATCGCCGACAATCTCCAGCCCCTCCTCGAAGGGTTCCTCGTCAATCCAGAGCTTGAATCGCACCGCGGAGTTGATCCGCCCCATGTGGACGTTGATTTCGTTCATCGCCGTCAGGGGCTCCGTCATCGGCGTGCCATCATCATGACGCACCTCGCAATAGAGCTTCACGAACTCGTTGTGATACAGCTCATTGGCCGCCAGCCGCGCGAGGATATCGGGGATGGGGTGAGGCATGCACCGGTGGCCCCGGCGGCTATTGCGGATAGGCAACTTGGGGACGCCGGGCCATTCGAGTTCGGCCGACAAAAGCGTTCCATCGCCGCCGTAACAAACCACCACATCCGGATTGGCGTGAACCAATTCAAGGGACGGAAAGCGTTGGACTTCGGGGCTGAGATCGCCCGCATGGGCGCCATAAAGTAAGGTTTTCATGCTTCCAAAAAGACGTGACCTGCTTCGGAGAACCCAAGCGCCTGACTGTGCCGTAGCCCGGCCACGGCATACGCAAGTTTCGCACGCTTGGGCAGCCATATGCAAACCGGCTTTTCGGGACCCCATCAAGCACGCTGACCAAGACCCCGGCGGCGGCATCCCCCCTATCCTTGGCGAACAGCTCACACGCCGTTCACGGGACCTTACCAGTACTCTTTCTCTTCTAGAATTGTGGATCATACCAGCTAAAACGGGGGGGACCGATACACCTCTGACCCTTTCGGTGAGTCCTATTGGAACACACGCGAGTTCCTAACACCTAGCATCTCGCCCACCTCACCGTCACGTCATCCCCTTTCGCGGGGATGACGTGGGGCGGGCGGGATTACCCACAGTTTTAGAATAGAACAAGTACTAGCCCATAACACCGCGAGGGCAATACTTTCTTCCCTGCGGGTGGGAGCCTTTACTCGGCGGCGTGCGCGTGAGCGAGGTCGTGTTCGACGAATGTTGCGATCGCGCGGCGATCCTCCTCGTTAACCTTTGTGTAGAGTATGGCGACCTTATAGTGGTTCTCGCCCTGTTCATGAGGATCACACCGCACCACGATCCCCTCGCATTCGACCCGTTTGCTCACGGGGTGAGGCAGATCCAGGGCCATCCGCATTTTGGTCATTAAAGGGATGGGCTCGCTGGTGTGGCACAACACGCCGTTGGCGCTAATGTTATCCACGTGATTGAGTGTGGCCGCCTCGCCGCGGTCCTCAATCGCCGTGAAGCCCCGCCGGCTTCTGGGGAAACGGCGCCGTTCGTCGCTTCTTGATTGTGGCGTCATACTGTTTCGCTCCTTACTCCCAACACACAAGGGAGTTTGCTTCTCCTTATTCCACGGTGATCATTTGGCGCTAACATACGCCGTCAAGACTTTCTAAGTTTCCCACTTCCTATATCGGCTCACGCGCGGGAGGGGTTTAGTCTCCCTTTCTGGACGCGCAGCGCGCTCCACGTCCCGCGTTTGTCCGCATGCGTTATTCGTCTTCGTCCCCTTCAGGGTTCTCATCTCGCGGCGGCCCCAGCGTGGCGTTGCGGAGACGGCCCAGCAACGCCGGGAACCACGTGGTGCCCAATAGGAAGGTGATAAGGATCACAATCCACAACGCCATGCAGATCGGCCGGATGAGGAACGGGCCGATGCCGCCATCGGACAGCACAAGCCCCCGCCGCAGGTTCTCGTCCAAGATGGGGCCAAGAACCACGCCGAGAATGAGCGGCGCCATGGGGAAGCGCAATTCCCGCATGAAGTAGCCCAGGACGCCAAATCCAAGCATCACCCAGATATCAAACACGCGGCTGTTGACCGCATACGCTCCGACCACGCACAGCACGAAGATGATGGGCATCAGCCGGTTCCGGGGAACTTCGAGGACTTTCAGCAAAGGCTTGGTGAGAAGAAGCCCGAAGAACAGGATGGCCAAGCTCGCCAAGAGCACCATCGCCACCACCTCGTACACGAAGCCTGGGTTGGTGTCCATGATCAGCGGCCCGGGCCGGACCCCGTGCACGAATAAGGCCGCGAGCAGCACCGCGGCGGGCGCCGAACCCGGAATGGCCAGGGTTAGCACGGGGATCACGGCGCCAGGCACGGCCGCACTGCACCCGGTCTGGGAGCTGATCAATCCTTCCCACGAGCCTTTGCCGAATAAGGCGCGCTTCTTGCTAATCGCGCGCGCGTAGGCGTAGGAAACCCACGCTCCCATATCCTCGCCCACGCCGGGGATTATCCCCATGAAGGTTCCGATGATACCCGACCCCGCGATGTTCTTCCAGTATCCCAGCACCTCGCGAATCTTCGGGATCACGCGATCCTTCGTGGTTTGCGCCGAGGGATAGACGGGCGTCTTCATGACCGTCAGCAGTTCGGAAAAGCCAAACACGCCCACCAGCACGGGCAACAAGTCGAATCCGCCCCGCATCTGGCTGTAGCCGAAAGCGAAGCGGGGGTACGCTTGCAGCACGTCCTGGCCCACCATGGCCACGAGCAACCCAATGAAGCCGGCGATCCAGCCCTTGAGCGGGTCCTCGGACGCCGTCAGGCGGCCCGAAACGACCACGCCGAGCACCGCCAGCCAGAAGAATTCGTAGGATTGGAATTTGAGGGCCTGGTCGGCCAATACCGGCGCAAAAAACGCCAGGCACAGCATCCCAATCAACGTCCCCAAGACCGCGCCCGCCGTGGCGATGCCCATCGCGCGGCCCACGTTGCCTTGGCGGGCCAACGGAAACCCGTCCAGCGCCACGGCGGCGTTGGCGGGGGTGCCGGGAATATTGAGCAGGATGGCGCTGCGGCTGCCGCCAAAGATCGCCCCCACGTACATGCCAATGAGAATAAGGATGGCTTGCCCAGGCGGCATGTGGAAGGTGAGCGTCGCCATGAGCGTGAGGCCCAACGTCGCGGTAAGCCCGGGCAACATCCCGACGCAAATCCCCAACAAGGTGGCCCATGCTATATGAAACAGGTTCCACCCATCGCTGGAAAGGGTGACCACCCCCTCGATCAGTTGTAGTATTCCTTCGAGCATATGGTGTGCTTATCCCCTCTCGCACAATACCCCTTGTGTGGCTCCCCGCTGGATTCGCCAACAGGGAGCATACGGTGAGACATCGGGGCGCGGGTCCGGATCGAAGCCCCCCACGAGGGATGGCCCGCCTACGGCAGCCGGCGCAGAAAGATGTTCTCGAATACGTAGGTGATTATCCACGCGGTAAGCGCCGCTTGGATGGTCGCGGTCACAACAAGAAGGACGCGTTCCCGGAAGACGCTCCAGCTTATCTGTAAGCCAAAAAGGCGCTTGCCTAAAATGACCAGCCAGTTCTCCCGCTGGGCGCGTTCGGCGGCGTTCTCCCAGTCATAGATCAGGATGAACGCAAGGACAAACGGGAAGGTCGCCATTGGAAAGGAAACCCGGCCGGTTAGCCCCCAGGCATAGCCCAGGGAAAGCAACAGCAGAATCGCCAGGCGGCGGGGCTCTGGCCGGCGGAACACGGCCGCCACTTGCCCCCCCGCCCCCTTGAGATTTAGGCCGCCCTCCCAGACCGAGCGCGCCAGCACAATGACGCCGAACGCGGCGATCGTCACCCCGAGCAACCCAGGGACAAACCCGGGCCCCTCGTAGACAGCCCCGACCCGGCGGTGCTCCACGCCAGGCATCTGAAGAGACTGATGGACCACAAATACCCCGAGCAGCAACAGGGCCAATCCGACAAACAAGTCCATTTGGGGACGTGTCCGCCCCGATACAGACTCCACACTTCCGGTTTGTTGTTCTTCAGTCATGATAGTCAGACTTCTTATTCGGGACGAGGAATGCCGGCCTCGTCAGGAGAGATATCGGCATAGCCGATGTCGTACAGAATCCAGGCATCCGCTTGAACGCTCTCCCAAGCTCGCTCGTGGGCCTCCTCCCCATAATAGGGCGTCATCACGGCGCCGCGTTCCAGCGCGTAATTCTGAAGCCTCTCTGAGTCAACAACATACTCATCCCACACTTCTTGCATGGTTTCGATGACTTCATCCGGCACTTCCCGGCGGGTCCAAATCCCGAAGTAGTCCGTCGGGATTTGGACATCGGGAAGCCATTCCGTGATCGGCGGGATTTCCCCATATCCTTCGATTTCCAACGCCTCATCGCTGAATGCCGCCAACGGGCGCAGACGTCCGGCGCGAATCATGTCAGCCTGTTCCGAGGCGAGCTGAGGCGTGACCGAGCTTTCGCCCGCCACCACGGAGGTCACTGCGGGATTCCCCCCGTCATAACTGATGTGATTGTACTCGTTGTCCGTCGCCTGGCAGATGAGTTCGATAACCTTATGCCCGGTTGACGCCGTGCCCGCCGTCGCCACGCTCACTTCGCCGGGCCGCTCCTCCATGTCGGCGAGCAGATCGCTAAAGTCTTCATATTCAGAATCGGGATCAACGCTAATGACCGGCACATTGGCCACCGCCAGGAACAAATGCCAATCATCCAGGCTCGTATCCAGCATATCCAGCACAGGATAGTATCCCAAGGCGGACGCCGAACCCGAAGTCCACGTGGAGCCATCGGGATCCGCTTCCAACGCTTCGGCCGTGCCAATGGAACCCGTTCCGCCCGGCGTGTTCACGACCACCACGCTGGTGCGAAGCGCGTCCTCGATTTCCGAGGCGACCAAGCGGATGACTTGGTCGGTGGCCCCGCCGGCGGCCCAAGGCACGATAATCTCGATGGAACCATCCGGCTCCCAGGCGTAATCCAAGGGCTCTTGCGTCTCACATCCCAACACGAGACCCGCCACCGCCGCACACGCCGTCACAAGCGCAACTCGTTTCATGATGGTCCCTCCTCCCGGTTTGTTCGTTAACTCCCCACGGCCGCCGCGGCATTCTTCGGGGCGATAAGCCGCGCGCATAGTCAGCACGTCACAAAAGATTCCGAGGCGCCTTTAGCCGCCACCGCACTATACCAACGAAAGCCTCCAACTTCAATGAGAATGTCATTGTGTTCATGGCTTGCTTCCAAAGAAGGGGTTTGACACTTCGGGAATTGGGGTATTATATGGGAATGGAAACGCCGGACTCCGCGCCTGGCGATGGTCTAACACGCTCGGATGGTGAACGCTTCATGAATGATGCCTTACAGTCTGGTTCAGCCGATTACGGACACGCGTTTGTTGATCACACCGCCGATGTCATGGCGGACTGCTGGGGACGTGGGTTCCCCGCCCTGCTGATGGCCGCCGCGGACGTCTTGTACGAGACCGCTTTGGAAGAGCGGCGGCGCGATCGGGGGCATGTCCAAACTGTTGAACTCAACGCGAAAGGTTGTGAAGATATGCTCGTCCGGTGGCTGCAAGAACTCCTCTTTCTGCTGGAGGCCGAACAGTTCGTGGGGGTATCGTTCTCGTTTCAAGAGGCCGGTCCGGAGCGTCTCGCCGCCAGCGTGGAAGGGTATCATCATGCGCCGGAGGAACGGGGACCGGAGATTAAGGCGGCGACCTACCACGGCCTGGAGGTGCGGCGCGAGGGAGACTTGTACAAGGCGCGCATTGTTCTCGACCTTTAAGCCATAACGTCCAACCACGGAAGGATCACCATGACTGCCAGCGAACTCAGGCGCATTAGCAACACCCTATGGGAGATTCCCAAGCGCGGCATGATGCGCGTGCCGGGGCGCATTGTCGCCGATGAGCGGTTGATGCAGAACATCGCCGCCGGCGAGACCCTGGAACAGGTTGCCAATGTGGCCTGCCTGCCAGGCATCACGGGCTATTCCTGGGCGATGCCCGACGCGCACTTGGGCTATGGCTTTCCCATCGGGGGCGTGGCGGCGATGGACCCCGAGGAGGATGGCGTCATCTCGCCGGGGGGCGTGGGCTACGACATCAACTGCGGGTGCCGCGTGATGACGACGCGCCTCGCGTATCATGACGTGCGCGATCGCATGAAGGACATGGTGGAAGGCCTTTACAAGGACATTCCGTGCGGCGTCGGCAGCGCGGGCGCCATTCCTAAGTTGAGCAAGCGCGACATGCATAAGGTGTTGACGCGTGGCGCTGAATGGGCCTTGGAGCAGGGATACGGCGAAGCCGCGGACCTGGACACGACCGAGGAGCAGGGCTGCCTCAGCGGGGCCGATCCCGAACAGGTGTCCGATCGGGCCAAGAGCCGCGGCGAGACCCAGCTCGGCACGCTGGGCTCGGGAAACCACTTCGTCGAACTCGGGGTGATCGAGCGCGTGTTCGATGCGGAGACCGCCCAAGTCTACGGGCTGGAGGAGGGCCGCCTCACGTTAATGATTCACAGCGGCAGCCGGGGATTGGGCTACCAAGTGTGCGACGATTTCCTTCAGGTCATGGTCCGGGCGGCGGCGAAATACGGCGTCAAACTGCCCGACCGCCAGCTCTGTTGCGCGCCGATTCATTCCTCCGAAGGCCGGAGCTATCTGGCCGCCATGGCCGCCGCGGCCAACTACGCCTGGGCCAACCGCCAGATCATGATGGAGCTGGCCCGCCGGAGTCTTCAGCGGACCCTTGGGATGGACAGGGCGTCGCTCGGCGGCAAACTGCTGTACGACGTCTGCCACAACATCGCCAAGCTTGAGGTGCATGAAGTGGAGGGGACGCGGAAACGGCTCTGCGTGCATCGCAAGGGGGCCACGCGGGCGTTTCCGGGCTCCCGCCAAGAGGTCCCGCCGCCCTATCGCGCGGTGGGGCAGCCCGTTCTCGTGCCGGGCGACATGGGGACGGGGTCCCTCATTTGCGCGGGCACGGAGGGTGCGCTGAGCATGACCTACGGCAGCTCGGTCCACGGCGCGGGCCGCCTCTTGAGCCGCAACGCCGCCCGGAAAGCCAAGGAACCCGGCGCGCTCATGCAAGAACTGACGGAGCGGGATGTGATCGTCATGGCCCGGAACCGCCGCGTGCTCTCCGAAGAGATGCCGGACGCCTACAAGGACATCGACGCCGTTGGGGAAGTGCTCGAGGAAGCGGGCATTGGCCGCCGCGTCGCCCGGACCCGCCCCGTCGGCGTGGTGAAAGGATGACGCTCAGCCCGCCGCCTTCTCCAACGCTCGTTCATGGATCTCCACCGCGTGTTCGCTAATGAGCACGAACCGGATGCGCCGGACGCTCTTGAGGTTTGGCGCCTCCTCCACGACGGTCTGCATCGCCACTTCCGCCGCGGGCTCGATCGGATAGCCGAAGGCGCCGGTGGACAAGGCGGGGAACGCCACGCTCGTGAGGCCTTTCTCATCGGCCAAGCGCAGGGCGTTGCGGTAGCAATCCTCCAGGAGCTTGTCCGAGGGTTCATCCATCCCGTACACGGGGCCGAGGCAATGGATGATGTAGGGATTGATCATCTTCTGGCCGCTGGTGATGACCGCCTGTCCAGGCTTGATGGGCGCGAGCGGCCGGCATTCCTTCTCGAGTTCCGGCCCGGCCGCGCGGTGAATCGCGCCGGCCACGCCTCCGCCGGTGCGCAACTCGGCATTGGCCGCGTTCACCACCGCGTCGAATCCGTCTTGCCGGATGATGTCTCCCATCACGCATTCAATCGTCACATCGCCGATCTGCTTCGCCATAATGCGCTACCTCCGTAACCGTGTTCTCTTCGATTGCGGATAACCTCGCTTGGGAATCCTCCCCAATCGCCGGGTAAGAACCCTATCATCCCCCTTGATCCCCCTTCCAGGGGGAACCTTGCCGCTACGTAGCGGCCACATCGGGTGAGGCGTTGTGTACTCAACGGTGACCCGACAAATTCCCCCTTTTGAAGGGGGTGGCCCGAAGGGCCGGGGGATGTAAACACCTCGCTTCTATCCCTTTAGCGCCGCTTCCCATTCCTCTTCCTTAAAGCCAACGAGCGCCACCCCATCGCCCACGACGAACGGCCGCTTCACCAACGAGCCATTGCCCGCCAAGAGATCAATGCGCTCCTTCTCTCCCATCTCCGGCAATTTCTCCTTCAGGTTCAGCCGCCGGTATTCCTGGCCCGAGGAGTTGAACAGCTTCTTCGTTCCCCCGAGCTGCTTCGCGGCGGCCCGGAGATCCTTCTTCGTGGGCGGCTTCTCCCGAATGGGAACGAGCTTGTACTCCATCCCCTGCTCATCCAGCCACTTCCGCGCCTTCCGGCAGGTCCCGCACTTGTCGTAATGGTAAACCTTGAGACTCATTGCTCCTCTCCTTTCCGCTCATTCGCCAACCGCTTCACGGCCCTCCTCCGTCAGGGACAGATCGCCGGTTTCCGGATCTCGAAACCAGCCCGCCCCGGCATCGGCCGCGTTGCGTTCAAGGGTTACATCGTCCTCCTCTTCCACCCCAATGGGATACCCCGCGATGATGTTCTCCACGATCGTTAGCCCCGGATTATCAAACACCACGCGAATCGAGCGTCTCCACCGGTTTTCGGGATCGTATATCCGGTTGCGCTCAATGACGCTGTCCCGCGTATACACTGCCGTAATCGCTCCCATCGGCGCGCGCGTAATCCAGTTGTCTCGCGCCACGAAGTCCTCGCAATGCCACTCCACGTCGTCCGGCTTGTGGGCGTTGCCCAGGGAAAGGCCGCCGTCACAATCGATGATAACGTTGTGCTCGATGACGCAATCGCGGCTGTCCTGCCAGATGAAGATGGCGCCGCGCCCCTGGCCCGTGCGGCCTTCGATGTCCACGAAGGCGTTGTGGTGAATGCGCCAGCCAACGGCGTCCATGAGGTCGATGGCCCCCACGTAATCGCCGTCGAAGGTGTCCGCCGTGTCCGTGGGATCGTCGCTGAATTCCTTGGGCCGGTCATTGTAGAAGAGCGAGTAGCGGATCTCCCCATTACGCGAAGACGTTTCCGGCGCGCGCACGCTTTTCACGCCCCGCTGCCAGACATTGTGGAACACGCAATTGTGAACGGTGACGTCCTGCACGTCGTGGTTCGTGTTCAGCTTCAACGCGTTGTGGGTGACGTTGCGCAAGGTGATGTCCGCCACCGTTACGCCGCTGCAATCGGTGACGCCAAGCAGTTCGCCGTGGCGGCTCTCCGCCCCGTCCAACACGGCCGCGTCCCGGTCGCCCGATGCGCTCCGGAGGGTGACATCGTCCGTGCGGATTTCGATATAGCGGGGCATGAGATAGTGGCCATCGGCGAGGAGAATCGTCCCGCCCGGCTCGACCTCCTCCACCGCCTCGAAAAACCCCTCGACGGTGTCCACTTCGATGACTTGCCCCTCGGGCGGCGGCAAGGACGGGGCCTCGGGGAGCCATTCGGGCGTGGGCGGAGCCGCCATGGCGGACCCCGGGATCACCAATATGGCCAGCAGCGCAAAGACAAACTGGTTTAGAGGAATGAATGGCGGAACGTGATTGATCTTCATGGAGACCCCTCTCAAGAGATGAATCGGTTGCCGGATGAACTTATGATAACCCTTCACCCCAACGTAAGGTAAACGGCCCTGGCGCGTATCCCGATTATGCGTCAACGCCTCACGCGGCGCTACTCGCTTTCGGCCAGTCCCACGCGTGCGGTGGGCTGTCGCTCGCGCAACGCTTCCGCTATGGCGGCGGCATCGTCCTCCCGGCCCTGGGTCTCCAACAGCCGCGAGAGTTGAAGGCAGGCTTGACGGTAGGTGGATTCCGCCGCCTGGCCCATTGGGCGTCCCGGCTCCTCCAAGGCTTCCAACGCAGCCCTGTAAGCGGCTTCCGCCTCGTCCGCCTGGCCGGCATCCGTCTTAATCCGGCCCTCCAGGATACGCAGCTGAATCCCTTCCAGCGATTCGGGGCCATTATCACGCGCCGACTGAATAAGCTCGTCCGCCGCCGCCGGTTCCCCCGCCTCCCACAGCAGCCGGGCGCCTTGCAGGGCCAATGCTTCCCGTTGGGAGGGGAACTCCGCATGTTCAATGGCCGCGCCGTAGTTCTCGAGCGCCTCGCTGGCCGCGCCCACCTCCTCGGTAAGCTGAAGTTTGGCTAGAGCGGCGTGGACCTCGGCGCGTTGCTCGTCGCCCAGGGGATCGCTCAGGCTATCGCGCAGTTCGCCGGCGGCTTGTTCGGGCGTAAGGACGGAAAGGCTTTGCGCAAGGATTTGCTCGGACAGGCTCGGCGGAGCCGGCGGCGGGGTAGGAGTTTCTTCGCGGACTTCGGCCGAGGCGCGGGACTCGCGCTCGCCCGGCTCGGAGTCCGCATCCTCTTCGGGCTGCTCATAGGCCTGTTCGCTCACCATGGGCAGGGTTTCTTCCCGTTCCGTTCCCGGCCGCGCGCGGAATGCGCCGCCCCCTTCGTAGACAGGCCCACCGCCTCCAAAGAATACAAACACCCCCACCGTCACTGCGAGCAGCAGCAGGAAGACAACGATAAGTATCTTTTGATCCCTGTCCATATCCCCAGCGTACCCGATAACCACATAAAACGCAACTTGGGTGATGCGTCACTTCGCTCATGATTGCCGCGTCACCTGCTCCTACGCGCGGGAACTCACGGCGTCCGCGTTTTCCAGGAACGCCACAATCTTCTCCTTCAATGCCTCATCTTTGACCGTTTCACATTCCCAGATTACGAGAACCCGCCATCCGTCCTCCTTCAGTCTCGCGATGTTTCGCTCGTCGCGCTCGACATTGCGCGCCAACTTGTCGTCCCAGTAGTGCGTGTTGGACTTGGGCCTGCGCGAATCAATGCAGTTAGGATCGCCGTGTTGATGCCAGAAGCATCCGTGAACGAAAATCACGCTCTTCTTCTTGGGAAAGACCAAGTCGGGTTTGCCAGGCAAGTCCTTTCGATGGAGGCGGTAACGGTACCCGAGCGAGTGGGTGAGCTTGCGGACTTTCATCTCCGGACGCATGCCCTCGCTCCGGATCCGCCGCATGTTATCGCTTCGCTTGGAGCGTGAGACGGTATCCATCACAAATGGTCTAAATCGCCAAGTCGAGAGGAAGATCCGATATATCGCGGAGCCGTTTTCCGGAGATCATGATGTCCAACATCTCCGAGCCTTCCTCATCGTGCTCCCGCACCGCCTGCTGCAATTCGTACAGCGCCACATGATACACGCAGTCCATGTCGCCCGTGCCCAGGGCAATAGAGGAAATCCGCGCGGGTAACGGCTCCCCCGTAACGGCCACGATATGGGGCAACTTGCCCTTTCGATTACGAATCAAGTTAAGGGCTTCCGAGCGGGTATTCTGCACACGGTCGCTCCGTATGGTCCACTTGCATGAGATGCTTGCATGGAGAATGGGCAGCTCATTGTTAATGGCGCGAAGCGGGGTAAGACGGGAACATCCCTCGTCCACCAACACATCCTTCGCGTTGAGGTCTTCATCCTGCTCGGGCATGCGCAGGATGACGATGTCTGGATAGATGAGATAATCCATTCCGAGAGCCGAGGCCAGTTCGGGATTGGCTTCGGCAAGCTCGGCGAGCGCTTTTAGATGGGCGTATTGTTCAAAGCGGGCTATCCCACTTGAGCCGCCGGTGGACTCGCATCTCCATGCGCCGGGGCGGATCGGCTGGAGTTCGGTGAAGGTGCTGTCCACGAAACCGCGGCATACCTCTTCGAACTTGCTGCCCACCATTTGACCCGCGAGCTTGCCCTTCTGCGCCGTAAGCCCAATGAGTTCCGCCATGCGTTGCGCATAAGCCACGCTCCTCGTGCTATGGCGATCCGCGTTATTGGGAACATCTGTTTCATCAATCGAGAGCACGGAATCGAACAATGCCTGATGAAAGGCTCTTCGGGCTCTGTTCAAGAAGCTTTGGGTGGCCATAGGGAAAGCTGTAATCCGGTTTTGGTTTCACGCTCCACAGGAAACTCCTGAAAAGCCCGTCTAATCTGGGTGGCTACCGCTTCCGCCACGGGCGGCGGAAATGCGTTTCCAACTTGCCGGTATTGAGCCGTTTTGCCTCCGGTGAAAATCCAATTGTCTGGAAACCCCTGCAATCGGGCAACCATCCGGACCGTAAGACGCGGCATTCCCTCACAGCCCGGATCAGGGGCTTCATTTGCCACGCCCATCCCGTCGACGCCAAGCTCGGCCCATGCCCGTTTTGCCCGCGTGGGGCCGAGGTCCGGTCCTCCGTGCTTATGGGAGCCTCCCACAATCGTGGGGGCGATATCGTTGGCTCTTGCGCGCCATTCGTCTGCTCCGTTCCATCCGCGGGCGCTCATTAAATCATATAACACTTCTCCCACCGTGGGCGGGGCCGGGCCATTACGCACGGGCCAGCCGAAAAAGGGATACAGGTCTTCCCGCATGGCGGCCATGACGGCCCGCGGCCGCAACTGTGGGACCCCGTAATCGCTGGCGTTAAGCAGCCGCCATTCGGGAATGAATCCCATGGACACCAGCTCGTGAGACATCCATTCCCGGTATTCGGAAAACGAAGCAGCCAGCAGTCCCTTCACGTTTTCGAACAAAACCGCTTTAGGCTGGATTTCCGAGATGATTCGCAGCGCGGCGGGGAAAAGGTTACGGGAATCCGCCGCTCCCAGTTGCCGGCCGGCGATTGAAAACGGGGGACACGGTAGGCCGCCCGCCACAAGGTCGACTCCCTTGAACGGCGCCGGATCCACCTCGTTGAGGTCTGCTTGGACTACCCGCCAGGAGGGGCGGTTGGCGCGAAGGGAGGCGCAGCAGTGGTGGTCAAGCTCGACTAAACCTGCATGGGCGAAACCCGCCCGTTCCAGGCCGAGCGCCTGACCGCCTGCTCCCGCGCACAACTCCAGCGCCGTGAAATCCGTTTTCATGTTCCCCAAACCGAAACCTCCCGCGGAGCGCACGGTTCGCCATACCCTCACATCCCGCCGTTGCAATAAAGCAAGGCGATGGCTCCCGCCGCGTGTGATTGCCCACATTCTAACGCCTTTGTTCTTTTCGCGCCACCTCGCGCGGGATTGACGGCTGGGGGGCTGTTGGGGCCGCCTTCCCGGATAAGGGCCTTTTCGGGCGTCCGCTGGGTGGGAATTAGTAATTAGTTGACAAATAGCAGTGGGCGTGCTAGGTTAAATGGCATGGGAGGCCTGACGATATGATTTCACCAGCGTTGCTTGCGATAGCGGCGGGACAGCTTGCCCTTTATATTCTGCTTGGCGTGCTCCTGTGGGGCGTGAGCATTGGCGGGTTTGCGTTGGGCAAGGTGGTTGTTATGGGCGTCCTCCTGTTCTTCGCCGCCCGGCTGTTGTGGGTGGTCCTTCAGTTCCTCCTGGCCTATTTGGGCCGCAGTCCGCGCACCGAGGAGACCCGCCTCGGCGTGATTGGCACCATCTACATGGTGCTGGCGGAGATGGCGGTCTATTATCTCATGATTGCGCTTCTCGGTCCCTTCGGCCGGTTCTTTCTGGCGCGGCGGCATCCCTTCATCGTACAAGCGGGCCAACGGCCGGTCCTGTTTCTGTCGGGCTACATGGCGAACACGGGGATCTGGGTCCCGATGGTCCGCTATTTGATGGGACGCGGACTGACCAACGTGTTCACGTTCAACCTCAAACCCAAGTTCGGGGATATCGATGAATATGCCCGTCAGATATCGGCCTACGTGGATCGCATCTGCAACACCACGCGGTCCGACAAGGTGGTCATCGTGGCGCACAGCATGGGCGGCCTGGCCGCGCGCGCGTATATTGAGCGGCTAGGCGGCGCGCGCCGTGTGGCGAAACTGGTCACTATCGGTACGCCGCATCATGGCGCATGGCTGGCGCGCGTTGCGCCCGGGGTTAACGCAACCCAGATGCGGGTGGGCAGCGCGTGGCTCGGCGAGATGAATCGCGACGAAAACTACCGGAACACGGTGCCTTACGTCTCCATCTTCAGCACACACGACAATGTGGTGTTTCCCCAGACCAGCGCCGAGTTTGGCAAGGCCCGCAACGTGGAGATCGTGGGCATGGGCCATTTCTCGCTCGTGGTGAGCCCGGAAGTGGGGCGCATTGTCTATCGGGAACTTGCCAGCGCCCTCGCATCAAGTGGGGCATCCAGCGAGCTGGCCGGGCGCATGCATGGAAACGCGGCCGCCGCGCATCGTGTTTGAATATAGCAGCCCAACCGTGTAACAATCCCGCCACTCCCGCTTTCATCTTTTACCCCGGGGTTACCCCTGTTTTTCACACAACCACAGTGTTTCCATCCCAATATCAATTACGTAAGGAGGCATTTTAATGGCGAGTTTGACCGGAAAAGTCTTGGTGGCGCAGGGCGGCGGCCCCACGGCGGTGATTAACCAAAGCCTCGTGGGAGCGGTCCTTGAGTCCCGCAAATTCCCCGAAGTCACGCAGGTCTATGGCGCGTGCCACGGCGTGCGCGGCGTTGTGGACGAGGATTTTCTAGACCTGACCGAGGCCAGCACCCACAACCTTGAAACCCTTGCCGTTACGCCGTCCTCGGGGCTCTCGTCAACGCGCGACAAGCCCGACGTGGAGTACTGCAAGGAGATCTTCAAGGTCTGCCAGGCGCACGATGTCCGGTTCTTCTACTATATCGGCGGAAACGACAGCGCCGACACCTGCCGTATCGTGCAGGAAGAGTCCGCCAAGGCCGGCTATGACATGCGGGTGGCGCACATCCCCAAGACCATTGACAACGACCTTATGGTGACCGACCATTGCCCCGGTTTCGGCTCGGCGGCGAAATTCGTGGCCCAGGCCTTCGCGGGAGCGAATCTGGACAACCGCGCGCTGCCCGGCGTTTACATCGCCATCGTCATGGGCCGGCACGCGGGCTTCCTCACGGCTTCCTCGTGTCTGGCGCGCACGTACCCCGACGACGGGCCGCATCTCATTTATGTCCCCGAGCGGGCTGTCACGAAGGAGCAATTCATCCGGGACGTGAAGGGCGTCTACGAGAAGTATGGCCGTTGCGTGGTGGCCGCTTCGGAAGGCATCGTGGATCCCGAGGGGAACGCCATCGCCTCCCAGTTCACGGGCGGCGAGAAGGACGCCCATGGCAACGTGCAGCTCTCGGGCACGGGCGCGCTGGGCGATCTGCTCAGCTCGTGGGTGAAGAGCGAAACCAACATCAAGCGGGTCCGGGCCGATACCTTTGGGTACGTGCAGCGGAGCTTCCTTGGGTGCGTGAGCGAGGTGGACCAAGTCGAGGCGCGCGAAGTAGGCGAGAAGGCGGCCCACTTCACCGTGGCCCACAATCGGGATGCGTCCGTGGCCATCCGGCGCATAGGGGATTACGCGGTGGAGTACTTCCCGGCGGAATTGAAGGACGTAGCCCGGGTGAGCACCGACATGGCGAGCCATTACGTGAACGACGCCGGCAATCACGTTACGCAGGCGTTCGTGGATTATGTCCGGCCGCTGGTGGGAGCGCTGCCTCCCGCGACCCGGATCTCCGCGCCCAAGGTGGCGAAGATCCTCAAGAAATAAAGCGCCGCACAACACCGGCTTTTATGGAGCCCCGCGCCCCCTGCCTTTTTGCGGCAGAAGCGCGGGGTTTTGCTGTCTGGCTGTGCTTCTCCTTTTTAGCATTGGGAAGAATAGGCGGAGCTGGCGTGTTGTCGTAGGCGACCCTTACAATATAATATGAAATGTCATCCGCTGTGGGGGGAGTCGGCCTCCCCTTGCATTGGCGGATCACGTGACAGCGAAACACTCAACCGCAAAAAGGAGATTCACATGACGGAACGCACGGGCGACGCTACTTTTAAGGGCACTCCCTTGACCGTTTATGGCCCCAAACTCAAACCTGGAGACAAGGCCCCTGAATTCGAACTTCTGGACAATAATCTCGGCGTAGTGAGGCTTTCGGACACTGCGGGCAAGGTTCGCCTTATCAGCGTGGTCCCCTCTCTGGATACCAGCGTCTGTAACGATCAAACCCAACGCTTTGATGCCGAGTTGGACAAACTCGATACTGACCGCATTGTCTATTACACGGTAAGCTCGGATCTCCCCTTTGCCCAAGCGCGCTGGTGCGGTGACGCGGGCGTGGAGCGCGTGCAAACGCTCTCTGACCATCGGGATATGAGTTTTGGGAACGCCTGGGGGACCCACATCAAGGAACTCAGGCTGGAGCAGCGCTCTGTTTTTATCGTGGACGCAGAGGGCGTCATCCAGTATGCAGAGTACGTTCCCGAAGTCACTGATCACCCGGACTATGATGGCGCGGTGAAAGCCGTTAAGGAAGCGGCGGGGCTGAGTTAACCCTACGGAGCAAGAGAGACCGCGGCGCTTGCTGAAGGCATGCGGCCGGCGAGTTTAACTCCCGGAGCACGCAGTGGTCATGGAGAAAGAATCCACTCCGTGTGCTCCGGGAGTTATTGTATTTCCGTTTTGCGGGATGAATGTGGGGGGAAAGTGGTGACCCTTGGCCAATGATTCTCCCCTCAATCGCCGGGTAAGGACGCCGTTCCAGCGAACAACACCCCCTTGACCCCCTCCGAAGGGAAAACCCTTCCAAGCAAAACGGCCACATCGAATGGATCGCTATTCACCCAACAGGTGAGCGAATCAATTCCCCCTCTGAAGGGGGTGGCCCGAAGGGCCGGGGGATGTACCCCCCGGTACACCGCCCTATCCGGCGATTGGGGTTTCGGGGACAGTTGAATCTTGCGCCTGGGACGGACTACCATGGCCGTTACGGGGTGGGAGGGACGGGAGCGCGCCATAACGGCGGACGGCGGGCCTGGCTTCGAAATCCACACCGCAACAGAGTTAAACAAACGCTGCAGTGGTTAGAACGAGGCATATTGAGCGCACACTCCTAAGGATTTCCCCCGCATTTGAGCCATCTGGAACCGCATTACCGCATGACGCCGCCAGAGCGGTTGCCCCCGAAAGACAGGCAGCCCGTGCACGTCGTGTTGCATAATATCCGGAGCGCGTTTAACGTGGGCTCCATCTTCCGCACGGCGGACGCGGGCTCCGTGGCCCGCCTTCACCTCTGTGGGTACACAGCGTGCCCGCCCAACGCAAAGCTGCAGAAGACGGCCCTAGGCGCGTTTGACTATGTGCCGTGGACGCATCATGAGACGCTGGCGGATTGCTTCAGCCATCTGCGAGCCGAAAGTATCCCCATCGCCGCTGTTGAGCGGGTGGAGGATTCGGTATCCCACACCCGCTACGAATGGCCCCAGCCGGTGGCGGTGGTTTTTGGCAACGAAGTCAGGGGATTGACGCTGGAAGAACTTGAGGCGGTGGATGCGGTGGTCAGCATTCCCATGCTTGGGCACAAGAACACGATTAATGTCGCCACAGCGTTTGGCATTGTCCTATTTGAAATCCTGCGGCGCTGGCGGGCCGTGTGACGCCACGCCGGTCAGGAAGCGGGTTTCTCTTCTTTCATTTCAAGGCGCTGACGGCCGGACAAAAACAGCATCGCACCTGTAAGGCTAATGATGGAAGCAATAAGCGTGGCATAAGCAAAACTGTTGAACGTATCGAGTATTAAACCGGCTGTTATTGGTCCAAATATGCCAGCCAACGCATATCCGAGAAAAACATACGGATAAACAGAACCCAGATTGTGAACACCAAAAACCTGGGAGGTTTCTCTTGCAAACAACACAAAGTTCGCGCCGAACCCAAAGCCAATCGAAACAGATAACAGGATGTAAAAGAGTGAGGTCAAGGGAACAGCTCCAATAAGAAAAATCGAAATAGCCTGAAAAGATAGCGCAAGAACAATGCTCAGTTTTGACCCTGTAAAATCACTTAAGAATCCCCAGAACAAACGGCCCGTAAAATTGGCCACGGCAAAAGCAGAAACTCCCATGACCAGGATATGCTCCTCGATTGGGTGTTGACTGCCTATAGTTTTCAGATTACCAATAACCAATAATCCGCCAAACGTACCACAAAGGATTCCCGAAAAGAGTTTATAGAATTCCTTTCGAGTCATCAGCTGTCTTACCCTCGTTTTTTCGAGAGCAGATGCCTGGGGCGGCGTATAAATAAAGAGGGAGAATAGCAGGATAACTATTCCGTATAGAATCCCAATAAACTTGAATATATATAAAACAGATTGACCGTCGTCTGAAAGGTTTTCTGCTATAAAGGACATTACCACGGCAGCCAATCCAAATCCGGCAGCCGCCACCCCCGTAACCAGTCCTTTCTTCTCCGGGAAGGTCTTAACCGGTGTGGTAATCGCCGCCAGATACCCAAATCCGGTGCCTATACCTGCCAGAACCCCAATTCCTAGAAATATCATCAGGAAATTGCCTTCCGAGTAACCGGCCAGCAGGTATCCCAAAACCCAGAAACCTGCGGAAAGAATTGCTAGAAACCGGGCGCCTGTCGATTGTTCAATCTTGCCCGCAACGATCATTGTAGCCGGAAAAATGGCTATAAGTACTCCGAAGATCAGCTGGGTTTGAAAAGCTGAAAAGTTATATTCGTTCATAAGGTCGGGAACAAAAATGCTCCACGCATATACGCCTCCAAGGCATAACATGATCACGAAAGAGGAAACAACAGAGAAGATTTTTTTCATAGTTGAGTATGTCAAAGGTAGTGTACTGACTTGGGTCATCTGTAAGTATTTCCTGGTCAAGGCCGGATGCGCCCTAAGATTGCCGAATGTGGTTCGAGAGCGTTGGAATCAAGATGCCGTCTAGGGCATACAGGGACACGATGTTATCGTGAATCCCCGATTGGGCGGTCTGGTTCCATGGGTGAAGCGTGGTTGTCGCGCGATGGAGGGGTACATTGTGTTGGTGTCGCGTCGTTCCTGATTCCAGGCCGAGGCTCCGCCCCTTTTCAGTCGCTGAAGACGGCGAGGGTCCACACGCTGAGTTCGGGGGCGGTGAATGAGGCCGCGCCGTCGTCGACCGTGATGTCCGCGGTTTCGGTTTCGCCGTCGTAATGCAGCAGCTCGACGGATTCGGTTTCGGGAAGGGCGTCCGCCGGGATGCTCACGCGCGCATCCTCGTGGGGGCGCAACGCATCCGCCTCCGTGTCGTAGTCGAAGTTAAGGAGATGCGCCACTGCTTTCCCATCCTGCGTTCGCAGCGTCGCATGAACGCCGTCCGGCGTTTCGATTTCTGCTTCGGCGGCGGTGAAGCCGTCGAACCATTCCGCGTTGGCCCGGATGAAGCGGTACATCGGCGCGTATTCTTCTTCCGGGAAGGTGTGCCAGTGGGTGCCCTTCTCTTCGGTGTAACACCATTGCCGGTGCGGAACCATGAACCGCTGTCCGTGGGCGTAGGCCAACGCCACCCACACCTTTACGAGCGTGTAGCGCTCCTCCGCGGCGGCATGAGCCCAGTCGTGGCCAGACGCCGTCGCCGCCACGGGAATGCCGTAGTCCTCGCCGAACTCGTAGAAACCGATGGCGTCGCCGAGGTCATCCGTCCCCGCCGCGGCATGGTGCGGATTCTCGCAGACCACGTGCGTGAGGTACGGCAATACGGTGCGATGGCGCTCTTGACCGATCCAGGCGTTGGCGCTGAGCAGAATGGGATGCCCCGCCGCTTCGGCGCCCACCTCGCGCATCTCACCCGTCAACGCCGCCGCCGCCTCCCGGTGAAACCGGACGAATTCGTCCATGAGCGGGATGTCCCACTGGACTTCGATGTATTCGCCGGCGTTGTCCGCGTAGTTGCGCGCGAATTCGTGGTAGTCGAAATCTTCT
>JBKHFO010000021.1:0-25043 GCA_046540175.1 Candidatus Hydrogenedentota bacterium
ATGCGGACGCCAAGCTCCTTCGCCAGGTTCGCCATTGCCTCCACCAGGCCGTAGACCCCGCCCTTGGGCAGCCACAACCCGTAGGCAAGTTCGCCATAGGCCAAGATGGAAAAGATGCCGGGCAGATCAAAAGGCGAACCCCCGAGGTACATGCCGTAGGCTCCGAAGGCTTCCCGGATTCGCGGATTGCGGAAAAAACGGCCCAGTTCGCCATACAGCGATCGCCAAACGCCGGTGCGGAGCATTTCCCGGAACGACAATCCGCCCAACCACGCCAGCGTATTGTCCGCGTTGCGGGTTACTAGCTTGTCGAAGGAGAGGGCGTACTTGGCGTGCGCATCGCGGAAGAACCGGGCTAGGCCGAGGCCCGCGCCGGGCTCCAGCGCCTCCAAATTCGCGCGCAGCTGATCGTATTGGCTGGTGAGTTCGAGCCGGCCGCCGTCGGGCCATTGGTAGGTGACGCTGGGATCCACGGGCAGCAGCTCCACGTAATCGGCGAGGCGTTTTCCCGCGGCGGCGAACAAGTCCTCGAAGACCCACGGATAATTGAGCAGGGAAGGCCCCACGTCGAAGGTGAACCCGTCCTGGACGATGCGGCTGGCCCGTCCGCCGGGCGCGCTTTCCTTCTCGAACACGGTCACCTCGTGTCCGCGCACGCGCAGGTGGATGGCGGCGCTTAGTCCGCCGAGCCCCGCTCCAATGATGGCGATGGGGGGAAGGGAAACCGTTGGGCTAGAAGGATTCATTCACGGTCTCAAATAGGCAAGCGGCAGACGCCAGTACTTGCTGGTCGGCAAAACGCGAAATTTGGCGCTCACCGGCACATTCACCCGATGCAGAATGCTGTGCCGCGGGCTCTCCGCTATCCGCTGGTTGAGTTGGCCGTACACCTCGATGCAGGCGTGGATGGCCGTGCGGCTGTCCGGCGCGAACGCGTCAAGGTCCCGCGTGGCCGCCTGGTAGTATTCCTCCGCGAAGTCCGCCACCCGCCTAATCACGCGGGCCAGAGGAACTTGTTGAGCGGAATCCAGGGGATCGGCGTCGCTCTCCAAGCCTTCTTCTTGCAGCATGTCCACCGGCAGGTAGAGGCGGCCAAGCCGGTGGTCCTCGGCCACGTCGCGAAGGGAGTTGGTAAGCTGAAGGGCGATTCCCAGACTGCGGGCGGCGTCCATGGCGCGGGGAAAGTCGTCCTCGCGGTGGGGTCCATAGACGTAGGCGAGGAAGTATCCCACCACGATGGCGCTGCCGTAGACGTATTCCGCGATCAGGTTATCCAGCGTGGCGAAGGGCCGGGGCCGCGCATCCCGCGCCATGGCGTCGAGAAAGGCCTCGTAGTAGGGAGGCGGAACGTCATTGTTCCGGACTACTCGGGCAAACAACGCGAGAAACCAAGGGATGTCATTGCGCAACCTTTCCCGCAAAGAGGGATATTCCAACGCCGTTCTGTAAAGCGACCGCAAGGCCTCGAGCCGGCCCAGGGAGTCGCCGGCGTTCAGAGCGAAGGTATCCACGATCTCATCGGGATAGCGCACGGCGGCATAGATGGCCTCTACTTCATGCCGCTTAGGAGCGGGCAGGAAACGGGTCACCAAGTAGAAGCTGGTGCTGTAATTCCGGAGCACCCTGCGCGCCGAGGCCACTCCCGCAAGCCAAGCCGCTTCCTCGTCCATTTGCTCCAGCATGGCCGCCCGCGTTCGTTCTTCCAAGGCGGTCCAATCGGTCTCGCGCCCCCTCCATGCCGTTGTGCGTCCCATTCAATAGTCTCCGCTGCCATATAAATGATGCCGTGTCAGCTTGCAATCATACATGCGAAATCCAAACAAACGCAATTGGCGCAAGGAATTGGATTGCGCTGGCACATGGTCTACTGCTCGCATTGGAATTGCGCGCCACTCGTGCTATAGTCTGGTTTTTTAAACAACATGGGATTCGGAATGAGTCCCGAAGGCCAGTAACTACGGAGCGTTGAGTCGAATCTTATGGACGAAACACGGTTACGCGAACTTTTGAGTGGGGTATCCACGGGATCTACCCCAGTGGATGAGGCCTTGAACCGTCTGCGCGACTTGCCCTTCGAGGATATTGGCTTCGCCAAGGTGGATCACCACCGGGCGTTGCGTCAGGGGTTCCCAGAGGCGGTGTTCGCGGCGGGCAAGACGCCGGAGCAGATTGTGGCCATCGTGTCGCGCCAACGGGAGCGCGGCAGCAACGTGCTGGTGACCCGGTGCGTTCCCGAAGCGGCCGAGGCGATTCTAGCGGTCCACCCGGACGCGGCATATCACGCGGCGGCGCGCACGGTGACCATCACCGTGGACCCGCCGCCGCAATTGCCGGGCTACATTGCGGTGGTTTCCGCCGGCACGTCGGACATGCCCGTTGCGGAGGAGGCGGCGCTGACGTGCGAGACCGGCGGCAGCACCGTCGAACGCATCCACGACGTGGGCGTGGCGGGACTACACCGCATCCTGTCGGCCCGCGAACGGTTGACCGGCGCCACGGCCATCATCGTCTGCGCCGGGATGGAGGGCGCCCTGCCCAGCGTCGTGGGCGGTCTGGTGAGCCAACCCGTTATCGCCGTGCCGACAAGCGTGGGCTACGGCGCGAGCTTCGGCGGCTTGGCGGCCCTTCTGGGCATGCTGAACACCTGCGCGGCGGGAGTGAGCGTGGTGAATATCGACAACGGATTCGGCGCCGGCATCATGGCGGGGATGATTCACCGCCTGGCCGTGAAGGGCGCGCCGCAATCGCGCGAAACGTAGCGCGCCCGCAAGAAACGGGCGCCACGAAACGCATGGGGACAGGTTGATGAAAACCTTGCACTTCGATTGTTTTTCCGGAGTAAGCGGCGACATGATGGTGGGCGCGCTGCTGGACGCGGGCGCCAGCTTCGAGCGTCTTGAAACGGGCCTGAATAGCCTTGGCGTGCCGGGGTTCCACATCACGGCGGAGAAAGTGGTGAAGAAAGGCGTCACCGCCACGCAATTCGGCGTCCACGTGGATTCCTCCGAGAAACCGCACCGGCATCTCCGCCATATCCTCGAGATTATTGACGGCGGCGATCTCCCAGCTCTAGTCAAGGAAGCCAGCGCGGCCACTTTTCGCCGGATTGCGGAAGCCGAGGCCGCCGTGCATGGAACCTCGGTGGAGAAGGTTCACTTCCATGAAGTTGGCGCGCTAGATTCCATCGTGGATGTGATTGGCGCGCACCTCGCGTTGTATGACCTCGGCGTGCGCAAGGTGACCGCCTCGCCCTTGGCGTTGGGGGGCGGCCAAGTCAAGTGCGACCACGGGCTCATGCCGGTCCCCGCGCCCGCCACGGCCTTGCTGGTCAAGGACATCCCCTCATACGGGGGGGGCGTGGAAGCCGAGTTGACCACGCCCACGGGAGCCGCCCTCATCGCGCAGATGGCCCGTGGCTTTGGTGCGATGCCGTGCATGAACCCCGAGATCGTGGGCTATGGGAGTGGGACGCGCGATCTGCCGGATCGGCCCAATGTGTTGCGGGCCATGCTGGGCAAGACGGATGAAGCGGGCTTGCGCACGGAGCCCATCGTGGTGATTGAGAGCACGCTTGACGACATGAGCCCGGAGCTGTACCCGCCCCTTATTGGCGCTGTCATGGATTGCGGCGCGCGCGACGCCTTTCTCACGCCGGTGCAGGGCAAAAAAGGCCGGCCAGGGCATCTGGTCACGGTTTTATGCGACGAATCTCAAGTGGAGGCCGTCACGCAGGCGCTGTTCGCCAACTCCACCACCCTGGGGTTGCGTATGCGGACGGAATCCCGCTATTGTCTGGAACGCTCTTGGGAATGGGTGGCCACGCCGTGGGGTGAAGTGCGCGTCAAGATTGGTCATCTCAACGGACAACCCCACCAGCGGCAGCCCGAGTACGAGGATTGCCGCCAACGGGCGGAGGAAGCGGGCGTGCCTGTGCGAACGGTTTATGCCGCGGCCCTTGCGGCGGCGGTTCGGGAGGAGCCGCCCGATGCCTGAACGCCTCGCCATTTACCCTGGCAGTTTCGACCCGCCCACCTACGGTCACCTGGACTTGGTGGAACGGGCAACCCGCATGTTCACCCAGGTCGTGGTCGCCGTGGCGCGCAATCCCGACAAGACGGGGCTGTTCTCCGTCGATGAGCGCGTGGAAATGCTCAAAGCCACCACCAGCCACCTTCTCAGCGTCGAGGTGGACGCCTTCGAAGGCTTGACCGTCGAATACGCGCGGAAACGCAAGGCCGTGGCGTTGGTGCGGGGACTACGGGTGGCGTCTGACTTCGAACTCGAACTCACCATGGCCATCACCAACCAGAAGCTGTTGCCCGGCATCGACACGGTGTGCCTGATGCCGTCCGAGCAGTACCTTTTTCTCAGTTCCCGGCTTGTGCGCGAAATCGCCCAGCTCGGCGGCGATGTCACGCCCTTCGTGCCCCCGGAAGTCAGCCAGCGCCTGCGCCAAAAGCTCCCCAACTCGAATCCCCAGGGGTAAGCACTCTTACATAAAGCCGCGACACGGTTCCAGCGGCTTCATTGTCGGGGGTAACGGGACGTTTCTCAGAAACCTTCACGCCCTTTGTCAACCCGCTCTGGGGGCGGGCCGTTATTTAGCATAGAAGGTGGTTTGGACTTCTCCAAAGAGCTAAGCACCCCATAGCTTGCCTCTCTACTCGTTGCATGTGAGGCTGTTTCCCCCAACAGCCCATGTGCGCCTCCTTCCCCAACCACGCAGGGATCCTGGCTCCCCCCGCCAGGATCCCACTTTTTTATGCCTGGATTGCATATGGGGAAATTATGGATAAGCCCAGCATCCGGCAATTGGCGCGGGACGCGGGCAGCCGGTCACCTGGGGCAAGGTGATGGGCGCGCCATCGGCGCACAAGGCCCCAAGGACAGCCATCGCAATCGCCTCGCGGTGTTGCGCGGGGACGCCGAAGTCATCGGAGCGAACAACCGGGGCGTTCGCCCGTTCGCTTAGTTCCCGCCACAGGGCTTGGTTCAATGCGCCGCCGCCCGCCAGGATGATGCGATCCGCCTTGCCCAGGCTCGCGGCTATTACTTGCGCTATGGCCGCCGCCGCCGTCCGGGCGAGATCGTCCCCCGGGCAGACCGCGCCATGGCCGCCGGTCCAGTCCGCCAACTCGTCTCCGCTGCCCAGCGACCGGCCCGCGCTGGCCTGCCGCTGAAGCATGGGGAGCAATGCGCGGCGGGCGGCTTCGTTGATTTGGCCCTGGCAGGCGCGTTGCCCGTCCGTGTCGTAGGGCCGTTGAAAACAGCGCCTGGCAATGGCGTCGAGAAGCTGGTTGCACGCGCAGATGTCCCCGCCGCGGATGGCCCGGAGCGCCGCCTCCTCGTCCCCCGCGAAAGACGGGAGCCACGTGAAGTTGGCGAATCCGCCCAAGTTCACCACGGCGCGCGCCTCATCACACCGGCCAAAAAGAATATTGTCAGCCAATGGGGTGATGGGCGCGCCTTGGCCGCCCGCCGCAAGGCTGGCCCCGCGCAAGTCGAATACGACCGGCGCGCCGGTTCGCCGGACGATGGGGTGGGGATTGATAAGTTGCATGGACAGCGGCGGATCATGGAACACGGTCTGGCCGTGAACCGCGACGAGACCCACCCGTTCGTTCCCGGCCAATTCCGCGAGCAGTTCCGCGTGCGCCTCCCCCAGCTCAAGCGCGAGCCGGGCGAATTCCCGCGCGTTAACGGGCCGCTGTTCGGCCAAAGGCCGGAGCGCGTCCCCCAAGGCTTCCAGCGGCCGCGAGGCGCACCGGACGGTCTCGGCGGTCATGCCAAGCCCCTCGCCGGTTATCCGCACAAGCGCCGCGTCAATGCCATCCAGGCTCGTGCCCGACATGCACCCCGCCGCGAACCGTTGTCTCATGGGTTCTTCATCACGGTTAGGAAAGGGCAACCGGGGAGCGCCTCCTTGCGGGCGGAGTTAGAATACGAGCCTGCCATGAACCTCCACTTTGCGCCAATGGCCGCGCTTTTTCCCGTTGGTGGCCAGGCCTAATCCAACCGGTCTCCCAAGAAACGTTAGAGAATGTCGGATGTCCCTTTGCTCGAATCGGAGAATAGATAGCGGCACACGATATACCCAAGAACCGCCGTCTCTCCGAAAACGCCAACAACAAACACGTTCACGGTCTGTGAGTCCAGATCCAAGAATCCAAAACCGATCAGGAACAAGACGAGATAAATAATTGCCAATTGAGCTGTGATTATACCTACAAGCCAATTGGCGTAATATCTACGGAGATTACGATCCTCTTGCTGTTGCCTGGCCCAGGCATCCACGATCGCCCGAATACTGTAACTCCGATCATGTGCATGCAATAACGCGTCCACTTCATTCGGTGACACGCTCTCCCCGATTTCCTTGACCAAATCCGTGTGGGGGGTGCGAGACTCGTCTCCAGACATTGACCGCTACACCAATTCAAGGGCGCGCAAACGATGGGTCATCGTTTCTTCCGGCACACCGAAAAGCAAGGCGAGCTTCGCGACCGATCTGAATTGCCTCCAATAATGCTCTACATGGTCCTTTGGCATCAGCAAGGCCGCGGCAAACATGTTCGCTTGTGTTTCTTTGTTCGATCGTTCAGATGTTGTAATTCGATCAAGATCGCCTTCTCGATCGATAATCTCGCCATCCTCGGACAAATGCAAGAAAAGGTGAGCTATCTCATGAGCAATGGTGAAGCGTTTTGTTTCCGGCGGATCATCAGCGTTTACCAGGATCCTGACGTTGTCGCCATTTCTGGTTATCATCCCGCTTATATCTTCGTGTACAAATGTGGCGTTATTGACTTTTATGTTTTGGGCTTGCGCCAAGCGGACGGGATTTACTGGAACAGTGTATTGATTATGCTTACGAAGTAACTCCGCGGCCCATCCCTCAATGGTCTCTTGAGTGATACGTTGTGTGTCTTGGCCCCGGGTGTCCGAATTCGACATGGTGGCAATCCTCTCAAAAAAGAAGTCCGTTTAGAAAAAAGTGTACGTGTGTCCAACGCGAAAAATCAAGTTCACGGAGCGCCCCGGTTTTCCGGTGGCAATCCCCATGTCCATTTCCCTATTCGCCGCGTTCGAGCAAATTCTTGAGCTTGTAGAGCACGTCGAGGGCCTCGCGCGGGGTCAGCGAGTCGGGATCCACTTGCGCCAGCTCGGCTTCGACGGGATGAGGCCCTTCCGGGGCGTCTTGCGGCGGGGAGGGGGCCGTATCCGGGGTCTGGGCGGGTTGGGGCGCGAAGAGATACATCTGTTGCGGCAGGCCCAGGGCGGCGGTGTTGCCCGATTCGAGCAGTTCAAGGATCTCCCGCGCCCGTTCAAGGACCTTGGGCGGCAAGCCCGCCAGTTTGGCGACCTGAATGCCGTAGCTGTGGTCCGCTCCACCCTCTGCGATGCGGTAGAGAAAAACCACGTGCCCCTCGTATTCGCGCACGGCCACATTGAAGTTCCGCGCACGGGCCAGCCGGTTGGCCAGCTCGGTCAGTTCGTGGTAATGCGTGGCGAACAGCGTCTTGGCGCCGATGCGGTCGTGGATGTGCTCGGCCACGGACCAGGCGATGCTGATCCCGTCGAAGGTGGACGTGCCCCGGCCGATTTCATCGAGAACGAGCAGGCTGCGCTGGGTGGCCGTGTTCAAGATGCCCGCGGTTTCGATCATCTCGACCATGAAGGTGCTCTCGCCCCGCACGAGGTTGTCCGCCGCGCCCACCCGCGTGAAGATGCGGTCCACCACGCCCGCGGTGACCTCAGCGGCGGGCGCAAAGGAGCCGATTTGCGCCATAAGGGCGATAAGAGCCACCTGGCGCAGATACGTGGATTTCCCCGCCATGTTGGGTCCCGTCACGATATGGAGCGAGGCGCCGGCGGGGTCCAGCGTGGTGTCGTTGGGCACGAACTCGCTCCGCGCCATGAGGTCCTCCACCACGGGATGACGCCCTTCGCGGATGTGGAGCACGTCGCTCTCGTTCACGGTGGGCTTGCAGTAATCCTTCGTGGCGGCGACCTCCGCGAAGCTTAGCAGGACATCCAACGCGGCGATGGCGTCCGCCGTGCCGTAGATGCGCCGGGCCTCGCCCGCGATGCGTTCCCGCAGCTCGACGAAGAGGTCGTATTCGAGACGCTGCATGCGGTCTTGCGCGGTGACGATTTCTTCCTCGCGCGATTTGAGGGCCGGCGTCACGTAGCGTTCCGCGTTGACCAGGGTCTGTTTCCGCTCGTAATCCTCCGGCACGAGATGGATCTGGCCTTTGCTCACTTCAATGTAGTAGCCAAAAACCTTGTTGTAGCCCACCTTGAGGTTCGAGATGCCCGTGCGCGCGCTTTCGTCCCGCTGCAACGCGGCGATCCAATCGCGTCCGCCGGAGACGAGGTCCCGCAAGCGGTCCAATTCCTCGTCGTAGCCGTCGCGCATAAGGCCGCCTTCCATGACGGCGAGGGGCGGTTCGTCCACGACGGCGTCTTGAATCCAGCCCGCGACATCGGTGAGTTCATCCATCTGCTCGCGCAACGCGATCAGCAGCGGCGCATCCAGGGTTTCGAGCCGCTCGCGCAAGCCCGGCGCGTGGGCAATGCTGTCGCCCAGCGCGCGCGCATCCCGGGCGTTGCCGGTACGCGCCGTGATGCGGCCCATGACCCGTTCGAGGTCCGCCACGCCCCGCAGCGTCTCGCGCAGGTTGAGGCGGAGTTCCACGCTGTCGTGCAGCGCTTCCACGGCGTCGAGGCGCTCCGTGATGGCGGCCACGTCCACCAGAGGATGCAGGATCCAATGCCGGAGTTTCCGCGCGCCCATGCTGGTGTGCGTCCGGTCGAGCACGCCCAGCAGGCTGCCGCGCTTGCCTTTGTCCATCATCGAGGCCACGAGTTCCAGGTTGCGCTGGGTGTTGCCGTCGAGCACGACGTAGTTCGAGGGGGTATAGCGCCGGGGCAAGCGAAGATGGGGCACGGCGCCGCGTTGGGTGTCTTGCACGTAGACGAGGACCGCGCCCGCGCACCGCCTGGCCTCCGGGGCGTCCTCAAGGCCCACGCCTTTCAAAGTGCTCAGGCCGAACTGGTCCATCAACCGTTCCCGGGCGAGCCCCGCGTCGAAATCCGCGGCGTCCCGCACCGTGAAGGATATCCCCTCGAAGCGGGCCTCGAGTTGCTCTATGACGGTGCTGTCGAGCGTATCGGGCACGAGGACCTCGGAGGGGGCCATGCGCGCAAGCTCATCCGTGAGTTCTTGTTCGGAGCTATCCTTGAACTGAGCGGCGAGGAATTCGCCCGTGGTCACATCGACCAGCGCGAGCCCGGCGGCGCCATTCTCAACGGACAACGCCGCCAGGTAGTTGTTCACCGACTCTTCGAGCAGGTCCGGCGCGGTGACCGTGCCCGGGGTGACCGTGCGGGTGATGGCGCGTTTCACGACGCCCTTGGCCTCGCGCGGATCCTCGACCTGGTCGCACAAGGTCACGGTTTTGCCGGCCTGAATGAGCCGGGCGACGTAGCTCTCGACGCTGCGCACGGGCACGCCCGCCATGGGGATCCGTTCGTCCTTGTCCGCCCCGTCGCGCGAGGTAAGGGCCACGCCCAGAATCCCGGCGGCCTCGACGGCGTCCTCGAAGAACAGCTCGTAGAAGTCGCCCATGCGGAACAGCAACAGGGAATCGCCGCTCTCGGCCTTGGCGTCGAGATACTGGCGCAGCATGGGCGTTAGCTTGCCCTTGGCCGCTTCCTCGAGGGTTTTCCATGTCTTGGTGGTGGGATTCGTCATGATCGCCGCGATTATAGCAAGGAAAAGGGCCGCTTGTACCGCCTCTAGGCCAAGTTAGCCGCTGGACGGGGGGAGGTCAAGCCCATTATAATCCGCCTGCGGCAAACCCCAAGCGTATCCGATAAGGCCGGCGCCGCCCCCCGGTTTTTCTTAGGAGAACCCCTTTATGAAGCACTATCTCATGCACCCCTGTGATCTCATCGTCATGTATATGAAGCGGGTGTACTTCTACGGCATGACCACGACCTCCGGCGGCAACATCTCGCTGTTGGACGAGCGCCGCTCCATGTGGATCACCCCGGCGGGCGTGGACAAGGCCAAACTGCGGGCGGAGGATATTGTGCGGGTGCGCGCCGATAGGCCGGTTACTGGGCCTCACCGCCCCTCATCCGAATTCCCCTTTCACGAGGCGATCTACGAAGCCCGGCCCGACGTGGGGGCGGTCATCCACGCGCATCCCTCGGCGCTGGTCGCTTTCAGCATCGTGCGCGAACGGCCCGACACGAACATCCTAGCTCAGGCCGCGGACATCTGCGGCCATGTGGGATTCGCGCCTTACGCCACGCCGGGAAGCGCGGAGCTGGGGGAGAACATCGCCGAGGCCTTCGCGGACGGCTACGACAGCGTCTTGCTCGAGAATCACGGGGTCGTGTGCGCGGGGGCCACCCTAGAAGAGGCGTATCAACGCTTTGAAACGCTGGACTTCTGCGCCCGGCTCATCATCAAGGCGCGCACGATTGGCCCGTATCGGGTGTTGACGCCGGAGCAAATTCAGATGTTCCGGCGCCACCGCCCTTCTCTTCCGGAGTTTACCCCGGAACAACACACCAACAAAGAGAAGAAGCTGCGCAAGTTCATCCGTGAGATTGTCCATCGGGCGTACGACCAGCAAATCATGACGAGCACGGAAGGCGTGGTGTCGGCGCGGGTGGGACCGGACGCGTTTGTGATCACGCCAACAGGCCAAGACCGCAAATACCTCACGGAGGAGGACCTCGTCCTGGTAAGCGAAGGTCAGCGGGAAGCGGGTAAGCTGCCGAGCCGCTCCACGCCGTTGCACAAGAAAGTGTACGAACGCCATCCCGATACCAAGGCCATCTGCTCGGCTCAGGGGCCCTCCGTCACCGCCTTTGCGGTCACGGAGGGCCCCTTCGATACGCGCACCATTCCCGAGAGCTACGCCATGCTGCGCGATGCGCCCAAATTCCCGTACGGCGCCCAGTTCTCCGAAGACGATACGCTGGCGGAGGCGCTGTCCGCCGACTGCCCCGCCGTGCTTTTGGAAAACGACGCCGTATTCGTCACGGGCGGCTCATTGCTCGAGGCGTATGACCGGCTTGAAGTGGCGGAGTTCACCGCGCAGTCGCTTCTCAACGCCTTACCCTTGGGGCAGCTTATCTCAATGGGGGACGAGCAGATCAGCCAACTCCGGGAAAGCCACCTTTTCCGCCGGTAGGCGCCTCTATTTGTTGAGTTCCTTCACCTTGTCCTCGACCATCTTTTGGATTTCCTCAAGGCGCTCGGAAGTTTCCGCCTCGAAACGCATCACCAGCACGGGCGAGGTGTTGGAGGCCCGGAGCAGGCCCCATCCGTCAGGGAACTCGATGCGCACGCCGTCTATGGTGTTGACGTCGAGCCCCATCTCCTTCTGGAAATACTCCGTGGCCTGCTTCACGATCTCGAATTTGCGGTCCTCGCTCGTTTTCACGTGGATTTCCGGGGTGGATTGCATCTTTGGGATGTTGGCGAGGTGGCGGCTGAGCGGCCGGCGGCCCTTGCTCAACAGTTCAAGCAACCGCGCGCCCGCGTAGATGGCGTCATCGAACCCGTACCAGCGATGCTTGAAGAAGATGTGGCCGCTCATCTCGCCGGCAAGCTCGGCGTTATGTTCCTTCATGGCCGCTTTGATCAACGAATGGCCCGTCCTCCACATGATGGGGTTGCCGCCCTGCTTGGCCACGTCATCGTACAGGGTGCGCGAACATTTCACTTCGCCAATAATTGTGGCCTTGCTTTTTTCCTGCAGCACGGCCCGCGCGAAGAGAATGAGCAGCTTGTCGCCCCAGATGATGTCGCCGTTCTCGTCCACGACTCCGATGCGGTCCACATCGCCGTCGAAGGCGATGCCGCAATCGGCCTTGGTCTCCTTCACCTTGGCGATAAGATCCTGGAGGTTCTCCGCCTTGGTGGGATCCGGGTGATGGTTGGGGAAGTCGGGGTCCACGTCGCAATACAGGGGGATGACCTCGCAGCCCAGCCGTTCGTACAACGGCACGGCCACGGGCCCGCCAGCGCCGTTTCCGCCGTCCACCACAACCTTCAGTTTCCGCTGCACCTTGACGCCGCGCACGATGCGTTGCTGGTATTTCGGAACCAGATCCGTGCGGGTAATGGTGACTTTCTTTTTCCCTTTCGGAAAGTCCCCTTTTTCGGCGAGCTTGCGCAGTTTTTGAATGTCCTCCCCGTGCAGGGTGGACTGGCCCACGGCGACCTTCATGCCGTTGTATTCAGAGGGATTGTGGCTCGCGGTAATCATGATGCCGCCGTCCACGTCCAACGTGAACAGGGCGTAGTACAGCACCGGGGTAGGGACTTCGCCGATGTCGATGACCTCCAGGCCGCAGGCGGTGAGCCCGTCAATCACCGCGTGGGCATACGCCTTGGATGTGTGGCGGCCGTCGCGTCCCACGGCCACGCAGTTGTGCTTCTTCTTCCCCCGCATGAAAGCGGCGACGGCTTTTCCCAAGGTCTCCATGACGGTTTCATCGAGGTCGCTGCCGGCAATGCCGCGGATGTCGTATTCGCGAAAGATGTGGGGATTCAGTTCCATGGTCGTTTCTCCTTAGTTTATCCGCAAGTTGGAGAATAGAATAGTAGTGATTCAGATGACGCGCGTCAATGTTGGCCGTCAAACAAAACTGGACGACGCGTTTCTCAGTGGCCCGAATCAGGCGCGCTCGCCGCGTCAATCCGCCGCATCAAGTCGTAGGCGGCGTCAGCCGCCCGGGCTATAAGGCCGGCGTCGATCTGGGCCACGGAGTCCCATGCGCCCTCCTTCATGTCCGGCGGCGCCGCCATGAGCGACACCGTTTTGTATCCGCGGGCGGCGGGCAGGTACGCGTCGGTGGGCAAACCGTGGTGCACATACGGCTCCATTCCATATGCGCCAGCCATGGCTTCGAGCTGCTTCACCATGAACGAATCGCTATCGAACGGGTGCAGCACGCCCTCCGCCGTCACGTAATGCAACTGCCCCACGCCTACCCGCTCAATGTTGATGAAATAGGTGTATTCGTGATCCAGCTGGTGATGCGTGACGAAGTGGCGGATGCCATTGAGCCATCCCTCCTTGCTTCCCGTCGCCACGAGCCACACATCGCAATGCGGCAGGGGGGTATGACTGAGCTGCTCGTTCAGCTCCAACAACGCCGCCACTCCGCTGGCGTTGTCGTTCGCCCCCGGCCTTTGATCGGAGGCCAGCTCGTGCAGTCCGAGCCAGCCCGCTGCCGTGAGCAACACCATCGCGCCCGCCCATCGCGCGATGTAGTCCGGCCGCATGGGCTCATCCTCGAACAGCCCCTGGCTTTGCGCGAGACAAGAAAAAAGCACAAGCAACATGCACGCGATGAGCGCGTAATGGAGGTTGCGCATCCAGGGGCTTCGGCCCGCCCCCGCTAATGGGGTGTCCTTTCCCGTATCGTAATGCGCCGTGACCACCACCGTCCGCCGCGCGTGCGCGCCCGGGTGCCGGGCGAACACGTTCTGGCTTGTGAACTCGGGTAAGAGCCGGGATACCACCCGGTAACCGGTAATCTCGGCGATGTAGAGTCCGAAGACGACAAGCCCATATACCAATGCCACGGAAGGCAACCATGTCGCCAACACGGAAACCACGGTGAACTCGGCATAGTAACTCGCCAAGAGCGGATAAAACGTGTCCGGCGAGCTGAATTCCTCCACCGCCACCCGGGAATGATGTTGCTCGAAACGCTGCCGAATGTACTGCGCCGCGGAGCGCTCGTTCTCCGTGTTCGGTCCGCGCGATCCCAGCACGCCAGCGAGGTGCTGCACGTGGCGGCGGATTCGCTCCTCATTCGGCCTAGCATCCATGACGCGTGATGCCCAACCATTCCGCCGCGGCAAGCTCTTCCGTGTGCACTGGCATTGTTTCCTTGGGCTGGGTGCGTGCGATCACCGTCGTCCTCTCTAGTGCTGGGTCCATTCGAAAACCGTGGATCGCGCCGGGCTGAAACGGAGGAATCGATATCCCCTGAATCTTTCCGTGAGGCCAATTGGATTACATGCCATCCCACGCACCTCATGCCATCCCGCGCGCCTCACCGTCATCCCCGCGAAAGGGACTTTCCAAAAACTCCCACGTAATCCAATCCATTCCCCAGAAACGGGTCAAAATGTCCTCTAAACTGGGGTTTGTGGAGCCTCCGTTTTGAACGTAACGAGTTTTTGGAAACTCCCGAACGCGGGGATATCCAAATCCCGAGAGCAACAAACGACCCTGTGGATCCCCGTTTCGCGGGGATGACGAGGGGCGGGCGGGATGACCCACAATTCTAGCATAGCGCCCTTGGGGTATCCGCGCGCCATGCGCGCTTCATCCCCAGGCTTCCATCTGTGACCCCGCTGGGGTCTTCTGGATACGCGACCGCATCCCCATTGCCGTGGCGCTTATCAACGGCGCGCGCGCCGCACAAGTATACCGGGGCGCCCCGCCCGCCGTCCAAGAGCGCCCTGAATCCAACCGAGGAGAACAGCGCCTGCTTAGCCGCCATCCTCTTCGTTTTCATCCGGAGCCGCCTCGCCGTCTTCGTCTCCCATTAGAGGCGTGTCGAGTTCCTCGTCTGGCGCCACTTCTTCATCCAGTTCCATATCCTCCACCTCGGGGGATGCCGCTGGCGCCTCGGGTACGGGCTCGCTCGGGGGTTCGGCGGGCGCGTGTTGGCGATCATCCAGGATATCCCCCGGCTCCATGGAGATGTGGGGACTGCGCAGGAGCCTGTAGATGCTGGTGTCCAACCCTACGATAAGCTCGCTGTCCGGGGGCGTGGACTGCTCGATGAGGTCCAACGTGCGGATGAATTCGTACACTTCAGAGTGAGCGGCGAAGGCCTCGCCAAACATCCCGGCCGCCTCGGCGTCGCCTTCTCCACGCAAGATCTCGGCGTCGCGTTCGGCGTTGGCGGTGAGTACCTCCACCCGGCGGTCGGTCTGGCCTTCGATGATGGACGCCTGCCGCTCGCCTTCGCTTCGGTAGCCTTTGGACAGCCGGGAGCGCTCCGCCTCCATTCGCTGGAACACCGCTTCCAAGTTTTCCTCGAGCAGTTCCGCCCGCCGAATGCGGACATCAAGGACACGCACGCCCCATTCGCCCACGCCCTCGTCCACTGCGCGCGTGATGTCCCTCATGATCTCTTCGCGGCCGCGTTCGATGGGCTCGCGGATGGGGCTGTCGTGATAGAAGTCCTCCTGGACCATCTCCTCGACTCCCTCGCCCAATCCGTCTTCGAGTTCCTCGAGGAAGGCGGGCCGGCGGTCCTCGAAGCGGTTGGTGGTGCGGATTACCTCCGTCAGGCTGTTTCCGCCGATTTCGCCCCGCATCTGGTCGTTTATGTCATCCCGGAGCCGGTTGTGCGCCCGCGTCTCGGTTCGCATGCGCACAAGAAACAGAAGCGGGTTCTCGATGCGCCACCGCGCGAAGTTGTCGACACGAATGAGCTTCTGGTCGGCGAGGTGCATCTCCCAGGGAGGCGCGTCGTACTCGAGCACGACATTTGGCATCCGATGGACTTCATCAATGAAAGGCATTTTGAAGTACAGGCCCGCCCCCTCGGAAACCCGGATGTCCGATTCGCTATCCGCGCCTTCCATATCAAGGCCGCCTTCTCCCGCCACTTCGCGCACCGAGTCGTGGACGCCCTGGCGGCGTTCCTCAAAGTTCGGCGCATCCACATCCCCGTGCTTGGCGCCGAGCACCACATGGACGGGCCTGTTGAATCGCGTCACGACGGCTTGTTCGCGTTCGTCCACGACATAGGCGCTTCCGAAAATGATGAACACCCCTGCCGCGATAACGGCCAGTACAATCCCGCTAATCAAATACGCTTTTTGCATGGCGTCTATTCGTCCTCTCCTGGTTCCCCGCCGGCGAACAGTCCTTGACCGCCGCTTAGATTTCGAAGGTTCAACACGCCCGCGTCCGGATCCACAACAGTCAAGCGCAATTCAGGCAGAACCTCGCTCATGGTTTCGAGGTACAGGCGCGCGCGCGTGACCTCAGGGGTGGCCTCATAGCGTTGGGCAATGGCCAGCAACCGTGACACCTCGCCTTCCGCCTCGGCGATGCGCGCTTCCTTATACCCTTGGGCTTCCTGGCGAAGGCGCTCCGCCTCGCCCTCGGCTCGCGGGAGCTGTTCGCTTTGGTACGCCCGGGCTTCGTTGATAATGCGTTCCCGGTCTTCCCGCGCGCTCGCGACGTCGCGGAAGGCCGCGGCCACTTCCTCCGGCGCCCGGACATCCTGAAGCCGCAGCGCCGTAATGCTCACGCCAAGCCCATAGCTGTCGGCGATCTCTTGTATTTGCTCCTGGATTTCGCCCGCCACGGCGGGACGGCGCTCCGTGAGCACATCGTCGACGGGGTGGTCGCCCACGGTCTGCCGCAAAGCCGCGTGGCCAATATCACGCAGGGTCTCCTCCGCCTCGCCTTCGTGGAAATTGAACAAATACGGCAAGGGATCCCGGATGCGGTACTGCACCACCATGGCGCAATTCACCACATTCTCGTCGCCCGTGAGCATTTGGGCTTCTTCGAGCATCTGAGGATCGTCTTCGAAAGTGCGGTAGTTTCGCGCGTCTTCAACGGTCCGAAATCCGAACTCAAGGTGTTTGATTTCCTGCACATTGGGCGTTTCAACGGTCTGAATGGGCCAGGGCATCTTGAAGTGCAAGCCCGGGGGCGTGCTCTTGGTGTACTTGCCAAAGGTAAGGACAATGCCCTCCTCGTCCGGCTCCACCGTGTAGACCGGGCCGCCCCGCATAAACCAGATCAATACGACCAGCACGAGCACCGCTATCACAATCGCCTTGGGATTGAGGTTCAGGTTACTTAAGTCGGGCTTTTTAAATTGCCCCGAGCCGCCCGCATTAACCACTTCCGGGCCGCTAGGTTTCCGATACGTCATAATACAATGGTTCTCCTTGTGTTTTGGTGTCTCATCCGCCAACCATGGGGCGGGGGTCCCGGCGGGGCCAACGCTCCACCCTAACGCTTGCACCGCGCTCTGGTCAATCGAAGAAAGCTCTCACCGGCCGGCGAAGAAGGAACCCGTGACATCAAAATCAGCCCATGGGCCTTTTCTTGGCGCGCCATGGGGCTGGTCTGTCATGAGGGGTAAGACGCGTCCAAACTACTCGTCATCCGCATCCATCCACCCCATCTCGAATTCGGCGTTGCCTTGGGGCCGTTCGCTGGGCCGCCACCACCCCATGATCTGCAGGACCACCGCCAAGGAGCTAACCGCCAGATACCCCAGCGCCTCGCCGGCGAGAATCCCAATCACAATGCCCGGCAGCACCCCCGCGCCGCCCATCGCCCAGATGCACAATGTAAGGATGAGAAACAGGCACACTGCGGACACCGCCCGGTAAACCACCCAGAACACATCGTGCATGGGGTCGCCCACCATGACTTTTTCGTCATCGCCGGCGGCTTCTCCGAAGCGGATGTTCCGAAGGTTGTCATGAAACGCCGTGCTGGTTGAGTTTGCTCCTGGACGATAGGAGCGCGCGTGGGCGGTATTGCCCGAGAAGCCGGCGGGGCCCGCGCCTGAGGCCGCGCGGCGCGCTCTCGTTTGAGACCTGCCCCCGCCTTGAGACGTATAGCGCGCTCTGCTCGAAGACGGGCCGGTCCCGGCGGAAGCACGCTGCCGGGGCCGCGCGCGCGAAGACCCAGTGTATGAGGATTTGTGGGCGCTGGCGCGCTTTTTGCTCTGGGCCGAACCCGAGGGAGGAGAGACACCGTGGGGACAGAGAATGCCTAAATCATACTGAAGCCGCTTCTTCGGGTTCTTTAGGCAGTGGTAGGCGGCGTTGATTTCCTTGAGTTTCTCTTCGTCCTTCTTGCTCCCTCCCGCGTCGGGATGATATTTGTGGGCCAGTTGCAGGTACGCTTTCCTGATCTCTTCTCCGGAGGCTTTCGAAGAGACCCCCAGGAGTTCGTAATAGGATGGCATTGCGCCTGGCCTCCTTCGTTTTTGCTTCATCCCGCCGCCGGGGAAATAGCTGTTGCTTGCATTGTGGCAGGGATCGGGCGCTCGAGACAACTTTTGGCGAACGCCCCAATCGCCGGGAGAAGTCAGCCCAATCTATCTTGCCGTCCCTATTGTTAGCGCCGGGAACAGAAGGTTATCCTCACCCAATCGGTGAGGACGTACCGCCGGCGTCTCGCCGGCATTTATTCGCCGCGTAGAAGGAGACGATACAGTTCTTGCAAATCTGTCGCCTGTGATTGGCCTCAATCGCCAGTAAGCGATTCGTTATGCCGTAGCATGATCGTCCAGACAGGGTACGAATGCCGGCAAGATGCCGGCGGTACGGTAAATCTGACTCGTGAGAATTGAAGCTGACGAATTGGGCGGGCTTCTGATACAATCACTTCCTACCAGGCGCTACACTATACGCTATCCGACAACTGCTTCCTCAGAGGATATACCGTGGCTTTGCTAATGAGTGGGACGAGAACCGCCGTGAATCGCCCAATGTGTGTTCATGCTGCGCTGGCGTTGGTCATGGGCAGCCTTTTTTGCGCGGGCATTCCCGCCGCATGGGCCCAAGAAACGCCGAGTGGCCGGTTGACCGAAGGATTCCTTCCCGAACAAGACGGCCAAGACAGGGAAACGGGCGACGTTGCCGAGTCTTCGGAAGAGGCGGATCCGGTCGAGGCCATGTTCGAGCGGCTCTCTTTGCGGGAACGGGTGGCCCACCTCATGTTTGTTACCTTGCAAGGCGCGCCGCGGCCCGATTCCGAGGACCTCCATTTTATGCGGAACTATCCGCCGGGCGGGGTGATTGTGCCCAGTGTCGCGCAGCCGACCACCGCCGCGGCCTATGTCTCGACCCTTCGGGACGCGCCCCCGGAGTCGACGAAGCGGATTCCGTTGTTCATCGCGACGAACATGTTTGACTTGCCTCGCCGCGAAGGCACGTTGCGCGGCCGGTTCACGCAGTTTCCCTCGATGCTCGCGCTCGCCGCGGCCAATGATCCCGAGGCTACAAACAGCCTCGCTCAGCTCATCGGGGAACACGCCGAGACGCTGGGGTTCAACATGCATTTCGGTCCCAGCCTGGAATTGGCGCCCACCTTGCCCCAAGCTCCCGGCAGCGTTCACTATCCCGGCAGCGACCCCGTGTTTGCGTCGATGGCGGCGGAAACCATTGTAACCGAGCTTCGCGCGCGTGACGTGCTTTCGGTCCCTCAGGGGTTTCCCGGCGGCGGGGGCAATCGCACGCGTAACCATCCCCCCATCCTCTACACGCCGGAATCCGCCTTGCCCTCCCACGACCTGCGGAGTTTCGCCTCCGCGATTCAAGCGGGGGCGGAGGCCATCCATGTGGGAAACACCCGTGCGCCTACTATAGACCCTAGGCGTGTGCCGTCTAGCATTTCGCCATTGGTGATAAGCGAGCTGTTGCGGGACAAGATGGGGTTTGACGGCTTGGTCATCGCCGGCCCCATGGACTCGCGGGACGTAAGCGAAATGTTGGAGCCGAGCGACGCCGCGCAGATGGCGCTGGAAGCCGGGGCCGATATGATCCTGTGGGACCAAGCGGGGACGCGCGTGCGTCGCGCGGTGGACTCGATCGCCCATGCGATGTCTGAAGGAGATATGGACCCTGCCGTGGTCGATCGAGCGGTCCGGCGCGTGCTCCAGATGAAACACGAGCATGGGTTGCTGGACCGGGAGCGTCCTGAACGCAACGAGGCGCGCCGGCTTGCACGCCGCGATACCTATCCCCAGGCGGCTTACGAAGCAGAGCGGCGCTCCATCACGTTGGTGCAGAATCGCGGGATCTTGCCGTTGCGTGATGAAAGCCACGCCCCGATAGGGGTAACCGGCGTCCTCGGGGAACGCGAGCTGTTTGAAGGCCTGGAAGAGCACCTCGACCAGATTGTGCGGCGGCCCATGCCCACGGCCGAGCACGCCGGCGCTATTCACGACTTTGAGATCCGCCGGCTCACGGGCATGCATGGCGGTTTCCGCACCGTGGTGTGTGTGCTCACGCCCGAGGAACGTATTGAGGGCCAACGCGACCTCATCCGCGAGCTTCAGGCCAGCGGGGCGAAGGTGGTGGTGGTGGTGTTGGGCTATCCGCGCACGCTGCCCGAGCTTACGGACGCCGACGCCATCGTGTTGGCCTATGGGGGGCGGGAGGCGCATCAGCAAACCATGAAGGCGGTGGCCGATGTGTTGGCCGGAAAGGGACCGCTCCGCATGATTGACATCAACAGCGATCTGCGCACGGAAACGGGCAAGGAAGAAGTCTTCAGCGTGTTCGATTTGGTTCGCGCGCCAGCGGGCCGGCTCCCTGTCACCTTGGGAGAGCCCTTCGTGAAAGGGTACTCCGTCGGCTATGATCCCCGCGAGGCCATCCGCCGCGTGGAATGGCGATTCGGAGAGGGGGGCCGGGCGGTTCGCGGCGAAGAGGTCACCCACGCCTTTGACGAGCCCGGGCGATATCCCGTAACGGTCACGGTGACGGACACCGAGGGCGATACCGTCAGCCAACGCTTCCACATTGTAGTGGAGTAAGGCGGATTCATGGCCGAACCCATCCCCATACATATCGCTGATCGCCCGATTCACGCCGTAATGGAGACGAATCCCACCGAGCCATTCCGGATCCTTCAGCTCACGGACTTCCACACCGACACAAGCGAGCACGCCAACACCCAGACGTGGCGCGACGCGCACCTCCTCATTGGCCATTGCGAGCCCGATCTTTTGGCTGTCACCGGCGACATATGGTGCGCGGACGGATTGCCGGAACACGAGGCGCTGGCCGCCATGAAACGGGACTTGGCGCTGCTCGGCGATTTGGGCGTGCCTTGGGCTTTTGCCTGGGGCAATCACGATTACGCCGATGACTTGACGCTCGCCCACGAACGGATTGCGGCTACACCGCACGCGGTGGTCCCGCGCGGAGACGGCGAAGGGAATTATCGCGTCACGATCATCAATCACCAGAGCGGCGCGCCGTTGTGGGACCTCTTCTTCCTCAACTCCCACACGGAATCGCTTCTCGACAGCGATATGAACTGGCTGGAGGGGGAATGCGCCGTTCTCCGGCACAAACGGGGATGCGATCTTCCAGCCATCGCCTATTTCCATATTCCCCTCAAACCCTATGAAGAGGCCCGGCTGGCGGGGGCGTACCGGGGAATCGCCCTGGAGGAAGTGTTGTTCTGGGGCGACGACGGCAGCCTCTTTCCCCGCATCCGCGACGCCGGCGGCATACGGGCGTGCTTCGTGGGGCACAGTCACATCAACGATTTCGCCACGGAAAAGGACGGCGTACTTCTCGCCTACGGCCGCGCCACCGGCCACGGCGGCTATGGGGGCGACCGGCTCAACCGCGGCGGGAAGGTGGTCGAGCTTGATCCCGTCAGCGGAAGCTTCGACTTCTACACGCTTTTCCCTGACGGCTCGGTCTGGCGGTGCTAGCTCGGAGGAGGGCTGGCATACCAACCGAGTACTCGTTCCAGTCTAAACTTGTGGGTAACCCTGATTCGGTTTGTCGTGGCCGTGAGGCGGCGCGGGCTTCCAGCCCGTGATTCATGCCGTAAAAGGCCATGCCACCTCCAAGCGAGTTCATTCCGGCCGTCAACAACAGGGAGTCCTATCAAAAAGTTTAAGCTGGGCGCTCTACTAATTGCCGGGATCGGATCGGATCGGCTAGCTTGCGCGCAACACTTTTTAGATAGTGGGGCGATTCTGGTATATTCATCCTATTATGGCTGAGATGAAAAACTTTCTCGTGCTTGGGGCCACCGGCTATGTCGGGGGCCGGCTTGTTCCCCGTCTGCTTGACAAGGGGTACACGGTCCGGTGTCTGGTGCGGAATCCCGCCAAGGCCGAAGGCAGGCGCTGGTCCGGCGCGGAAATACGCCGGGGCAATGTCTTGGACAAGGAAAGCTTGCTCGCCGCGATGGAAGGGGTGGACCTTGTGTATTACATGGTGCATCTCATGCGGGATAGCGCTTCGGACTTGCTGATGATGGAAAAGCAGGCCGCGCGAAATACCCGGGAAGCCGCGGAGGCAGCGGGCGTGAAGCGCATCGTCTACCTGGGCGCCCTTGGAAGGGATACGGATGCGCGCTCCACGCATCTCAAGAGCCGGCACGCCACGGGCGACATCTTGGCGGACGGAACGGTCCCGGTAACGGAACTGTGCGCGGGCGTGATCATCGGCGCGGGCAGCGCCTCGTTTGAAGTCATCCAGCATTTGGTGAACAAGTTGCCCGTCATGGTGACGCCGCGATGGGTCTATAAAGAGACCCAGCCCCTGGGCGTCGAGGACGCGCTCCAGTATCTGCTTGAAGCGGCGGAGAATCCGGAAACCGCTGCCCGGTCCTTCGATATCGGGTGTCCGGAAGTGGTTACCTATAAAGAACTGATGTTGGCGGTCGCGCGGGAGTTGAACTTGAAACGGTTCATGATTCCGGTTCCCGTGCTCACGCCCCGGCTGTCCTCGTACTGGCTCAATCTGGTCACTCCGATTGACGTTTCGCTTGGCCGTTCGATTATCGAGAGTCTGTCAAGCAAGACGGTTTGCGCCGATACGAGCGCGTTGGACGTCTTCTCCGTGCGCCCCCAAAGCTATTACGAGGTGGTGAAGGAGGCCCTCGTGCCGCTAACCGGCCAAGGCTATGTGGAAACACACTGGACGGGGGCCAGCGGCAACAGCGAAGAGTTTTTCGGGGAAACCACGAACGTGAAGGCGGATAGCCGGGAAGTGGAGATAAACGCATCCCCGGCGGCGGTTTTCGCGGTCATCAAGTCCATTGGCGGCAAAAACGGGTGGTACTTCGCCGACCGGCTTTGGAAGGTGCGGGGATTCATTGACAAACGCCTCGGCGGCGTGGGCCTCGGCCGGGGCCGGCGGGACCCCCATGAAGTACTCAAGGGCGAGGCGATTGACTTTTTCCGGGTCGAGGACATCCGCGAAAACGAGCGGCTGTTGCTGAAGGCCGAAATGAAAACGGGCGGCAAGGCGTGGCTTGAGTTTCGCGTTATGGAAAGAGACCAAGGGAGATCCCTGCTGAGGCAAACGGCCTATTACTACCCTCACGGGGTGCTGGGCTACATGTACTGGTATGGCGTTTATCCCTTTCACGCGTATGTGTTCAACGGAATGGTGAAGGCCATCGCGCGAAAATCGGAAGAACCCCGGCCTTGAGCTGATGAATGCCAGGCGGCGGGGCCGAATGGGCCGTACAAGAAGGAGGCGAACCCATGCGCAGCTTGCGGAGTCTATTGGCGCTGGTGTGTGTATCGCCGCTGGCAGCCGGTCTTGAGCCGCCGGAACCGAGCGATGCGGCGCGTAAGGTTGCGGAAGAGATACGGACGGAGGCGTTGCGGCCGCCGGACGGTGCGGAGGGACGCCCCCTGCCCTTGGCGAGCCATTGGAACACGGGGCGGTTTCCCGGCTCATTCGAGCCCAGCCACCAGATCGAGCTTTTGCAACAGGGACATCGCATCCTCCCTTGGATGAGCGAACCGACTGGCGATCCCAGTAACGAGAACTTCCAGGCGTACTACACACCGCTGGTGCGCTACATCGCCGAACTGGAGTTGCCGTTCTCCATGCGCGGCACGCAATGGGAGGCGATGCTGTATGGCGAGGCGTATCGCGACGAGCCCGATGACCGTTGGGCGGGGGTGATCACACCGGAGGGCGAACGGCGCAATCGGTTGAGTCCCTTCGGTCCCGTGGAGATGTGGGAAGATCCCGCCGGGCGCTATGTGGACAGCGAGGCGATGCGGTGGCTGCAAGCCGAGTATCCCGAGCCTCCGCTGGTGGTCTGGAACGGCAACAATGAGGCGCAACGCTTGCGTTGGCATGAGGTCCACGACTCCAAACGGTATCTCGATACGCATGGCGACGCCCGCTCGGACGGGTTCAAACGGCGCGTGGCGGCCGAGGGATGGACGGAACGCTACGGGACGATGTTTGAGGCCATGCGGGACGCCATGGAAGAAGACGCCTGGCGGCGAAACGTCCGCTTCATCGGTTACGGGGCCTTCGGACCCGCGCATATGGGCCGCTGGGGTGGATGGAAAAACTACTCGCTACACAACGGGGACGAAATGGCGTGGGAATGGAATGTTTGGGACGGCGCCACGCCCTCGTACTACACCCACGACTGGAACGCCAACCGCGATCACTGGGTGTGGTCCACTCAAGTGCAGTCCATGAACTGGGTGTTCATGCTGGAGCAGGCCTTCGACGCCAACCCCGAGTTCTGGTTCGAGATCAGCACGTGGGACGGCAACACCGGCCATCCGGAGCTGTGGATGGAGGCGCTCGGTCTCGAGGATCCCTCGGACTTGCCGGAAGAAGCCAGTGAGCCGCTGGACGACGAACAGCGGGAGCGCGCCGAACGCCTCATCGAAGAGCACGGGCAGTCCATCCCCAAGGCCTTGACGTACATGCGCGACGGCCAGACCTATCCCCCGGAACGGGCGCGGGGATGGGTTCAGTATGGCATGTGGTTGTTGCGTCCGCGCGTGGTGCGTGAATACCGATGCCACACCACGCAACTGGAACCCTTCAAGGAATACTGGCTGCAGGTGGTTAAGGCGGTGGACACCGTCTGGGAAGACGAAACGCTGCGGGAGTTTTGGCGTCACGGCGAACTGGTGGCCAACCCCGCGCACCGTCATCCCTATCAGACCGGCCTCCCGAGTCAAGCGGAGGATGTCCCCCGCTGGTTCCTCCTCGAAACGGACCGGGATCCCGAACGTCCGTGGGATATGCAAACCAACCTCCCCGTGTTCAGCCTAGCGCTCAAGTTGCCTCCGCCGGATGAATCCGCCGGCACGCCGAGATGGCTGGTCTACGCGCATTCGCCTCTGAAGGATCGAAGGGATGTGGAAATCACCGTGCCCGGTTTCGGCGCGATCAACGTGGACACCCCACGGGCTGGCGCATTCTACCTGATAGACGAAACCGCCGGGGAGAGCGTGACCGAGCTTTTATTCTAGCAGAAGGC
>JBKHFO010000022.1:0-24414 GCA_046540175.1 Candidatus Hydrogenedentota bacterium
TGGTCTGCGGCGCCCCACGAACCAATTTCCAGAAAGGCGAAAGCGATAGATGAAACTCCTAATCAAAGAACTGATGACCTGCGCCCTCCTTCTCGCCGCCGTATCGGTATCAGCCGAGCCCTCCCCCTCATACGAGCGGGAGCGGGTGCTGTACGCAGAACCGGATGGAAGTCCCCAGCGGATGACGCTTTATCTCCCTGAATGGACGGAGGAAGAGGGGGGAGAACGCCGGCCCGCCATGGTGCTTATGCATGGCGGAGCGTGGACGTTCGGGTGGCGGCAGCAGCTCGATTGGTTTTGTGAACAGCTTGCGGAGCATGGGTATGTGGCCGCCACGATTGATTATCGCACGATGCCAGGCGGCGTCTTCCCCAATCCCCTGCACGACGCCAAGGCGGCGGTCCGATGGTTGCGGCTCAACGCCGAGCAGTACGCCATCGATCCCGGACGCATTGGCGCGCTGGGCAGATCCGCCGGGGGGCATTTGGCCGCGTTCCTTGCGGTGACAGGGGACAGCGGGCTTTTTGAAGGCGGCGAGAACCCTGGCGCGTCAAGCGCGGTGCAAGCCGCCGTGTGCTTCTATGCTCCCTTTGATTTGACGTTTTATGAGGACCACGAAGATGAAGGCGTAACGGGGTGGGTCGAAAGCAAAATAGTCGAGTACTTTATATCCGCGCCAAATGACTACGAGCGGGATGGGATGACCCCTGCCGAGGCCGCCTCGCCCATCCGTTACGCCGGACCGGACAGCAGCCCCATGCTGTTCATCCACGGCGGCGAAGACGGTATGGTCCCCGTCGAACAGTCGCAGGCGTTTCACGAACGATTGAAAGAACTCGGCGTTCCCACTGAACTTATTGTGGTACCCGAGCAGCGCCATGGGTTTACCCGTTATCCTAGCCAGGCACGGGAGGAAGTCTTCGACGATGTCATCGCGTTCCTGGACCGGCATCTTGGCTCACCGCAACCCATCAGCGCCTCTTCAGCGGAGAACGCCGAAGCAAGGGAACCGAATAGCTAGTCTGCCCAGGCAGGCGGCGTCCAGCAATCCGGCGCGACAGGCGTCAGTCCAGGTGGCCGCGCAAGATTCCGGGCAACTTCCGCATGTCCGGCCGGAAGAGGAAGCCTAGCGTTGCAGCGATGAGCGCAAAAGAACCGGCCCGAACCATGTGAGATAAAAGGAAATGGTCTACCAAAAAGGGGAGCGGTCCCAGTGCGGCCATGAGCGCGGCTATGATCAGGACGCGCCGCATCGGCAGTCCGTGATGGTGAAGCCGGTTGGATGCGAGGTGGGTGAGTCCCGCCAGCATAAACATGGACAGCGTCGTGGCCGCGGCGGCGCCGGTAATGCCGAAAGAGGGTATGAGCGCGTAGTTCAGCGCGAGATTGACGGTTACTGCCCCCCCCGTTATCCAAGGGAGAAGTTTGGTTTGTTTGTGGAAGAATATTGGGTAACAGGCGAACAAAAACAGGCCATGGAAGAAATAACCCAGCAAAACAAAGGGAATGATCAAGGCCGCGCGATGATAATGTTCCGGGGTTACGAGGGCCAATAGGTCCCCGCCCCATAAAATCCCCGCGGTACAGAAGAGCGCCATAAGGGTGACCCAAAGCGTGTAGGTCCGGCGCACATGGTAATCCCTGTAGGCGGTATTTGACTCCATGAGGTCGAGGTAGCTCGGTTGCCAGGCGATATTGATCGCGTTGGTTAGAATATGCATGACCATGCCTACCTGATATCCCAGCGTATAGATCCCCAACTCAGCCACGGATACGCGATCCGCCAAAATGGCCCGGTCCACGGAAGTGTGCAACACCTCGGCCAAGCGATGCGCTACCAGAGGAAGCCCGTAGGCCAAACTGTAGGCCATGTAGTCCCATCGGGGCTTTATCCGAAAGTTCCGCGCGTAGAAGTAGTACGTAAAGACGAAGAACGCGGCGTTGCCATAGAGTAGCGATTGAACTTTGCCTTCCGCGCCCCGTTCCCATACCACGACCAGCAAAATGGCGAAGGCTGTAAGGATGGCGAACAGGCTTAGTTGCAGAATCGTCGCCTTGACGTACTCTTTTCGGATGATCCAAAAGGAGATCGTCAACTGGTTCATGATGCTCAGGGCCATGGCGCCCGCCACCAGAGGCACATAGGGGTGAAAGGGAATTTGCTGTGGACCAACAAGCTCATGCGCTGCTTCGCCAGCATGGACGATGAATAGAACAGCCGGAACAAGGACCGTCGCCAGACACAGGTTTATGGTGAACAGGAACTGGCCAATCGTCTGAGGATCGTCTTTGTGTTCGTAATAGAACCGGGTCTGGGCGTTTTGCAGCCCCAGCATGAAAACGGCCGACAGCACCTGCAACAGGAACTGCATGTATCCCACAATCCCGTACTCATCGGGAGGCAGGAAGCGGGTGTAGACGGGAATGAGCAGGAAGTTGGCGAGGCCTATCAGGCCGTGGCCACTGGCGTAAACGAAGGAGCCCTTAACTATCGATCCAAGGGAGTAAGCCATGGGGATGAAGGTGAGTTCCGCGTTTCCGGGGGAGTCTGTGTTGAAGCATCCGCGCCACCTGTATCGGGGTGCGGGACGCCAGCGGAAAGATGCACATCCTAGCAGAGGAGCAGGGCCGCTGCAAATGGCGCGACGACTGCCAATACGGCTTGCGCATGGCGGTATCTTCTTCCAAGCCGCGCCCAACCTGCCCGCGTGTGTCGTTAGTAGGGGATAGAAAGCGCGTGGGGCGCTATACTTGAACTCCAGGCGGCGGGGGGCTAGGATGGACCGCGTTTGCGAAGGCAAGAAAGGGGATCTCTGACAGGATGTTGGCCCGTATACAATCGAGCGCGATCTTTGGAATCGAGGGCATGCCGCTGTCCGTGGAAGTGGATAACTACCACGGCATGGAAAAGCTCACCATCGTGGGCTTACCCGATACCGCGGTAAAAGAGAGCCAGCAGCGCGTGCATTCCGCCATCCGCAACTCCGGCTTTCGCGTGCCCCGCGGCGTGACGGTGGTCAACTTAGCCCCCGCGGATCGCCGAAAGGAAGGCAGCGCGCTCGACTTGCCGATTGCCCTGGGGTTGCTCGGCGCCAGCGAGCAGATGGCCGGCGAACGGCTCGGCGACTACGCCTTGGTGGGAGAGCTGGCGCTGAACGGCGCCGTGCGGCCCGTGACGGGCGCCCTGCCCATGACCATATCCGCCCGGGACCAAGGCATGCGGGGCATCGTGTTGCCGCGGGAAAACGCGACCGAAGCGGGCATCGTGCCGAACATGGAAGTCATTCCGGTCGGGACGCTGCAAGAGGCGGCCGCGTTCATGTCCGCCCAGCAAGATATTGAACCGTTTGTCACGAATATTGAACGCATCTTCCAAGAAGAACGCCAACATGTCCCCGACCTCTCCGATGTGAAGGGCCAGGCCCATGTGAAGCGGGCGCTGACCATCGCGGCGGCCGGCAACCACAACCTGCTCATGGTGGGGCCTCCGGGGACAGGCAAGACCATGCTCGCCTCCCGGCTGCCGGGTATTCTGCCCGATATGACCTTCGACGAAGCCCTGGAAACCACCCGCGTCTACAGCGTGGCGGGGGCGCTCGGGGACGGCCGGCAACTCGTCGCGCAACGCCCCTTCCGCGCGCCGCACCACACGGCCACGACCGTGTCCATCAGCGGCGGCGGCACAGGGCAGAATCCGTTGCCCGGCGAAGTCAGCATGGCGCACAACGGCGTGCTCTTCCTAGACGAACTCCCGGAATTCAACCGGGGCGCGCTGGAAGTGCTGCGCCAACCCCTGGAAGAAGGGCTCGTGCATATCCGGCGCGCCATGTATTCCGTGACGTTTCCCAGCCGTTTCTTGCTGGTCGTGGCCCTTAACCCCTGCCCCTGCGGGTTCCGATCCCACCCCACCAAACCGTGCCGCTGCTCCACCGGCGAAATCCAACGCTACACGGCGCGCCTTTCCGGGCCTCTGCTGGACCGCATCGACATTCACGTCGACGTGCCCGCCTTGAACTACGACGAGATCTCCGGCCGGCAACCCAGCAAACCCACCACCGCCGAGGTGCGCGCCACCGTTCAAGAAACGCGCGACCGGCAACGCCGCCGCTACGCCACCGGCCCCACCTGCAACGCGTACCTCGACTCCCAAACCATTCACGAACACTGCCGTCTTGAGAGCGCCGCGAGTCTGTTGCTCGAAAACGCCATGGACCGGCTGGGACTCAGCGCCCGCGCCTACGACAAAGTCCTTCGCGTGGCCCGGACCATCGCCGATATAGACGGCGCCGAAACCATCTCCGAGGCCCACCTCGCCGAGGCGGTGCAGTATCGCACCATGGATCGCGAACTATTAACCGTCTAACCGCCGCGCCACCGGCACGGTTAGGCGGCGCCTCGATTTCCCCCTTCCGCAGCGGGCGCGGGGGAGGTCTACCGTACCGCCGACGTCTCCTCGGCACTCCCCGTAAAAGCAACGCCGTGCGTTGCGTCGTGACGGCGTTGCGTGAGGCATGGCTTGAATTCACGCACGACGCCGGATATGGCGGGCGCTTAGGGCATGAACTCAGGCGCCGTCAGCGCAACCTTGTTCACCTCCAGCGCCCATTGACGAGGGGGCCTTTGCATATCGCCAGCAAGAACGAGTACATTGGTGTCACCGCGCCCCAGGGATCGCCGACATTTCTGCACGTGCTGAATTCGTGAATTGGAACCAATGAGTATAGAAAACAACTTCGATGTACCGTTTGTGGCCGCGCTGTCTCTGAAGGAAAAGCAGATACAGCAAAACTATCGTCCCATAATAGCCGTGCACAAATGGTTTGCCCGCCGCCCGGGGTCCTTGTTTCGAGGGTTGACGCTCGCTGAGTTTGGGGAACAGCCGATTTCAGAACTCTATTTCAAACGGAACCACTTCCCTCGCCGCACCGTCGCCGATCCTTTCATGGGGGGCGGCGCCCCGCTCATTGAGGCTAATCGCACGGGGTGTGACGTGCTTGGTTTTGATATCAACCCAATGGCTGCCTGGATCGTCCGTGAAGAGATCGAACATCTTGACTTGCGCGCTTACGTAGCCCTCTCGGCCAACAGAGTTGAGACAGTTCCGTGCCGTTGAGAGGGCGAGAAGCGGTTCTTTGCGGCTTCGCGCCTTCGTGTGAGGCGGAGCCTTATCTCACGCCAACCTGCCAAGGCGCAAAGAAGAAGGGCCTACAATGCCGCCAATGAGTTGACGCAGATCGCGGAGGGGTCGGAGATGACGAGTTTCACGTATGACGCGTTGGGCTGGCAGACCGGCGGTTGCAGCGAAGCGGAATCGCCCACGCCCGGCAGTGGCGGCTGCGAAGCAACGTTGGTGGTTGGGCGTTTTATGATAGGGGGGCTTGGGTAGAACGGCGCTCTAGCCCTTTCCATAACGCGTGGGCTTTCTTGGCCAGGCTTTTACCCTCGGATGTGCGCAGCGGGAGCGCCGGTGAGGGATTCGTAGAGGGCCTCATATTGGCGCACGATGGTGTCGCGGGAGAAGAGGCGCTCCACGCGTTCTTGACCGCGCCGACCCATTTCGCGGGCTTTGTCCGTGTTCGTGAGGATCTCGGTGGCGCGGGCGGCCATGGTTTCGATGTCGCCGACTTCGCACAGGTATCCCGTGACGCCGTCCTCGACCACCTCCTTGACGCCGCCGCTGGCCGTCCCCAGCACGGGCACGCCGCAGGCCATGCCTTCGAGGGGGACGAGGCCGAAGCTCTCGTGTTCGCTGGGTTGAAAGATGAGGTCGGTGCAGGGGACGAGGTTCTCGATGTTGTCCTGGTTCCCGAGCCACTTGATGCGGTCCATGACGCCGAGCTGTTTGGCGACGCCGGCGGCGGACATGCGTTCGGGGCCATCGCCGACCATGACGAGGCGGCATGGGACCTTGTCCAACACTTTCTTGAAGACGCGGACGACGTCGGTGACGCGTTTCACGGGCCGGAAGTTGCTGATATGCATGATGATCTTTTCGCCGGGCTCGGCTAGGATTTCGCGGCAAGGCAGGCTATTGCTGAACTTCTGGATATCGATGAAGTTGTATATGGTCTGGGGCGGCTCTTCGAGCTGGAATTCCCGCTGCGTTTCGTCGGTGAGCCAATGCGAAACCGCCGTGACCGCATCGCTCTTTTGCATGGCGTAGCGTGTGAGCCGGTAAAAGCTGGGATCGCTCCCCACCAGGGTGATGTCCGTGCCGTGCAGGGTGGTGACGATGTGAAAGCGCTTTTCCGGCGGGAGCATGTCCCGGGCGAGGATGGCGCAGGCGGCGTGGGGGATGGCGTAATGCGCGTGCCAGATGTCCGCGCCCGATTCCTCGGCGACTTCCGATATCTTCGTGGCCAGGGCCAGGGACATCGGTGGAAAGCGGAAGAGGGGGTAGCTCGTTAGCTGGACGTAATGGCAGTAGATGTTGTCATGGAACTTCTGCAGGCGGAAGGGGGGCTCATAGGTCACGAAATGGACCGTGTGCCCGCGCTCGGCCAAAGCGACGCCGAGGTCCGTGGCGAAGATGCCGCTCCCGCCTGCGCTGGGATGACAGGTGATTCCGATAACCATGGCTACTCCTTTAGTCCGGGGGGCGCGTTGAGGCCTATGGGCAGTGGGGCGAACAAAGGCTCTCCGTATTTTACACTGATCCGGTGGCCCCAGTGCGAGGCCCGTGTGCGGACTGAATCCCAAAACTCTTTTGAGGCCACATATGTGGGGGGGCCTTCGTAGGCCGGATTATAGAATTGCGATCGGTGCGCCGCCATGGCCTCCATCTTTTGCTCAAAGGCCTCGCTGATGTCGATGACGATTTCTGGGACGGCGCTGGCCCCATGAACGCGGTAGCCGTACACAATCGCGGCGCGGTGGGGGGGAGGGGGCGCGTCAAACTGCGTGAGGCCGGCTAGGAAATTCGCGTCGTGGACCAAATCATGGGCGGCGTTGTGATCGGGATGCCGGTCGTTGTTCATGGGCGCGATAATGATGCGTGGGCGAAAATGCCGGATGTAACGCACCACCACGGCCCGCTGCTCGTCCGTGTTGGCGAGCCCGCCGTCGGGCAGGCCGGCATTTGCGCGCTCGGTTACGCCCAGGATGCGGGCCGCCTCTTGGGCCTCCTCCTCCCGTTCCGGCACGGCGCCTCGCGACGCCAATTCACCCCGCGAAAGATCGAGGACCGCTACGCGGTAGCCCTGTTGCGTCAAGGTGATAACGACTCCGCCGATCCCCGCCTCCACATCGTCGGGGTGTGCGCCTATGGCCAGCGCGTCCACGCTCACAACACAATCTCCTTCTTCTCGAAATGGCCTGGCTCAACCGCGCCGGTGATTCGCTCAATTAGAACTGGTCCCTGTTCGAACAGAAATGAGAACACGGTATAATAGCGTTCTTGGGGAACGCCGCCGGGATAAAGGACATTCCGTAGGCGTTTCACTTGATTTTGCACCGTCTCATGGTGGTCCCGGTCCGATTTTAGCAGCACCCGCTCCATCCGTTGAAACTGCCGCTCGGCGTGCTCCCGCATGCTTTCGGCCATGGCGCCCGCCGTGGCGTCCCGCGCCTCGAAATCGCGGGCGAACCGCTCGAGTTCTTCGCAGACGCGTTCTCTGTAGGTGTTTAGGAGCGGGAGCATGGCGCTGTCCGGCGGATGCCGGCGCAAGGCCTGTTCGACGAGTTGTTCCGTGGGGCGCTGGAGATCGTCCGGCGTCAGGCCATGGCGTTCCAGCAACTGCTGGTGTTTCTCATACACCAGAGCGAACGAAGCCCTTGGATATACTACCGGCATGGGCAATTCATGGCGCTCGAAAACCGGCTTCAACTGCGCCCAATACGCCACTTCGCCTGGGCCCGCCACATAGGCCGCGGCAGGGAAAAGCGCCTGCTGAGTCACGGGCCGAAGGGCGGCGTTAGGGGAGAACCGTTCGGGCTGATCCCGCAGCATGCGGCTCATGGTCTCCCCGGTTATTTGCTGGCCGGTTTCCGCTAATGTGAACGCGCCGCTGGCGTAAATGACCTTGCGCCGCAGGCCGTCTTCCTCGACGAAAAAGGCGCACTCGTTGGGGGCTTTTTGGAGCTGAGCGGTATAGCCCAACTGCTCCAAGCGTTTGCCTCGCTCCATGACTGCCGCCGTGGTGGCCAAGGGTTGCGCGATCTCGGCCTTGAGGATGTCCGCCGCTTTCTGGCGGGCCTCGGGCAAGCGGGGCGAAAACACGAGCAGCGGTGTCCCCCGGAACAAGCGGGCGAGCAGCCGGGCGAACCAATCCGCGAAGGATTCGGCTTTATCAAGCGTGTCGTGAAGCAACGCCGTGACCGCTTCTTGAAGTTCGCCGCCTCGGGACACTCGGGCGGCCTCATCCACGAGTTCGTGGAGCGAGGTCTCGGCCGGTATGCGCGCGATGGGGCGGTCCGTGGGGGCGGTCTCTGGCTCGTAATTCAACAATAGCGGCGCATCTTGCTTGTCCAGGATGTGAACGTGGCGCACTTCCTCGAAATCGTGGTCGTCATCCGCCACCCAAAAAACGGGCGTACAAGGAATGCCGGTCCGGGTCTCGATGGTCCGCGCCAATTGGATGGCGGTGGCGGCTTTGTGGATGGTGTAGAGGGGGCCGGTGAGCAGTCCGGGCTGTTGCCCCGTGACCACGGCCAATCCTTCCCCGGGCGGCTTCCGGAGGACTTCTCCGCCGCGCGATTGGTGATAAGTCGTGAGCGCCGAGCGAATCCCTGGCTCCCAGACGCTGGATTTGAGGGAAGCAGCTAGCAGTTCACGAGGCGATTCGCCGAGAAATTCCCGCAACGCCCCACATCCCGCGATATGGTCCTCGTGCAGACTCGCCACGTCTTACCTCTTTCTGCCGACCGCAATCATGCGATCCCGGTCCGGCTCCATGGGGCCACCGTCGTAGTCGCCATAGAATCGGGTAATCTCAAGCCCCGCTTGACCAAAGAGTTCCGTGAACGCGCGGGGTGAATAAAGGCGGAGCGATTCATAGTAGGTGTCCTCGTGGCTTTCCGCGGCGTACACCTCGGTGACTTTATTGAGCCGCCGCGCGTGTTCGTCCACCCAACGCCGTTCCCGCAACTCGTAGCCGCCCACCGTGCGAGTTGAGCGGCGGTCCAAGGTTCGCACGGCGTATTCCGCGTTGAAATAGTCCACGAAGAAACGCCCCCCGGGCCGCAAGACTGCCGCGATTCCGCGGACCACGCCCTGATTCTCCGAATCGTCTTCGAAGTAGCCAAAACTCGTGAAGAAATTGACGACCGCGTCGAACGCGTGTTCGGCGAATGGCAACGCCCGCATGTCCGCGCGCGCCAAGCTGGCCGGAAGTGTAACGTGGCGCCGTGCTTCATTGAGCAGCGCTTGGCTGTAGTCGAGCCCCGTGAGCGAGGCGACCCGCCCTTGAAGGTGAACCATGTGGCGTCCCGCTCCGCAGCCGAGATCCAACACCGAGTCTTCGCGGCCCAGCCCCAGTTCCCGCGCGGCGAACGAGGCCTCCCGCGCGGCCGCCTCGACGCTGCGGTGCGCGTAGATGATGGGGTATAGGGCGTCAAAACTGTGGGCGTACCACTCACGCGCTGTGCGCGGGCTTTCCGATTCATGCATTCGGTGTATGTGCTTTCCGGGGCGTCTGTTGCCGGAGCGTTTGGCGTGGTGTGGAGTTGTCATTTTGGCGAAGCGGGCATCCGTTTAACGGTATGCCAACCGGAAACAGATGCAACGGCGCGTTATCGAAGGCGCTTACGCGGGGCCTTCCGATTCCATTTCCGCGAACTCATTGTGGATCGCGAGGACGGCCTTCTCCAAATCACGCTCTTCCACGCCAATGATGATGTTGTTTTCCGAAGACCCTTGGTCAAGCACGCGCAGATTGACGCCCGTCCGTGCGCAAGCCCCCGTCAACCGGGCCGCCATGCCGATGCGGCCCGCCATGTCTTGTCCCACCGTGGCGACCAATGCAAGTCCAGAGGTGAGATAGACCTTGTCCGGTTCACAGGTGTTCTGAATTCCCTTGACGATGGAGGGGCCATGGTTAGCCAGTTCGTCGTCCTTGACAATGATGGACATTGTGTCGATGCTGCTGGGCATGTGTTCGAAGCTAACGCCATGCTCCTCCAAAACGGATAGCACGCGGCGGCCGAAGCCGAGTTCGCGGTTCATGAGGGCTTTTTCCACATTGATCATCGTGAAGCCCCGCTGCCCGGCGATGCCGCAGACCGGGGTCTTGGGCTCTCGCGCGGCGACGATAAGCGTTCCTGGCTCCCCGGGCGCGCGGGTATTCAGGATGTTGATGGGAATGCCGGGTTCGCGCACTGGAAATATGGCCTCGTCATGCAGCACGTTGGCCCCCATATAGGCGAGTTCGCGCAATTCCTGATACGTAATCTCGGAAATGTACTTCGCATTTGGCACAATATGCGGGTCCGCCATGCGAAAGCCGGACACGTCGGTCCAATTCTCGTAGAGCCGCGACTTCGTGGCGCGGGCTACAATGGCCCCTGTTATATCGCTTCCCCCACGGGAAAAGGTTTTCACCTTTCCGGAGGGCATCGAACCATAAAAGCCCGGGATGACGTAGCGGCCCGGGGAGGCGAGCGCTTGCCCCATGAGATCGTAACTTACGGGATCAAGATACCCTTCTTCGTCGAACTTGATGAGTTCGAGCGGATCCACGAACGTCGCGCGCAATAGCTCCGCCAAGAGCAACCCGTTCAGGTATTCACCCCGCGACGCCATGTAATCGGGCTCTTCGTGCAAGGGACACTCCGCCGCGATCAAATCCAGTTCGCCTTGAACGTCGAGATTCAGTCCAAGTTCCTGTGCTAGCCCCTTATAGCGGTCCGTGACGAGTTGCACCGGTTGGCTGGGGTCCAATCCTTGCCGGACCAGGTTGTGCCAGGTGTAGAGGAGGTCCGTGACCTTGATGTCATTGGGGTGGCGTTTACCCGGCGCGGACGGCACGATATACCGGCGGTCCGGGTTGCTATCGATAATGTTGGCTGCGCCTTTGAGGCAGGTGGCGTCCGCAAGGGAACTGCCCCCATATTTGCAAGTGATGTTCCCCATTATTTGCTCGTTCTTCCTCCCGTTTTGTTGTTTGCGTTAAGTGGGTATTCGCGGATGTCTTGGCTGAGGGCCAGGTGGGCCGCAAGACTATCGGCCGCGGTGTTGTCCAGTACTCAGTCCGCCCCAAACTCTGTGGATGTCCCGATTGCGTCTGACCAGCCTGAAATCATTTCACAAACAAATCCATCCCGCAGGGATGACAGATGATAGCCAAGGGTTGAGCCCACGTGCGATAGCATGCGGGCTCAACCCCTGGAAACAGACTATCTCTGACCGCCGTATGAGAAGGCTGCTCCGGGGGAGAACATCCCCCTTGATCCCCCTTCAAAGGGAGAATTGTGCTTGAAAACCGGCAAGATGCCGGTGGTACGGGGCATTCGCAAATTCAAGCTAAACTGAGCGGTAGCCGCCGCGTTTAAGCCCGAATGAGAATCTGGCCTTAGGGGACGGCCATGTTCACCAAGCGCAGGATGTCATTGTACGTGACGAACAAGATTAGCGACACGATGAGGAACAGTCCCGCCATCTGCGTCAGCTCAAACACCCGCGCGCTGACCGGTTTCCGGCGAATGGCCTCCACGCCGACGAATACCAGTTGTCCGCCGTCCAACACAGGCAAGGGCAGCAAATTGAAGATGCACAGGTTGATGCTGATAAACGCCATGATTTGCAGGAAACGATAATGGCCGTGTTCGGCCGCGGCGGTGGTCACTTGGTAAATCATGACGGGGCCGCCCAGTTCCCCCATGCCCAGATCCCGAGTCGCGAGCAACTGCACCGTTCGCAGGACCTGGGTTACAGCCTGGTAGCTTTTGCGCGCCGCCTCGGCGGGCGCCTCTGCGAGAGGAACACGGTGAAACACGGTGCGAGGACCGAAGGTCACCCCAATGTGCCCCACGGGCGTCACTTCCAACTCGGCGGTCGTTACTGTTTCGGACCGAAGAATGCCGTATCCGATGGCGGGGCGCCGGAGGGTTAGTTCGACCCTCTCCCCAATGTGATCTTGCTGAATCTCGTAGAGGCGCTTTGCCGTTGCTGGTTCGCCTTCCACTTCGATAATGATGTCCTGACTCAAGATATCGCTCTGCTCTTTAAGCTCAGGCGACACCGCCACGACTTCGGGCTTGGCTTCGGCATCGGCTTGGTCCGGCCGGGTTATGGGCGGATTCGTTCGCAGCCCTACGAAGCGGCCCATCCGTTGGGGCGTCACTTCGAGCGTCAACCGCTCGCCGTCCCGCTCGATTGTCAGCTCGACAGGCTCGCCGTCCGCTTGCTTCTCCATGTAATCCGTAAGGAGCCTTGTGTCCACCTCACGGCCATCTACTTGCCGGACAATATCGCCAGCTTTCAAGCCGGCTTGATCGGCGGGGGAGCCTTCGTGAACTTCATCGATAAGGGCGGACTGGTAGGCGCGCACGCCAAAGCGGGGATGCTCTTCATCCTCGCTTTCCCGCGGACGAAGGGGCGAAAGAAAGCGCTGGGTAGAGCCATCGGGCATGGTGCGCTCAATTCTAAAGACGCGTTGTTCCCCACCGCTGAGAATGGCGCCGAGGAGAACATCTTGCATGGTGTCCACGCGGCTTCCATCCATGGCGAGCACCCGATCGCCCGTTTGCCATCCCGTGCTAACGGGGGAGGCGTCCTCGGGGGGCTTGGCGCTGTCGGCCTTATACAACGGCGCGTTTTCCGCTGGTGAGCCGGCCTCTACCTCGCCGACGCGGGCTTCAACTTCTTGTTCTGGCACTTCGGCCCCCACGCCGACCATCAGCGCGTACAGCCCAAACCCCAGTATGAGATTCATGAGGGGACCCGCCACCAGGACAATGGCCCGCTGCCACGGTGGTTTGCTGCTGAACCAGCGCTCCTTGGGGATATGCCCGAAGTCGCGCTCCTGTTCTTCTTCGCTGCGGGGCGCGTCCTCTTGGCCAGCCATTTTCACATAGCCGCCAATTGGGAGCATCCCAATGCAATAATCGGTTTCGCCCCATTGAACGCCCCATAGGCGGGGCGGCATGCCAAGACTGAAACGTTCGCAGTAAATGCCGAACGATTTGGCCGCTAGAAAATGGCCTAGCTCATGAAAGAAAATGAGCACGCCAAGAACAACTAAAAACACAACTATGTTTAAGAGCATGATTAAACGCGTACTCCAGCCTGTTGAATGAAAGCGCGGGCGAACTGGCGCCCGGCCGCATCGGCTTCCTTGATGGAATCAAATGTAACCTGGTTTGGGGATTCTACGTGTTCGAGCGCCGCTTCCACCACTTCGCTTATCTTGAGAAAGGGCAGCCGCCGCTCGCAAAAGGCTTCCACCGCTGTCTCATTGGCCGCGTTGAGAATGGCGGGGGCTCCGCCTCCCCGGCGAGCGGCCTCCATCGCCAAGCGCAAACACGGAAATTCCGTGAAGTCGGGCTTCGCGAAGGTAAGCGGGGGCATGGTGGTCAGGTCCAGCCGCCTCATGGGCGCGCGCACCCGCTCAGGCCAAGTGAGGGCGTACTGGATGGGAAACTTCATGTCTGTGGGCCCGAGATGGGCTAGGATCCCGCCATCGGTGAATTCCACGAGGCTGTGGACGATGCTCTGGGGATGAATGACCACCTCAATCTTGTCGAGGGGCGCGTTAAAAAGCCACATGGCCTCAATGATTTCGAGCCCTTTGTTCATCAATGTGGCCGAGTCCACGCTGATCTTCCGGCCCATGTCCCAGGTAGGATGCCGTGCGGCCTCGTCCGGGCTGACCCCATTCATGGAGGCGCGCTTGCGTTTATAGAAGGGACCGCCGGAGGCTGTCAGGTGAATTTGGTAGACCTCTTCCGGCTTCCGCCCTTCGAGGCACTGAAAAATCGCGCTGTGCTCGCTGTCCACGGGAATCACGGGAACACCCGCCCTCCGGGCTTCCTCCATGATCAACGCGCCGGCGCTCACCAACGGTTCCTTGTTCGCCAGCGCCACGCGTTTGCCGCTGCGGATGGCGGCGAGCACCGGCGAGAGCCCCGCGGCTCCCACCATGGCGGCGAGCACAATGTCGGCCTCTTGTTCCGCCAAGGCTTGGGCGCCCTCGGGACCGCGATAGAGCTTCTCCACGCCAAAGGCGCGCGCGCTCGCGCCGCGGGCGAGCGTCTCGTCCACGATGGCGGCGCACGGGGGGCGAAACTCGGCGCATTGCCGTTTCAACGCCTCCACATTGGAGCAGGCGGCCAGTCCCACGATTTCAAAACGATCGGGGTAGCGCCGCGCCACCTCCAGCGCGCTATTCCCTATCGAACCCGTGGAGCCCAATATAATGATGCGGGTACGCACGATTATTCGGTCCTTACCTTAGCAGTGTCGTCCGCGCGCGAGTACTGTTGAATATACGTGTGCAATGCGTGGCGGTTTTCATGGCGTTGTTGGAGGTAGCTCCGCACGTCTTCCGCCAAGCCCATCCGAGTCGCCTTGGCGGCCGTGTCCTGGGCTTCGGAAAACCGGAAACTCGTGATCTCGACCCGCACTTTGGGAATGGCCACCATGGACATGCTCAGCGAACTCATGCCTAGTCCCACGAGGACTTCGGTGAACAGCGGCGCCCCAGCCATCTCCCCGCAGATGCTGCACGGAATCCCGGCCTCCCGCGCAGCGGCGACGGTCTGTTGAAGCATACGCAGCACGGCGGGATGGGCCGGTTCGTACATATGGGCGATCTTCTCGTTAACCCTGTCCACCGCGAGGCTGTACTGAATGAGGTCATTGGTGCCTATACTGAAGAAATCGCAGTTGCGGGCCAGATGGTCGGCCACGGCCACGGCCGAGGGCACCTCAATCATGCAGCCGAGTTTGATGTCTTTGCGAAAAGGCACCGAACGCCGCTGCAGATCGGCGCATACGTCGTTGAAGACTTCCTTTACCCGGAGGAGTTCGTCCAACCCGCTGATAAGGGGGAACATGACTTGGACATTGCCGTGGATGGAGGCCCGGAGTATGGCGCGCAACTGCGCCTTGAAGATATCTGGACGTTCCAGGCAGAAGCGAACGGCCCGCCAGCCCAGTTGAGGGTTGAGTTCCTCCGCGAGTTGAATGTGAGAGGCGAATTTGTCTCCCCCCAAGTCCAGCGTTCGCAGGGTCACGGGGAGCGGGTTCATGGCCTCCACCACGGTGGCGTAGGCGGTGTACTGTTCTTCCTCGGTGGGCAGGGAGGTGCGATTCAGAAAGAGATATTCTGTCCGATACAGCCCGATTCCGTCGGCCCTTGTCTTCAGTTTATCCGTGACTTCCACGGGCAACTCAATGTTCGCCATAAGCGGAACCTCGTGGCCATCCATCGTGCAAGTCGTCTCGCAAGAGGTTTGGACCGCCTGTAGGGCCTCGAGCTGCTCTACTTCATGTTCCTGCCTGTTTTGGTAACGGGCGAACGTTTCCTCCCCGGGCCGTATGAACACCTGCCCCGCGCTGCCGTCGAGGATAATGGTGTCACCGGGGTGTATATGGGCGCATGCATTCTTTAAGCCCACCACGGCGGGGATGGCGAACGCCCGCGCGAGGATCGCGGTATGCGACGTGGGGCCCCCCATGTCGATGATGAGGCCACGGGCGTTTTTGAGGTCAATCTTGGCCGTGTCGGAGGGAGCCAGTTCGTGGGCTACGATGATGGCGGGCTGTTCTAGATGCTCCAGACTCTCCAATTCCGTGTTCAGCAGCCGTCCCAGAATGCGCCGTCCCACGTCGAGTATATCGCCCATCCGGTCGCGAAAGGAAGGATCCTCGATGGACTCCATGATCGCGGCTTGCTGGTTGATGAGATCGTTCAGGATATATTCGACGTTATACGCCTCGTCCCGTGCGCGCTGAGCGATTTCCTCGTGTAGGGTGACGTCATCAAGAACCATGATATGCGCGTCGAAAATGGAGGCGTTGTATTCGCCGGCGTCCTTTGCGGTCTTGTCCCTCAGCCGGACAAGATCCTCGCGCGCCTCCTTCACGGCCTGTTTGAACCGCTCCAATTCCGATTCGGGGTCGGGTACTTTGTATTGGGGTATCTCAAGGCTGTCCAGCCCGAACGTTTTCGCCGGTCCGATGGCGATGCCCGGGCTTACCCCTATGCCATGAAGCGCAATCTCCACTTATTGTTCCCCAAATCCGGTCTCAAACAGCTTCCGGACGGCTTCCATTGCGTCCTCGGCGTCCGGCCCCTTGCACGTCACGGTCACGCGGCTGCCATGCGCCGCGGCCAGCGTGAGCAGGCCCATGATGCTCTTTGCGTTTACTTCCCGCCCGTTCTTTTGAATGGTGATATCGCTCTCGAACTCCAATACAGTTTGCACGAGCGTGGCGGCGGGACGGGCGTGCATCCCCAGGTTATTCACGATTACGAGTTCGTCGGTAATCTCTTTCATACTCAGGCATGCTGTCCTGTGTCAAGGGCCTCTAAGCGAATTTCCATGGTGGTCCTGTGTTCGGGGGCCTCGTGAAGGGGCCAACAAGGGAGGACCACGCTTCCCTGGTAAATTCGCTCCTGGCCGCCTTCCGACTGGCTCACGGTTTCTATAGGGAACTGGTAGATGCGCGCCGGCGGGTCAAACCGCAGCGCCATCTCCAATTGTTGCCAGTCGTCGCGAAGGGCGATATGACGTAAATTCTCTTCGCAGCCCAGGGTGTCGAGTTTCGCGTGATTGAGGTCCCGGTCCTCGGACCAGTAGTAGCGGTCGAATGCCGCTCCGCTCAGGAAGTTGGCGGCGAATTCCACGCCAAACAAGGCAACCATCCTCTCGTTACTGACATTATCAATATCATAGCGTATTGCAAGGGCCGATGCATCCTTTTCAAACCGTACGGACTTCGTAACCGATACGGCGTGCTTTCGGCCATCGGGCGCCCACACTTCCCCCTGCCGGCGCAGGGTAACGCGGCGCCGGCCCATTTCAAAACTGTACACGCCGGCCGCAAAATCACCCAACTCTTCGTGGCCGGATCGCCACAACGCCTCCGGGCTGGTGTCGGCGGGGATGAAGTGATCCCGCAGGCTGACGCGGCGGTATGGATCATAGATCAGATACTGTTCAAGTCCCTGTTCCTTAACCCGCACGATCTCATGGATGCTATGGCCGCCTTCGTCCTCAGTCCCCGCCTCACGGGCTTGTCCTTGCAACACGGCGTCGTGATAGAGTTCTTCCCGGCGCGCGAGGGTGTTCAGGAAATTGAAGGCCTTGGGCTTCAAATCCAGCTCAAAGAGGGTCCCCCCATCGCGTGGGCTTAGTCCGGCCCATAGTTGTGGACTTTCCAAAATGATTTCGTCGTAGCCATCGGCGTCGAAATCGGTGACATGCCGCTGGATCCACTCCTTCTCGCTCTGATCGGTAAGGCTGTCCACAATGGTTTCGGCCCGGATAAGCTTCTCATACAGGGCGGTTCGCAAATGGTTCAGATACAACCCGCCGAACACGCCGTGCCAATAGGCGCAGTTGCACTGTCCTTCGTGCAGCAGGCGCTTGGCCTCTTGGTATCGTTCGTCCCGGGATTTGTGCGGGACCTCGCGGATTTTGCGGCTCACGAAAAGCATTCGCTTCTGAATGTTGTTCGATTCGGGGTACTTCGCCAAGAAATTCCGCCAGAATCCTCCCCGGGTGAAGAAAGCCACATCCCGGCCGAATGCGTCGTGCCGGTTGTTCGCCCACTCGGTGACGGCGTTGAGCCGGCGTTGCATTTGGGGCGGCAGCGCCCACGCCATCATTTCTTCGTAGGAAGCGCAGGTGAGATAGGTCCGGCCCAGCGCGGAGGCCTTCCGCATGAACTCGGAGTACGTCACCGAATGGAGCCAATCCTGCTGCCGGCCCACCTCTTGAAAGAACTCCTCCAGCCAGCCTTCTTCGTACACGCTGCGATAGGTTTCCGGCCAGATCCCGAATTTCTCTCCATCGTCATGAATCACGGCGCACCTCGGGGGAAGCGATTTCGCTTCGCTCCGATCGCCGGCTTCCTCTTCCGACGCGTTTTGGCGAAGGAAGTCGATGGATTCCCACACTTCGTGGAACGGGATGCTGTACCGCAATTGTTTGAGAATAGGGAAAACGTTTAGGGTGTATCCTTCGTTTTCAGTTACGTAATAGCCAAAGAGTTCCTCGGGCTCCATTCCCGAATACTGGAAATGCGTGTCATCCAAGGCAGTGTACTTTATGCCGGCTTTTTTGGCGATGTGAGGGAGGTGAGGCTCCCACACGCGCTCGGCCAACCACATGCCCGCGGGCGGTTCGCCAAAGTGCTTTTCGCAGAACGCGTTCATGCGCTCGATTTGCTGTATTCCGTCCCGCTCTGGAATGGCGCACAGCAGGGGCTCGTAATAGGCGCCTCCCATGATTTCGACCTGGCCGGCCTGAATCAAGTTGCGCAAGCGCGCGATGAAGCCGGGTTCATTCGCCAAAAACCAATCGAGCAGCGGACCGGTGTAGTGCAACGTGACATGCATGTGGGGATGGCGTTCCAACACGTCCACGAACGGGCGGTACGCCTTTTCGTAGGCTTCCTGGAATACGTCGGGAAAATTGCCGATCGGCTGGTGCGAATGGCAGCCGAATATCAGGTTGATCGAAGCGGTCATGAGTTCCCCTGCATGGTTGCGCCGCATTCCAAGCGGCTGATTATGGCCGGCGAAAAACCGGCGCAACGTGGATTGTCAGTCTGTATAGGCGACATCGCGGTGACGCAGTTGCGCGTCATACTTGAGTTCCCTGAGAAATAACGCCAATTCGTGCGCCACCGCCACCGAGCGGTGCCGGCCGCCGGTACACCCTACCCCAATGGTTAAGTAGGATTTCGGCTCCGCGCTGTAACGCGGCAAGAGAAACTTTAACAAACCGCGCACCCGTTCGAGAAACTGGCGCGCGTCGTCGTTGTCGAGAACGAAGTCTCGCACATCCGGTTCATTGCCGGTGTGCGTCTTTAGTTCGGCGTCGTAATGCGGATTGGGCAGGAAGCGCACGTCGAAGACAAGATCGCTCTCTTGCGGCACGCCATACTTGAATCCGAACGACAGCACCGTTACGGCGAGTTGGTGGCTTGGCTTCTCGCCCCGGAACACCGCCGCGATGCGTTCCCGCAATTCTTGCACCGAGGTGGCGCTGGTATCGATGATCAAGTCGGCCCGGCCGCGCACCGGCTCCAGGAGTTCCCGTTCCCTCCGTATGCCTTCCTCGATGCTGCCGGTGGGGGAGGAGGGATGGCGTCTGCGGGTTTCGCTGTAGCGTTGAAGGAGCGTCTTGTCGGAGCTATCGAGAAAAAGCACCTCGGGTTGCAGGCCCAACTCCTGCGCCTCATCCAAGTACGCCGGCGCCTGCAGAAGCCCTTGCCGCGCCCGCGCATCCACGCATATGGCGATCCGCGAATGCTGTCGACCGCTATGCGCCACCAGATCAGCAAATGTGGGAATGAGCTGAACTGGGAGATTGTCGACGCAATAGTAGCCGAGGTCTTCCAGGAACCGCAACGCTTGGCCCTTCCCGGCTCCCGACAGTCCGGTGACCAGCACGAAGCGGGACGCTTCACTCGACATTGGAGTGGTTCATGAGGGTCATCAGACGCTGGTTCAGTTCCTGCGCCGGGTGAACCCCAAGCTCCTTGAGGCGATGGTTGAGAGCGGCCACCTCCACAATAATGGCGATATTCCGCCCCGGCCGGACGGGAATCAACAAGTAGGGCGCCTTGACGCCAAGAAGATTGACATACGACTCGCTTAGACCCGTTCGGTCATACTGGGCTTCTTCATTCCACTCCTCCAGTTCCACGACCAGCCCGATGCGTTCTGAGTTGCGCACGCGGCCCACGCCGTAGACGCTCTTGATATCGATGATGCCGATACCCCGGATCTCCATGTGGTGCTCGATCACGGGGGACGTCTCGGCCATTACCGACTCGCCTCGCCGTTTTTTCAACGATACCACATCGTCCGCCACCAGGCGGTGTCCCCGTTCGACAAGCTCAAGCGCGGTCTCGCTTTTTCCAATCCCCGGCGCTCCCACGATAAGACAGCCGACGCCGTAACAGTCCACGGCGGTGGCGTGGATAACCGTTTCGGGGCTGAACTCGTCGGCAAGAAAGAGGATGATGCTGCTGATGACCTCGTCCGTGGTGCGATTGGACAACAACACGGGGATGCCCCGCCGGTTGCACATGTCCAAGAACAACGGCCGCGGCCGCAGGTTCCGGGAAAGCAAGAAGGCGGGGATTTCGAACGCGAATATCCCTTGGAGGCGCGCCTCCAATTCCGCCATCGAAAGCTGTTCCATGTAATGTATCTCGGTGTTGCCAAGAATTTGGATGCGATCGTTGGCGAAATAATCGAGGTAACCGCCCAGCGCAAGACCCGGCCGGTTGATATCGGATATCAAAACCGGCCGGCCGATCCCTTGAAATCCGGCGATGACTTCCAATTCGAGTTCATCCGCCATCCGATCAAGCAACCGCGCAACGGGGATACTGTCCTTGCGGTTGACGGGCAGGTTTTGGGTATCCATCCAGAACTCCGCGCGGCAGAGGCAGCCGCGGGGTTTGGCCGCGGCTTCAGAATTGGGGCTGGATCAGGCCGAAGCTGCCATCATCACGCACGTACATGACGTTGATATGCTGCGTGCGCGCGTTGGTGAACATGATGAACCCTTCCTCTGATAATTCCAGCTGCATGGCCGCCTCTTCCTCGTCCATGGGCTTGCGATCCAGGGTCTCACGGACGATGGGGCGCTCCGGATGCGGAAGTCTATCGTCGTCTTCGGCCAGGCCCTCTTCAGCAAACGTCTCGGCGCTTAACATGCCAAGTTCTGGCTGGGCCTCCAGTTCGGCCTCGGCCAGTTTCTTGGGACGGAAGCCTTTGTTGCGGCGTTCCTTAATCTTTCGAATTTGACGGTCCAGCTTGTCGATGACCGCATCCACCGACGTATACATATCGTTGGAGGATTCTTCCGCGTGGAGCCGCACCCCATTGGTTGAAAGCGTTACATCCGCGATGTGACGGTGTTTTTCCACGGTAAGGACCACATCGACATCCATGGGTTTATCGAAATGGGCCTGGCACTTTTCCAGTTTGCTCTCGACATGGTCCTTAATCGAATCCGTCAGTTCCGTGTGACGGCCCGTTATCTTTACGTTCATTTTGCGACAACATCCTCCAGAAACATCGAACTTGCGAATATAGAAAACCGGATACCCAGCTGTGCGGATACCCTAGCAGAGCTAGCCGACAGCTGTCAACGCGCCCCTCGCCGGGTAAGGATGCAGCTTTAGGGAACAACATCCCCTTTGATCCCCCTTCCGGGGGGAAATTCTCCGTGCAAAGCGGCCACACGGCGTGGGCCGTTGTTCACCCGGCGGATGAGCGGATCAATTTCCCTTTAGGAAGGAGCGGCCCCAGGGGCCGGGAGATGTAAATGTTCGCCACACTGCCTTATCCGGCGATTGGGGAATGCTCGCGGGCCGTCCACGCGGTTGTAGGCGCGGCGCCTAAAGCACCATGGTCACGAGGAGGGATGAGTCCTCGACGGCTCTTAGAGAATGGGGTTCTTCAGCGTCGAGGAAGAGCATTTGGCCGCCCTCAAGCCGCCGCGTGGTTCCGTGGCAATGGATGTCAATGGCGCCTTCAATGCAATGCACCGTGATTTCCTGGGGCGCGCTGTGCTCGCGAATCTCCTTGCCCGCCGGCAGCACCATGCGGATCAGCTCGAGGTGATCCGTCTTTGTCAGCGCGTGCGTCGTTGTGTCCTTGAGGTTCTCGCCCAAGGGGCGAATGTCGATTACTTCTCCGGACTCGGCATGTTTGATAGCCATGGCGTTTCTCCTTGTCGTGGGTGGGGGCGGCCCTAATCCTGGCCGTCCACGGGGCTGAGTGCGTGACCTGTCGTCCATTCAATGGCGTTGAACAGCATGGCCCGGAAGTTCTCGTTCTCGAAATCTCCTGGCATGCCCATGGAGGTGTAGAAGGCCCGGCCGTCTTCACCATAATGATGCGTCCAGGCCAAGGGTTCTTCAATGCCGCTATCTTGGCCTATGCCCCAAAGCAGGGGTGTGGTTTCCGGACCGAGTTCCGGGTTATGGTAAATCTTGCCTGGCCGGGTCCAGGGTTCGACGCCGTCGAGAATGGGATGGTCCTCGGCTCCTTCGACGATTTCAACTTTGACCGCCTCATCGTCCCCATGGCCGGAGTAGTCGCCGCCGAAGATCTCCTCGTCCATCTCCAGGTAGTCTTGGAAGGCGTGGCTCGCCGGGCGAATGCCGATGGCGGCCTTTTCCGCTTCGAAATGCTGCAGGATGTACTCGAGCTGTTTGTCGGGCAGTTCCATGCGCCGGGTGAAGATGAGAGCCAGATCGGCCTCGGCCAAGGCGCAGATGGCGTGCAGGTGATTGCCGGCATCCTCGCCCCACGAAGCCGTAACCACAACCCCATCGTAGTTGTCTTCGAGGGTGCGTTGGAGGGCGCGCAGCGATGGTTCCGATTCATACTCCGCCGATCCCGAGATGATGTGGATGCTCAGGGTATCCTCCGCGGCGTGGGCGGTTAAGGTAAACAGCGTAGCGGCCATGCAGGCCACTGTGATTCGCGAAATCGCGCGCATAAGGCTTCTCCTTCCTCCGTTGCGTTTCAATTCAAGGCATGCCTATGTAGTGAGTGTAATTATGGAGCAACTCGTTGGGTTCGCGGGGGCCATCCTGTTCCTCCGCTTCGAGCGCCGCGTTCGTGAAGATGCGGATCTCGTTTTTGTTCCATACCACCACTTCTTCCCGGCCGTCGTGGAAAATGTCCGCGTGCTGGGCGAAGTGTTGCTCCTCGGGATTCTCGGGAAAGGGAAACACCGCTACAGGTTTGCCGTGGCCGTCATAGAGGGTGGGCGGCGTGGTTCCCCCGCGGCGGTACGCGAGGATCAAATCGCCTTCCTCGTCATCCCAGTCCGAGACCGCCGTGATCACGCTCAACCAGCGGTTGACGCCTTCGTCCGTGCGCTCCTCATGCCAGATGACGTTTCCCTCGTGGTCATACACGATAATGGCGTCTTGTCCCTGGGCGGAACGGTCGGTGTCCCGGTCCAGCACAGCTACTTCCCGGCCGGGCAGATCAGGCCGGAAATTGCCCGCGATGGCGTGTTGGGCGTGACGAATTTCGTCCATCCAGAGCAGTTCGCCTTCAGCGTTGTAGACGAGGAGTTCCGGGTTGCAGGCTGGGATAATCACTTCCGGGTTCCCATCGCCCGTGAGGTCCGCCACGGTGGTTCCATCCGAATGACGATCTTCGGGAAACCCTTCCTCCGCGAGCCAGAGCAGTTCACCCTGGTGGTCGAGCGTCGAAGGACCAATGAGGACCTCATCGTGTCCGTCCCCCGTGAGATCGTGGGGCCACGGATAATGGCCCACGGTCTGGCCCCGGCTGTAGGTCCACAACACGTCAAAGTCCTCATTCAAGGCCCAGATTTGGCTGTAGCGGTCCTTCACCAGCACCTCGCCCGCCCGTCCCCGGCCCGTGAGGTCGGCGAATGCTATGCAATCGTTGGCATTATCGGCGGGGAGTTGGCCTTCCCGTTTTAGCTCTCCCGTGGCGCCGTCGCGCACCCGGATTCGGCCGTTGGTGATGTAGACTACTTCAGACGCCCCGTCGCCGGTGAAATCATGAATCTGTATGGGTAGATCAAAGCCTGCGCTATGGCGGTCCGGGTGCGGCTCGCCTTCTCGCCAGAGGATGTCGCCATCGGCGTTGAGGGCTGTGATGCACGTAATGTTTTGGTCTTCGTGTTGGGCCAGCGCGAAGTCCAATTGGCCGTCTCCGGTAAGGTCACCCAAGCGCAGGCCCGTCCAGCTTCCAAAGCCTTCCGTATCAATCGTCTGGACCAGCTCAACCTCGCTATGCGCGGCGCGGGAACCGGTGGTTTCGGGCATGGCCTCCGCCACCATTGGGCGACTAAGCAGCGCGGCCAATGCGCAAGCCGCTGTGATTTGAGAAATCCGCTGCATGATGTGTCTCCTCATTGGATTGTTGCCCCTCCAGAGCGGCAGGCAATAAATGTCTCCTATCCGCCCGGTCTCAGAACCCGTTGACGCCGCCTTACCGCTTGACCCGTCTTATACCGGGATTGGTGATACCAGGAGAGCCTGTTGTGTGCCGCTTTTAACCGAAGGGTATGGTACCGAGGGGCGAATGCGGGATTCAACTCCGCGGGTTGAATCCCAATCGCCGGGTAAGTCAGCCCGATCTATCTTGCTGTCCCTATTGGTAGCGCCAGAAATAGAAAGCTATCCTCACCAAAGGGGTGAGGACGTACCGCCGGCGTCTCGCCGGCATTTGTTCGTCGCCTGGAAGGCGGCGATACGGTTCTTGCGAACTCCTATCCGGCGATTGGGGGTTG
>JBKHFO010000023.1:0-24397 GCA_046540175.1 Candidatus Hydrogenedentota bacterium
TCTTCTTCGGGTTCGGGCTCTTCCTCAGGCTCGGGCTCCACGGGCAGGTCTTCTACCGCGTCTTCTTCCTCATCTTCCATGAAAATCACGCGCACTGGGTTGCAGTACACGAAATTGCTCTGCCGGCCTGGCGAGGTTTCCGCCTCCTCGGGGTCCACTTCGTCCTCATCCACTTCTTCCGGCAAAAGAAGCGATTCGCCTTCGAAGGTGATTAAGATAGATTCCGGGATCTCTTCAAGGCCTTCCAAGGCATCGATCCGCGCCGTGTACTGCGTATTAACGCCGTCCTCGCCGAACACGCCCGCCAAGCGGCCCAGCTCGGCGCCGTCCACGTCGCGCACGAAACTGCCGCGAATGACGGCGGGGGTATCGGGGAAGTTGCGTTCGCACGAGGTTTCGTAGTGGAGCCAAAGTTCGTCGGGGTACGGCGGTTCGAGTTGAATTCGAACCATGTTCCGCCGCTGACGGCGATCTACTATGGCTTGCGTATGAACGCCCGGGTCATCCAACTCGGGATCAACGCTCCCTTCCACCCATACCTGCGCTTCCACGTCACCCACATCAAGGGTTGGGGGCCGGGCGGCCTCGGGTTCTTCCGCTGGCGCTTCGAATTCTTCGTACTCCGGTTCTTGTGGGTCCGCGGGAGCCGGAGGTTCGCAGCCCACAAGCCATCCCGTTAATGCGAGAACGGCGGCCAAACAAAAAAGAACGCGGATAGTCATGCTTGTATACATATCTGGGTCAACGCCTTTCTGGTCTTATGGAATCAATGCGGCTATCATGGAGCTGGCGCGTTGTAAACGCCACCCAGCATCGGGATTATTGTATCAAAAAAACCCGCGAAAACGAGAAACTTGACGGGACGGCCCTGATTACTCTACAGAAGGCCTCCATGGCGGGAACACGTTGAATGAATTGGAGCGCTTGCATGATTCACGGTGAACGCGTCACATGGGGCAATGATCAACCTCAGGCCTCCGGGGGTTCCCACGTGCTGTATTGGATGCAGCAGGCCCAGCGCGCGCATTGCAACCACGCGCTTGAGTACGCGATCGAACAGGCCAACGCGCTCGGCAAGCCCCTGTGGGTGATATTCGCCTTGACGGACGCCTTCCCCGAGGCGAACGCCCGGCATTACCGGTTTATGCTTGAGGGCTTGGCCGAAACGCAGGCGGCGCTGAGGGAACGGGGGATTCCGCTCGTGGTTCGCCGGGGCGCCCCGCCGGACGCAGCGCTTGAAGCCGCCCAGGAGGCCGCCTGTCTCGTAACCGATTGCGGCTATCTTCGCGTGCAACGCGAATGGAGAGCCGCGGTCGCGGAGCAGGCGCCGTGTCCCGTGGCGGAGGTGGAGAGCGATGTGGTCGTGCCCTTGCGAACGGTATCCAATAAGGAGGAATACGCGGCCCGGACGATACGGCCGAAGCTCCACAAGTACCTCAATCGCTTTCTGGTCCCATTGAAGCCCCGCACGCTGCGCCAGCGCGATTGGACGCCGCCCCTCTCCGGGGAGGATTTGTCGGACATCGGCGCGTTACTCAAACAACTCGATATCGATCACAGCGTGCCGCCGTCGTCCGTGCATCGCGGCGGGTACAACGCCGCGCGGGAACAGCTCACCGGCTTTCTCGAACACCGGCTGAGCCGTTATGCGAGCGAGCGCAACGATCCCAACGCGGGGGCCGAGAGTCACATGAGTCCCTACCTGCACTTCGGCCAGATCGCGGCGCTCGAAATCGCCTTGACCGTGCAAGAGGCCGCCGAGTCCCACACGGAAGAGTGCGCCGAGGCTTACCTCGAGGAACTCGTGGTCCGGCGGGAGCTGAGCATGAATTACGTCTGGTATAATCCCGCCTACGATCAATTCGCGGGTCTGCCGGACTGGGCCCGGAAAACCTTGGCGGAGCACGCCGGCGTTCCGCGGGAGTATGTGTACGATCGCGCTGCTTGGGAGGCCGGGGATACGCATGATCCCTATTGGAACGCGGCGCAGCTCGAAATGGTTAAGACGGGCAAGATGCACAACTATATGCGCATGTATTGGGGCAAGAAGATTCTGGAGTGGTCGGCTGCGCCGGAAGAGGCCTTCGAAACGGCCTTGTACCTGAACAACAAATACGAGCTGGACGGCCGCGATCCGAATTCCTTCACGGGCGTGGCGTGGTGCTTCGGCAAACACGATCGCCCGTGGGCCGAACGCCCCGTCTTCGGGAAGGTCCGGTACATGAACGCCGCCGGTTTACGGCGCAAGTTCGACGCCAATGCCTACGCCGCCGCCGTGGACGCGTTGTGACGCCGGCCGAACCCAACGCTGGAAAGGAGAAACGATCCCATGAACATTGTCCAATGGTCCGCGAAGAGTGACGCGCCCACCCCCGGCATCCTCATCCGCCTTATGGTGGGCGCCGTGTTCCTGTCGGAGGGGATCCAGAAGTTCCTGTTTCCCGATGTCCGCGGCGTGGGCCGCTTTGAAGACATCGGCATCCCGTTTCCCGAACTCACGGGGTACTTCGTGGGCGGGTTCGAGGTCTTGTGCGGGGCCTTGGTGCTGCTCGGCCTCTTCACCCGGCTCGCGGCCATCCCCCTGATTGTCATCATGATCGTGGCGATCGCAACCACGAAGATCCCCATCTTTCTCGAGGATGGTTTCTGGGAAATGGCGCACGCCGCCCGGACGGATTTCAGTATGTTGCTGGGGTCCATCTTCCTTCTGCTACTGGGATCGGGACCTTACGCGGTGGACGGGAGCATTCGCAAAGGCGGGGGATGACGGCGGCCCCGTACCGCCGGCATCTTGCCGGCCTTGTGGCTGGTTGAATTCGGTTTCGCCACGTCTTATCCTTTGGCGAACAGACAAAAGACAAAGGATAAGAACGATGACCCATCAAGCGAACATCATGCTTTCCACCAATGACCATGGGGATATGCATGACATCACCAAGCAGGTTCAAGAGATAGTGGCGAAGTCCGGCATAAGCACGGGGTTGGCGCACGTCTTCAACGTTGGAAGCACGGGCGTCATCGGCGCTATCGAATACGAGCCCGGTCTGCAAAAGGACCTGCCCGCTATTCTGGACAAGCTCATGCCGCCCAGCCGCTCATATGGCCATGAACGGACCTGGCACGACGGCAACGGCCATTCCCATCTTCAGGCGACCACCCTCGGACCTTCGCTAACCGTGCCGGTATCCGACGGCGAAATGACCCTTGGCGTGTGGCAACAGATCTTCCACCTGGAGTGCGACATCAAGCCGCGCAACCGCACGATCGTTGTGACGGTGATGGGGGACTAGCTGGCTTTTTCGCCCCAAAATTTGTGGATGCCCCGTACCGCCGGCATCTTGCCGGCTTTCAGGCGCAATTCCCCCTGGCAAGGGGGAATGTTTTTGGCTCATTCCCCCCCTACCGGCGGCCTCCGGTGTCAACCGGGGCGTGGTCGTCGGTTAAGATGTCCCCGTCGCCGTGGAAGCGGTGCGCGCGGGAGAATTGCGCCACGCGCCTGGACAGGGAGTCAATGCTTAGGAAGTCATGTTCGAGGAGCCTCTCGGTGAGTTGGCGCAGTTGCTGGCCGTTGAGCGGATGCTGCTCCAGCCACGGGCCGTTCGGCCACTCGTGTTCAGGATCCCGTTCCACGCCTTCCGTTTTCATCGCCACGAACACCGTGTTCCAGCTCGTGGCCGCTTGAAAGACGTACACCACGTCGAAGACGGAGCGGATCGTATCGTTAATGTCGCGGATGCTTGAGTCGTTGAGTCCGCCGTACTGACCGACGGCGTTGAAAGTCAACACTCCGCCGGGGGTGATGTTTTCCTTACAGAGTTCGAAGAACTCTTGTGTGGCGAGGTGGTACGGGATATAGGCCCCGGACGAGCCGCCGGAGGCGTAGGCATCCACCGCGATCGTCCCGTAAGGCTGACGGTCGCCTTGCAGAAAGGCCCGCCCATCCTGCACCTCGACGTTCAAGCGGGGATGGTCTTCGGGCAGATGGAAGTACTCCCGCGCCACATCCAGCACCTTGGGATCAATTTCGACGGCCTCGACCTCGACATGGGGATAGTCCTGGAGGAAGTCCTTGGGTCCTGTTCCACCGCCCAACCCTACAAAGAGCGCGCGCTCGATGGTGGGGTTCAAGATCATGGGAACATGGAAGAACTCCTGATACTCCCACCCTCCTTCGTATGGATTGTCGAGGGACATCTTGCTTTGGACGAATTGGTCGAAGCGCAGGATCCGCTCGCGTCCCTGGTCCTCCACCACGATGTGGTGATAGGCGCTGTACTCTTGGAACAGGACCTCGGCATTGCAGGCAGGGGCCGCCAAGAGCATGGCCCCAGCCAAGGCGGCCGCGGCGAGTTTGCGGCTTGCCGCCATGAGGGTTACGCCCAAGGCCGCCAGCACGGCAGCCAGGCCGTAAAGCGTTTGCAACACCCCCAGTTTGGGGATAAATAGCTGAGCTGTCATAACCACACCTACGATGCTTCCCACTTCGCTCATCGCGGCGATGCGCCCGGCCGTGGCGCCCACGTGTTCCAGCTGCCGGGCCTGAAGCCGGATGGCTTGGGGTAAGACGGTTCCGAGAGCAATATTGGGAAGGAAACAAGCAATAAAGGCCGCTATGTACGGGCGCCACGACAATGCCGCGTCAATCTCGAGAAGCATTCCCCCGGCCCAAACCGCGAGGTATTCGAGCAGCGAACCCAGCACACCCGCTATCAAAACCAGCAGCCCCAGCACGCGCCATGACTGGAAGCGATCCGCCACCTTGCCGCCCACGAAGTAACCGAGGCTGATTCCGGCCAGGCAGACCGAAATAACCGCGGCCCACGCGTCAAGCCCGCTCCCGAAAAAGCGGGCGAGTATGCGGACGACCAGGAATTGGAACACCATTACCGAGCCGCCGCACACGAGCACGGTGAAGCCTAACACCGCCGCCGCCACATAGGCTTGGGTCCCGCCGGTTTTTGGGGCCGTCACGTTCAAATGGTCTCCGTCGTTTCTTGCCTTGCGCCTATCCTCGGCTGATTGATGTTCTGATGAACTATACCATGCAGAAAGGCCACGGGGAAAAGCGGCGGAAAGACGCCAATCGCCGGGTAAGAATTCGCAAGAACCATATCGCCGCCTTCCAGGCGGCTCATAAATGCCGGCGAGACGCCGGCGGTACGTCCTCACCCATTGGGTGAGGATAACGTTCTTTTTTCTGGCGCTAACAATAGGGACAGCAAGATGGATTAAGCCGACTTACCCGGCGATTGGGGAAAAACGGTGGTGCATAGCCCCCCATACGCTTTTGCCCTTCCCTTGGGGCTGTGCTAGACTTGATCCATGATATGCGGCAATCGATTCATCGTGTTCGTCTTGTTGCTGGGGGCGGCCGCAACCGCGGGAGCGCTCACGGAGTACCGTGGCCGGCGGCCGGTGGGGCCTGGCGTATGGTACCCGGCTTCGGCGGAGGAGCTGCGGGAGGCCGTGCGCGGCTACATGGCCGAGGATCCGGATGAACCTTCGCGCAACCCGGAAGGGCGGCTGCGTGCGCTCGTCACGCCTCATTCCGGTTACGACTACGCGGGCTCCGTCATGGGCGCGGCGTTCGGGCATGTGGAGCGCGGGGCCTACGATAGGGTTATCGTGTTGAGTCCTTCGCATCGCGCCCACTTCCAGGGCTGCTCGATACCGAGTGTGCACTATTATCTCACACCCTTGGGTCCCGTCTTTCTGGACGGGACCGCTATTTATCGCGTACTGTGGTCGCCCCACATATCCCGCCGCGCCCTTACCTATCCCCCTCCCGGCGCTTCCCGTCCGCTAAGTGGCGACGGCCGCCGCAAACACATTCACGAAAACGAGCACGGTATTGAGGTGGTCCTCCCATTTCTCCAGGAGCGCCTGGATGAATTTCGGATTATCCCCGTGGTCGTGGGGGACTTGCGCGGCGAGGACGGCCGGGTCGACCAGCGGAAGGCGCGGGCGATCGCATCGGCGCTCGAGCCGCAGCTCACCGAGCGCACGCTTCTCGTGGCGAGCGTGGAGTTCACCCACTACGGCGAGGCGTTCGGATTTGAGCGTTTTGGGGCGGAGCCGTTCGAGGCTATCCAAGACCTGGATATCGCCGCGTTGCGGCTCGTGTTGCAGCGCAACCGCTCCGGTTTCGCGCGGTTCGTACACGAGAACGGCCCGAGTTTCTGTGGCTCGTCTGTTCTGTTTGTACTGATGGAACTCGTCCCGCCCAGCGCACGGGGCATCCTGTTTGATTATACGATGTCCGGCCTCCAGACTGGGGACGCGGGACATAGCGTGAGTTATGCGGCGGCGGGATTCTTTGAGCCAAGACAGGCGCAAGAGGAGTAGCTAGAACGTTTAAAAGAGGGGGCATCGGACGGTGACAACACCCGGCGAAGCGTTTCTTTCGCGGGAAGAAGAGGAGCTTTTGTTGAAGCTCGCCAGGGGGACCCTGGAGGCTTGGGTGAAGGAGGAGCGCCTCCTCGGTCTTGAGGGCCTGGACCTTCCCAAGCCACTGTTGGAGAAGCGCGGAGCCTTTGTAACGTTGAGGCGCGGGCCGTTTCTACGGGGTTGCGTCGGCTACACCGCTAACATAAGGCCATTGGCGGAGGCGGTTCGAGACAGTACGGTCAACGCCGCCTTTCGCGACTCGCGTTTTGAGCCGGTAAAGGCCGAGGAATTGCCTGATATAACGATTGAGATTTCGGCGTTCGCGCCCGGTGACACGCCCGGCTCTCCCATGCGCGCTGTGCATTCAATTGATGAGATTGTCATCGGGCGGGACGGCGTTTGCATAGAGCGTGATGGAGAAAAGGGCGGGCTGCTCCTCCCCCAGGTCGCCCCGGAACACGGCTGGGGCGTGGAGGAGTTCTTGGACGCCGTTTGCCATAAGGCGGGCTATCCACCCGGCGCGTGGCGGGACCCCGCCTATCGCGTATATCGTTTTACCGCCCAGGTTTTCTCTGAATCCGCCGGGGAGAACTGAGGGGGCGTTCGGCTGCTGTTTTCTAACTCAAAGGAGGCGTCATGGCTACTGTAAACCGCCGCGAATTCATTTGGACCACGGGGCTGGGCATGCTTGCCGCCGCGCTCCCGGGTGTTCAGAGGGCGCAATCCGCCGCTGAGTCCAATACCCCGCCCAATATCTTCTTCGCCTTCGCTGATGACTGGGGCTGGCCTCATGCGGGCGCGTACGGCGATCCCACCGTGCGCACCCCCACGTTTGACAAGCTGGGGCGCGAGGGCGTGCTCTTCGAACACGCCTATCTCTCCTCGCCTTCGTGCACCCCCTCCCGCGGCTCCGTTCTAACCGGCCAGCATTTCTGGCGGCTGCGGGAAGGCGCCAATCTCTGGTCAACCTTGGACGCCTCGTTTGACGTGTACCCGGATCTGCTCGAAGATGTCGGCTACCATGTGGGCCACACCCGAAAGGGGTGGGGACCCGGCCAGCTTGAACCCGGCGGACGGGAGCGCAATCCCGCGGGGCCGGGCTATCCCGATTTCGAGCAGTTTCTCGAAGAGCGCTCCGGCGGACAACCCTTCTGTTTTTGGTTTGGCGCTCAGGAACCGCATCGGCCCTATGACGCGGACCTCCGGGAAGAAAAGGGCATTGACCCGGATGATGTGGAGACGCCACCCATCTTTCCCGATGCCGAGCCTGTGCGGGAGGATATCGCGGACTATTACGCCGAAGTCGAGAAGTTCGACCGCGAAGTGGGCGAAAAGCTGGCGGTATTGGAGGAGATGGGTGAGTTGGATAACACCATTGTGGTCATGAGCGGCGACCACGGCTGGCCTTTCCCCCGCGGCAAGGGCAACCTCTACGACCTTGGGACGCGCGTGCCTCTCGCCATCTGGTGGCCTGACGGCGCAACCGGCGGCCGGACGGTTACCGACATGACCAACCTCACCGATCTCGCCCCCACCTTTTTGGAAGCCGCCGGGCTTGATGTCCCGGAGGCCGTGACGGGGCGGAGCCTCTTGCCCCTACTTCAGACCGAGGCCGAGGGGCGGGTGGATGAGTCGCGCGACGCGGTGTTCACCGGGCGCGAACGCCATGTGCCGGCTCAGGGAGGCGACAACGGCGGCGGGTATCCCTCTCGGGCCATTCGCACGGATGAGTACCTGTACATCATCAACTTCGAGCCAGACCGTTGGCCCGCGGGCACACCCAACTGGGAGGACGCTTACCACGAGGACGCCTGGCTGGCCGATTGCGACAACGGTTTGACCAAATACTACCTGTGGGCCAATCGCGAGCGGCCCGATGTGCAACCGTTGTACGAGTTGAGTTTTGGCAAACGGCCCGCCGAGGAGCTGTATCACCTGGCGTTGGATCCATACCAGGTGAACAACGTGGCGGGCGAATCCGCTTATGCCGCCATCCGCGAACAGTTGCGGGAGCGCTTGATGGATGAATTGAGGCGAACGGAGGATCCGCGCGCGTTGAACGAGGGCGGGAAGTTCGACGAATATCCCTATTACGGCGGCGTCCCCACCTGGCCCGGCGAGGACACGCTCGGCGAATATGGGGATTAAGCGCGATAGGGCTATTGGATAGGATGGCAACAAAAGGCATGGAAAAACATGTTCGGATCACATGGAGAAGAAACGATGCCCTACCGTGTTGGGGAACGACTTAACCGCCAATGGACCTCGGCACGCGCTCTATAACAAAGACGGAAAATGGTATCATGTAATGAGAAAACTCCCGGGCGCCTCGTGCGATCCCTATGATTACGCACTTTTTGAGACTGAATCTCAGTTTCTTAACTGCGAGAGACTCCGCATCGGTGAAGAGGTGAATGTTAAAGGCCATATATCTGATATACCCAGTTATGTCCGTGTTCGGGAATCGGAAGTGTACCGAGGATAGGCTATTGCAACCCCACATATAAGGGCGGTATTCCGGTTAACCCGTGGTGTGATGTGAAGGTGAGCTGATCGGGCCTAAAACTGGCTATGCTGAATTTCGAAATTGTCGGAGATGTGGCGGATATACAGACAATAGCCAGTGGTAATGCAATTCGTGAGTTGCCGCGCTTGCGAAAACACTATGGTAAAGGAAGATGGCGTAAGTTGAAGGGTGTTGCTTTGGTACGCCTTAGGAATGGAAGAATTTGCAAGGCCGAAGTACACTGGTACGAGGCGCATGGGATCGGTAGGAGAGAGATGAAGTGTAAGCGGTACTTGGACTAAATACTATGACTAACACCGACTCAGCTGAACGGCAGTTTGTGGTGTGCATCAACAATGCCGGCTATCCGGCCTCGCTGGAACTGCACAAGATCTATCGGATGATGCCGGACGAGGATGCAGCTCGTGAGGGCCAGGTGCGGGTGATTGATGAGAGCGGGGAGGATTACCTTTATCCCGCCGATTGGTTCGTCCCCATTAAGGCCCCGCCCGAACTTGAGCGCTCCCTCATGCAAACCCCTTGAGGCCTGCGCTTGCAGTGAAGCGAAACCGCTTGCCTGCCGGGATGATTCCCACGCGCCGGGGCGCGGAAATCCGCTACGGATAGACCACGCCGGCGAACGACACAATGCCTCCCGCGGGATCGGGCGCGTAATTGTAGTGGATGAGTTCACTATCGCCCGCTGGCGCCCGGCCCTGCAAGGTCTTGAGAGTGGCGTAAATGCAGTTGAGGCCGCACACGCGCCGCTGATTGTGGTCTTTCATAACCGAGCTGTAAAAGCCCTCGGCATTACCTGATACGGCATGGGCGAGGTCTTCGCGGTCCCGTTGCTCGACGTGCAGGGTGATCGTGTCGTCAATCTCAAAGGAATCGCCAAAACGCTGGCCGACGTGCGCGAGGTCCGCGCCGGCGATAACGGTTACCGCATGCTCGGACTGGGCGGTCACTTCGCGGCAAGCCTCAAGAAAACGCTCCACTTCGGGCGCCGCGCCTTCGCCGTTTTGTCCGCCGACAGCCGAGAAGTTGCCGCACAAGATGGGCACAATGCGGATGTCCTCGCCAAACAAGTAGCTCAACATCAGCGCCTGAAATTCGATGGAGTGTTCGGTGCGGTGGACGCTCTCATAGGCGAACGGATCCCACGAGCAGGCCGCCGCCAAGGCATTCACCATCGCCGTGTCGGTTTGCAACGTTCCCAGCGGCGTCTCGAAGTGTTTCTTCGTCAAGACAATAGGCGTTGGCGGGGCGGCATGCGCCACGCCAAAGATCAGCGCGACATCGGGCTTGCCCTGTTCGAACAGACGCTTGTAGCCCTTGGCGTAAGCCGCGCCGCCGCGCTGAAAATCGATGTGCGGCACGATGAGGCCCCGCAACGGTTGGCTGCCCCGCGATTCCTCCCGGAAAGCCTGCCCGGCTCCATCCTCGCCGTCGAATGGTTCGGCCAAAAAGGGGCGGAGTTCCTCCGGATCCTCGGGATAGGACCTGCCCGCGAGATAGGCCGGGCGCGTGGGAGACTCGGCGAAGGCGCGGTCCACGCTGTCCTTCACTTCGAAGAAGCGGGGCGTGGCGAGGAATCCATTCTGGTCCAGTTGGGAAACCACCGTGTGAATGGCCTCATCGTCCACGACATCGGCGCCAAAATGTTCCCGGAACACAGCTTTGATGGCGGCCTCGTCGTTCTCTCCGTCGAGGAGGCTTGCGATAAAGTACGCCGCTGGGGAGAGCAGGAGCTGTTCGTCGATGTAGCCCTGAGGATCGCTCAGGCAGATGAGGGTATCATTCCCGTGCTGGAAGGGAACCGCGTCAACGTAGCGTAATGCGGGCAAGCCCATGTCGTGTTTGTTCTCCCATTCCGCGCGCTCGCCGTTCATGCCCCGTGAAGAATGCATGCCGCGGGCTTTGGGGTTGGAAAGTATCGAAGCGGGACTCGAATCCTGTTCGAACCCCGCCTCAAAAAATCCCCGCATTGTGCCGTTGGCCGAGAAACGCTTGAACCTTGCCCACTAGGTGGGTGTCCTCACGGTAGCCTCCCAACGTCCGCCTTACGACGGCTTGTTGTGGACCACACGAATGTTGGACTCCCGGTTCAAACTGTTAAGGATCAACGTTTACTCAGCCTATTCGAACACTGCAGGGAAAAAACGCGCAACTTCATACGTACTTTAGCAGAGTCCAGCGCAATCCGTCAAACCGAAAATCAACTTCTTTCCTCCGGCATAAGCCGCACCCGAGCGATCCTGATTCCGGTTGTGATCAGTGTGTTAACGGGATCAGCCGGCGCCACTGCCCTTCGGCCTCGAACACCACCGGCTCTTCCCAATCGGCGAGTTCGGCGAGTTCGGGGTGGCTCTCCAACACATCCTCCCAAGCCGCGGCGTCTGGTGAGAGGGTAGAGACGGGCTCGCCTTCGTAGCCTTCTTCGACCCAGACGTCCGCGTCCTTTATGAAGCGGCGTCCCGCGGTTTCCCGGATTTCCGCGTCCGGGGATTCTTCCACCCCTCTCCATACAAGTTCGGGAGATGATTCGGCGGGCGGAGGTGAGTCCAGTTCCGGCTCAGCCTCGGCCTCGGCTTCTGGCTCCTCGGCCGTCTTGGGCGCTCTATCGGCGTCCGTCGGCGGCGCCGTGGGTTCTTGCGCCCTGGCTCTTGGACGCGAGCGTTGGGCTTGGCTGTCTTGCTCGAGAACCTCCGGAGCGTCTTCCGGCGCTTCTCTTTTGAGACCGCGTATTCCAGCGCCATCGCCGTCATCCTCAAAGCCATTCACCGGCTCCTGAACCGCGTCGTCCGAGGCGTCATTCCTGGGCGAACCCATGGGTTCGGTGTCCAGGGCATCGGGCGCCGTCTCCCTCATCACGTCCGCCCGAGGCTCGTCGCGGGGGGCAGGAGGCGCTTCCTCTTGTTCCGCTGGCTCATCGAACCGGGCGAGCCGAAAGGATTCTGGCCCGAACTCCTGGGTGGCCATCAGCAGCACGCCTCCCGCCAAGACCACGAAGCCGGCCGCGGCGGCCAACAGGGGCCACATCCGTTGGCGCGCGTGCCGGGAACGGGGAGCGGCCTTCACGTGCTCGCGCCCGGTGGTCAGCGCTTCCCGTATTCCGGCTTCCAATTCGGCCGGCGCCTCCCTTTGAGGGAGGTCCTCAAATAGCTGGTCCACTACCTGGAATTGGTGAAAGAGGCCGCGACACGCTGGGCATTCCGCGAGATGGGCCTCGAGGGCGCGGCGCTCGCCAGCGCTTAGCTCGTCATCGAGCAACGCCGAGAATTCCAGCCGCACTTCGTCGCAATTTGAGTAAGCCATCACAATACACCCAGCGCGCCCAGGCGTTCCCGCAACAGGGTGCGGGCCTGATTCAAGCGCGATTTAACCGTTCCTTTCGGGCACTCCAGCGCCTCGGCGATCGCCTCGTAGGAGAGCCCTTCCACCGTCCGCAACACGAATGCAAGGCGGCAGACCTCGGGCAGTTCATCCAGACACTGTTGCAGAATCTCGTCGAGTTCGTGGCTCTGCGCTTCCGAGCGGGGGCCCGCACCTGCGGCGGGATGAACTCCTTCGCCGCCCACGGCGGTCAGGGCGTCGAGCGAAACCCCTTGATTGCGGCCTTTGCGGGTTTGGTCGCGCAGCCGGTTCCGGGCGAGGTTCACCGCGATGGCGTGAAGCCAGGTGTAGAGTTGGGAGGTCCCTTGAAACCCGTCCAGACCGCGGTACGCCCGGATGAACACCTCTTGGCACAAATCCAGCGCCTCCTCGCGGTTACCGAGGTAACGGTACGCCAGGTTGTAGAGGCGGTCCTTATACCGGTGGACCAGCGTGTCAAATGCGCCTTGGTCTCCACGGCGGCACGCCTCGGCCAACGCTGTGTCCGAAACGTCGCGCGCGCCCGAAGCCGACGCGACCGCCGCTGGCCTGCCCTGCTCTCCAAGTGTCAACGGTTTGAATTCCTATGCCTTCCTTGGGTTAGACACCAAAATCGCGCCGGGGTTCGCCACGGCTCGTGGAAAAATGAATCAGACTGACTCCAGAAAGTATTGTAGCACTTCGCCCATGACGTCCCAACGGGGATCGCCCGAATCGCCGGATAGGTTGGCGTGCAGGGTGTTTACACCTCCCGGGCCCTTCTTTTAAGGGGGAATTGCTCCGGTCACCTCTGGGGTGAAAACGGTTCACCCGGCGCGGCCGCTCCGCAGAGCGAGATTCTCGCTTCGAAGGGGGATCCCTTTGTCCTAAACACGAAAGAGCGGGGCCGATTCTGGTTCAGTGGGGTTGCCTAATCGTGAGGTCCGCAATCGGCCCAACCTGATATGGCGTGCTGAACAAGAAGGGCGGTTAGCGATGGGCAACAGCCGCACTGAAAGGGCGAAAACATAATAGCCCAGGGCAACCGCCCTGGGAAAACAATGCCTCCCCTTAAACAGCCCTGAAAGGGCGTCACACGCCGGTGCAAGCCATTGTTGCGCCCTTTCAGGGCTGAAAACAGGGTCTGTTCAGTTTCCCAGGGCGGTTGCCCTGGGCTATTTATGTTTCAGCCCTTCGGGCTGTGTTCCGGCGCCTCACTCTGGCGCTCCTGACAACCGGAACGGGATAGCAAATCAACGCTGTTTGGGACAACAGTGAAGGGAGATCAAGGGGGATGTACCTCTCTGGCGAAGAGTCCTTGCCCGGCGATTTGGAGGATCGGAGAATGGCGAAACGATGCACTTCTGCAGAGACGGCGGGTCTTGCCCCATTTGCGGCGCAGGTCCGAAGAGGCCGGCGTGTCTTGAAGGAAGGACTTGTGATGAGAGATGCGTGAGGCAGGTATTACCGGCGAGTTCGCACTTCTTCGCTGCCAAAGCGCGAAGTTCCCCTCCCGCTCCGGCCAAAATGGGCAGAGGCCGGGGAAACGGAGGGGCGCTCCCTTTCCCCGGCGTTGCTTTGTTTACTCCTCTTCCGTGGGCAAGTATCTCTCAAGACGCTGTTGCCGCCATTGTTCCAGTTCTTCGGGTGTCATCTCCTGTTGCTGGTTTTGGCGCGCCTCCTGGTCGGCGATGCGCGCGGGATCGGTTTGCCAGGCGAACACCCCGATCACGCAACTCACTATGGCGATTCCTACGCCGGCCATGGATCGTCTCCAGATCGTGCGATAGGGGGTCCGGCCATCGCTTTGTGCCTTCATCCCGAAAATCCCCCATGCCGCCCCCACTAGCGGGATAATGAGAAGGATCAACGGCGTCGGTAAGTACGCGTCTGGCCCGAGGCCTACGCGTCTTAGATCGGGAACGAAGAGCACCAACAGCATCAAGGCCAATCCCAATCCGGCCACGGCAAGACTAATGACGGAAGGGTTTGGGGCGCGGCGGGCGCTTGCGGTAAGAGTCCGCTCCTCGAGGGTTTCGCCCTCTTCGAGTTCCTCCCCGTCAAGTTCCTCGATAACGCCACCGCCTGTCTTGGCTTTTGCGTGTCCGGACTTATGGCCTTCCCGGCGTTCCTGACGTTTCTCGAAGCAGACCTCGCACAGATTCCGCTTACCCGGCGTGACGTTGACATGCTCGGAGCACACTACATGGCCGCACTCCTGGCACTCGATTCCGCATTCCTCGCATAGCAATTTCCCGCACGTCTTACAAGACCCCACGGCACTGCGTATGCCACACTCCATGCACTCCATAAGGATTCTCCCCTTTGCTTAGTTGATGTTGCCAGGCTTCATTGTCCGGATTGCCGAGTACTCGCCGTGGGCGTGCGGGGCGGCGGTTCGGTCACGGGCACATAGTCCATAATGTCGCGATACCTTCGATCGTCCGGGTAGTACCAGTAGCGGGGCTCGAAAGACGTGCCCGGGGTTCTGTTCGCGCACCAAGGCGGCACTCCCCGGAGCGCCGTCCCGTCCCACGCGTTTATCCGGAGCAACTCGATGAGATCCGTCGTGTAAGGGAGTTCCTCGGCGGCGTAGAAGTCGTAGAACGGATCAAAGACCTCATCCACGTCACGGGTTTGCCGGTAGCGCACAAACTCGACGTGGCCGTCGAGGTACAACACATTCCCGCCCAGCGGGAAGTGATTCATTTTGTGAACGCCATGGTCAACGGGCGAGTCAAAGATCACCGGGACCTGGGAATCCGCCACCGCCGTGGCTGCTGGATCGTTGATGTCTTCGATGAAAAACCGGCCGATATTGATGGCCGAGCGCATGAACATGTTTCCTCCTCCCGGCCCGTGGGTGTAGGTCGTGGCGCCGCGAGGCCACGCATGCTCCGGCACTACGAGGTCTTCGCTCATGAAATCGACCTCGCCGATATGCATCCGCCGGGACAACTCCAAGAACAGGAAAATGGCCTGTTCCTCGGTGTACACCGCATAAGGAAGATAGAAGTACATCTGGTTGGTAAAGCAGTCGGGGTCAAACCGCGCTCCCCGTCCCACGAGCGTGTCCAACTGCCGTGCGGCCGGATGATCGCGGTCCAGGCCTTGAATTCGCCTCAGCAACCGCTCGTCGACGTTACTCCGGTCCCAAGTCACGTCCATGAACCAGTTGTCCCCCTCGGCCTGCCGGCCGGCCCGGCCGGATGGACACACGGCGACCCGGATGTCATCGAGATAATCGGGATAGAGCACCCGCGCATCGAACATGTAATTGTTTCGCATCAAACGCCTCGGGTAGTCGCCCGGCCTGGTGATGCGGTCCTCCACCCGCCCGACGTCGGGTTGGCCCCAATAATCGTTGGGGGAGGCCGGGGGCATACTTCCATTGTGTTCATTGGCGAACATAAGGAACGCCAAACCCATCTGCCGCATGTTGTTGGAGCACGAGATCCGGTTCGCCGCCTCTCGCGCGCGGGCCAGCGCTGGCAGAAGGACTGCCGCGAGGATCGCGATGATACTGATGACCACAAGGAGTTCGATTAGGGTGAATCCGCGAAGCTTGTTGTTGGGATACATGGTTACACCTCCTTGCCGGGCGAGCGCCAGGCTGTTCTGTTTGCCCCTACCTACCCTTGAATTCGCTGAAACGAAGCATAGAAGCGCCTTCGCTAATCCCTTCTATGTTTCGCTATGCTTACTATGCTATCATCATGCGCACTCTAAAGTCAATACAGTTCTTCTGTTTAATGCGGGTAATACCTATAAATAGTGTAGAACGCCACTTAGTTAGCCAAATACCGCGCTAGTAGGATAAAATCCGGCGGTTCTTTGTGTTTGTATGATTGGCCTAAAAATGTGCAATATCTATTGATGTAATCCTTGAAAGAGCATTACGGTTTCATCGAAAGACTAAGACGTAAAAATTGGCGTTGCCCAGGTGAAGACGCCCTTATTGGCATTTTGCCTGTAGCCGGGGGGCGATCCTGTGCGGAAGGGCGGCCGTAGTGTAGAATGGGCATATGGCCGTTGGGTTAGTGCGGTTTTGGGGTGGTTTTCAACGTAAAGACGGGGGCGTAATGCAGCCATCATCCGGACTCAAAGAGTTGCAGCAATTCATCGCCGAACGCTACGCCATTGGTGACGTGGGACTTCCCCGCCCCTTGGCGCGCGTCCATCAGCGGAGGCACCGTAAACTAGTGCTCGACGCTACGGCGGGGCGCTTTTTGGTGAAGACGTACCGGCGCGACCCCGCTGTGCTCGATGCGTTGCGCTTTCAGCACCGGTTGGCCGGGCGCCTGGAAAGCATCGGGCTTCCCGTGGCCCGCATCGAGGCCGCCCAGGATGGCCGGCGTCTCGCCGAGGGAGACACGTGGGCCATTGAGTTGCAAGAGTTTGTGGAAGGCGAGCCCATGCCCGTCAACCAGAGCGCCCTTACCCAAGCCGGTCACGCCTTGGGCCGTTTCCACGAGGCATGCCGCGATTTTCCAAGTCCCGAGCGCGATCCCACCCAGTGGCGGTTTAGCGACACGCCCACGAAGTCTTTTGCAACGCTCTACGAAAAGGCCCGCGCCGGCGGGGATCCCGGGGCTTGCGCCGATCAGTGCAATCGTATCGTCCTGTTTTTGCGCGACGCCGAGCACGCCCTTCGCTGGGAGGTCCGCAACGAACTGGAGATCGGGCTTATCCATGGGGACTGGCACGGCGGCAACTTGATCTACCGCGCCGGCGAGCTGGCGGCGATCGTGGACCTCGAGTTCGCGGGAGAAGGTTGCTTTCTCGAGGATCTCGCGTACGCCCTCTCCAATCTATGCATCCGCACTTGCACCGACCCCGCCCGCTTGGCTTGGCGGACAGACATCTTCTTGCGAGCCTACCAGCAACACCGCACCTTGGCCTTTACCGAGGAGACGGTTCTCTACTACGCGACCGGCTTGAAACACGTGGCCACGCTTTGCTTTCAGTTCGAGCAGTTCGGTGGTTCCGTGGGAGGGTACACCGCCCCGGAATGGCTGGAACGTCTCGCGCTTCAATGCGATTGGCTTACAGACCGCGCTGAGCGGGCCGTGTGGCGGTAAAACGGACTGACCCTTGCGTGGTGGCTGCCAAGCGGGGCCTCTGTTTGTGTAGCACGGCAGGTGATTAGGGAGTAGAACATCCGTTTCCGCTGTTAAACTTGTGGCGCGGCAAAATGCATCGCCACACTCGCTATTCATTCGAACCCGCAACCGGAAAAGGATTTGTCCCGATGGAAGACCATAAGGAAATCGCCGAACCATTCACCAAGGATCGCTTGGCTATGGAGCGCATGCCCGGCCACTGGGTCCTCGCCCAGATGGGCAAACGCGTGCTGCGGCCGGGCGGCATGGAACTAACGCGCGCCATGCTGGAGGCGTTGGCCATTGGCGCCGGGCTTGGGCGCGACGGCCGCCTTGACGCTTGCGCGCGGGCCCGAAAGCTACACCGCGGTGGAACGGGATCAAGACGCCGCCGCATCACTCCGGAGCGTTGTGGAGCCTCACGGAGGAGTCTGTAGGCAAGGAACGGCGGAAGAGACCGGGCTTGCAGACGGATCCGCCACGGTGGTTTACGGTGAGGCGATGCTGACCATGCAAACGAGCGCCCACAAGACGGCCATCGTCCGGGAGGCGGCGCGCGTGCTGGAACAGGGCGGCCGCTACGGCATCCACGAACTCTGTCTCGCGCCGGATGATCTGGATGAAGAGGTGAAGGCGCAAGTGTTGGCCGATCTCTCCCGGGAAGTGCATGTGGGCGTGCGTCCCCTGACGCTTGCGGAATGGCGCGCCCTATTGGAAAGCGAGGGTTCCTTGTACAATGGACCCGTACGGCCTCCATGCATCTGCTTGAGCCGCGCCGGCTGCTGCTCGACGAGGGCTTGATCGGCGGACTATCCTTCGTGTTGAACGTGTTGCGCTCGCGTGTGGCCCGGCGGCGGGTGCGGGGCATGCGGCGGGTGTTCCGCAAGCATGCCAACCATACGTACGCCGTGAGCCTCGTGGCCACGAAGCAATAGAAGCAATAGAGAGAAGGAGCCTTTCATGAGCAGCGAGCCGCTTTCCTACACCTTCATCGAGCAACTGACCCAAGGCGCGGAACCTCCGGGCGACGGCATCCTGAGCCGCAATCTGTACCAAGACGAGAACATCAAGGTGGTGCTGTTCGCCTTTGGGCCTGGGCAAGAGCTGTCCGAGCATACCGCCTCCATGCCGGCGGTGGTCCACGTGCTCGAGGGCGAGGGGACCGTGATCCTTGGGGAGGACGAGAAGCCCCTGCGGGCGGGGACCTGGGTCCACATGGCCGCGCACCTGCCACACAGCGTCCGGGCGGACACACCGCTGGTGATGCTGCTGACGCTGCTCAAGCAAGGGAAGTCATAAAGAGCGGCTCGGCGGGCGCAACGGAAGGTGTGTCTCTTCCCCAAAGAACACCCCCGCGATCGCTTTGAAAGCGATCGCGGGGGTGTTCAATACTTCTTCCCGGCGTTCTTCGCAACGCTGCGGGGCGAGGGACGGCCAGCTTACTCTACCTCCACTCCTTCTACTTCGCGTTCATACCAGGACCGCCACTGAGCAGCGTAATTTGTAATCCAGTCGATGTAAGCCTTTGATCCCAAGTCGCATTGGGCCTTCTCCGACTCGATCCAGCGATGTTTTTCCATTTCTTTCTTTTGGCGTTCCAACACGCGGCGCTGGTGCTCTTCCCGCCACGCCGTGGCGTGATGGTCCAGCCAATCATCCATCGCCTCCTCATACGAAACGTCTTCGCCGGACTCTTTGCACAGGCGCTTCCAGTGGCATTCCATGGCCCGCTGTTCCACGGGGCCTAGTTCCTTTTGCTTTGTGCCCTGCATACGTAGTTCCTAACCTCCCCTTCGAGAGACCTTCCCTCTTATCTCTCCGCGATTCGCACTCTTGAAACTTGAAGGGCAGATGCTCCGCCGCCTACGATCCACGTCTCTTGCCACTATATATGGACGGTGGTGTAGTGGACTCTATTCACGGGCTGTTGCCGGGCGCTCCCCAGCCCCCTCATCAAACCCCATGAATCCCCTTCTTCCACACGCAACAGCCTGATGGAGAAGCGAACGGCGCGCTTATCCACAAGCCCCTAGACCGAGACATGCATGATACGGGTGGGCACCCACGCTGTCTGTAAGATAACATATTACCTGCCTGCGATGTCAACCCCGATCGCCGGACAAGGATTCGCAAGAACCGTATCACCCCCTTCCAGGCGGCTCATAAATGCCGGCGGTGCGCCGGCGGTACGTTCTCGCCCATTGGGTGAGGATGAATTTCCTTCCGCCGCGCCGCGGTTCTCCAAGGTATTGCGCTTCGTAAGGATGTTAGCTCGTGTTGACCGTTTCACAAGTAGATCCGGCGGCGTAACGTCTTGATCCAGGCGTGTGAATAGAGCGAGGACACCACCAAGAGCGCCACGGCTAGAGCGGCGGCGGACAAAGGGGCGTAGAAGGAAGGCAAATGCCAGATATCCACAAGAAAGACCCGGCCAATAGCCGCGGCCAGGATGAAGAGTCCCGTCCAGCGGTAGCGGCTTTCGTCGAGGCCGAAGCCTAGAAGCTGGACGCCCAGGCCCAATCCGCCCCAATACAGGGAAAGGTGGAGGGAGGGCGCCCATTCCGCCAGTGTCAGCACGCCAACGATCCCCCCGGCGCCCACGAGAAGCGTGCGCACGGCGTCCTCTCCGTGCGCGCTTGCCGCTGGCTTCTTCCGGTGATCCGCCCAAGCGCCGCAACGTTCCGCGAGAACGTAAAGCGCCGGGAAGCTGGCGTAGTAGGCTCCGTGCCAGGAGAGGGCCTCAAGGGTTGCATCGGGGGCGTAGAGCGTATGGAAGAACGCTGCCGCTGCGCCTGCCGCCACGAGTATTCCACAGGCCTTGACGCCCAAGCGTTTCGTGAAAAAACCCGCGACTAAAATGGCCGTGCCGAGGATTTGCAGGCTAAGCGGCAAATACAAGGCGGGGATCTCGAGCAGGGCCAAGCGGATGAGAAGGACTCCGGCCAGCAGATAGGGTAAGGCCGCCGTGAGTCCCGCCAAGGCTTCGCCTTCAATCGCCCGGGCGGGCAAAAGCCTGTCCCAGAAAGGACCGGCGCCGGCGGTAAGCGCGGCTAGGATCACGCTCAGGCCCAAAAAGCCGGGCTGTTCCATGAAGACGCCGGGTTCGAGCGCCATGTACACGTGATACGTGGCGTGCGCCCCCGCCAGTACAAGGAAGCTGGCCCCGCGCACAGCGGCTGAGAAGCACAAGGTCCCCAGCACAAGCACGAGCACCGCCAAAGACGCGAGGATGAAGGGGGCGCCGGGTTGGTGGTCCATGTGCAACATCGCGCAGGTGAGCAAAATCAGGGCCGCTGCGCCCGCGTTCGCTGCGCCTTGGCCGCCCCACGGCGGGCCCGCGGAGGTGGAGACCTTGATATGCTCAAGAGCCGCCGCGGCCGCCGTAAGCAACACGGCCGCCGCGCCCGCGGCCGCCCACGAGGCGGGAATGACAGCGTCTCCGAGACGGAACACGGCGCCGGTGCTTCCCTGTAGGAACATCGTGAGGACGGCTGTGGCGATGTAGAGCGTGTTCAGAAACGTGGCGGCTCGCATGCCCGTGAAGAGACGCAGGAGAACAAGCGCGAACGCGCCGGCCGCGAAGGCGGCTGGGGCATAAGGTTGTCGCGTGACCAGGAGGAGCGCGATCGCCATGGCGATCCCCGCTTGGGCGAGGAAGACCTCCGCCAGCGGCGAGTGGCGTCTCCTGCGCCACGCCGCATGAATGGCCGCCAAGGCGAGGATGCCGGCTACGCTCAGCCACGACGCGGCGGGGCCCCATGAGAGCACAGCCTGCGCGGCGGGAACCGCCGTGACGAGGAAGAGAAGCGTGTTCAGCAGGCTGAAGGCGATGCGCTCCCAGCCCCAAGCGCTGTCCCGCGCCGCGGGAAAGGCGGCCGCCAGACTGAGCACGGCGAAGCCCGCGGCTGCGAACGACAACAACGCCATGGGGCCGCGAGGTACAGCGGCCGCCGCCGGGCCATTAAGATGTATCGCCAGCAGATAGTGACCTCCGAGGGCCAACCACAGCAGCGCGCGATAGCGGCAGGAGGCAAACAGCGCGGAACACACGAGGAGCAGGAAGAGGCCGCCCACGTAAACCGTGGACGATGCGTCCTCCACCCCAACAAGTCCCGTCGATGTGGCTATGAGAAGGACGTAACCTAGAAAGGCGGGCAGCACGGACGGCAACCAGGCTTTCCGCCATGAAGCCGCCACGGCGTAAACCAGCAGCGCCCCTGCCCCCGCGGCGGGTCCGCCCGGGGAGGCGGAAAACACCTGCATGAAGGGGAGATGAGCGGAGGCGAATGTTACGGCGAAAAGGCCGGTGAGCCCCAAGACGAGGCTTGTCCGGGAAAACCAGAGTCCCGTATTCCATGTCACGGCGCCATAGGCCATCAGCAGCAACGTCAAGCCGTACCCCGCGGCCGCTCGTTGCCACGGCGCAAGTTCATGCATGTTCCACGCCGCGGCGGCGGCCAGGGTCACGGCGGCCAGCAGCAGAAATACGCCAAGCCGTCCGAGCCAGAGGAGCCCGAAACGGCCTGCAAGGGATCCCGGCTGGCCGGTAGCGGGCTGCGTGGGACGCGGTGGCGCCGGTTCTGGCTGTTTGGACGGCTTGGATGCCGCGCCTTGCCGCTTTGCTTCACCGTGGGCTTGACGCAGCTGTCCTTCAGGGCGGTTTTTTGGGGGGCGTTGTTGGCCCCTTCCCGCCCTATCGCCCGCCTGAGCGCGCAGCCGCGCCTGCAACTGACGAACTTGTTCCTCTAACTCCGCGATGCGTTTACGTGGATCCATCGGCTAATTTGGTAAACCTTCCCCCTGAGCAACTTGCAGAAGCGAACCGAAAACCTGGATTGCCGCCAAAAACGATGACAGCCCACACTATTCCCTTCAGTGCGGGGCGATTCACCCCGCGGCTTGACCCCTGTTGAAGCACTTGCGCCAATCGCTATCCTGTTTCGCTTCGTCCCTCGGCTTATACCACGGCGTCAACGCGCGGCGCCGGCGCCGCGCCATTGAGTTGGTCAACCGCATGCTGCATTCTATCCCGCCTATACGGTACAATCCAACTATCGCCATGATTCGGCGCGGCCGCCGCGTCTACCCCCGGCCTTGTAAGAGCGTTCACGGTGTGAAACCCGCGGGCGCCGCCGCCGGTCTTTCAACACTAACACAGCGCGATTCCTGGTGTTACACAAGCCGGTAGCCTCTTTTCCAATAAGGAACCCTATTCCATGACCTATTGCCTCTTCGCGGCCCTCCTTGTCACCATGGGGGCGGGAGCCCAGCCTCAAGTCTTGACCCTTACCACGCAATACGATATCTGGAATATCGCCACCGAGGACCTCACCGGCAACGGGCGTGAGGATATCCTGGCTGTCATGTCCGACGAGGAGAGCGATCCCCTTATCAAGCAGGTGGCCGTGTTCCTCGCCATGGATGAAGGGGGTTATCCCGGCGAGCCTTCGTTCGTGCTGGACCTGGATCCCCGCATCGGCAACCTCTTTTTGGCCGATGTGGATGGAGAAGCCCCCCGTGAACTGGTGGTGACGCATTCCCAAGGCGCGACGGTCCACCAATGGGCGGACGGCGGGTTCGAGGTATTGGCCGAGCCCGAATTCATGTCCATCTTGCCTCAGGGCTCCAAACGCCCCCGTTTTTTGGAGGATGTAGCGGTGGACCTCATGGGCGACGGCAGGGACGAATGGCTGATCCCCATGCCCACGGGCTTCGCTGTTCGCAACGTCGATGGCCATATCGCCGATATTCGGGCTGAAGTGCAAACCGTGGCGCGGGGAAGCGGCGACCGGGGCGTTACCATCCGGTACGATTTCCCTGCCTTCCAACCCTTTGATATCCGCGAACACGAACACAAGGGCATGGCCTTTCTCACGGATGAACACGCCGAGTTCGCCTATGGTCCGAACTGGCGTCAGCATCACCGGTTTAGACTGCCCCGGAAACTCGACGACCGGTGGCAGTCCGACGCGCAGCTCATGGATATCAACGACAATGGCCTGCCTGACCTGGTTGTCACACAGACCCAAGGAACGGTCAACATGACGGCCCAAACCCAAATCTACTTTGCCGAGGACCAGCTCCGCTATCCCCGCGAGCCCTCGGCCCTGTTCGAATCGCAGGGGGCTTTCGCCACGCCGGTGCTGGTGGATGTGAACGGCGACGGGCGGAAGGACGTGGTGCATCTCAAGGTGCCGTACAGCATCGGCTCCTTCGTTAGCTATTTTCTGCGCGGACGGCTCACCGTAAATGCCGAGGTGTACCTTTGTGAGGAAGATGGGTTTGACACATCGCCCGCCTATACGGGCAGTTTTCCCGTGCAGGCCCCTGAGGACCGGCGCAACCTTGTGTACAGCCTGGGCGATTTCAACGGCAACGGGCGGAAAGACGTGGCTTACGGCGTCGGGGAGAATGAGCTTGCCGTGTACACCGGCGGCGAGGACGAATTCTTGTCCAGCCAGCCTTGGGTATCCGTTGAGGTGTCCCCCTATGGCGAGGCGGTCTCGGAAGATCTCACGGGCAACGGCCACGACGACATCATGATCCATGATCCCGATAGCGAACAGTCCAAACAGATTCGCGTTGTCCTCTTCGAGTAGTCTCGGTTCTATTCCAGGATTGTGTGTAGCACCGGTTCGTTATGCCCTTGAGGCGCCACGGGCTTCCAGCCCGTGATTCATGGCTTGGAAGTCCATGGCGCCTACGAGCGCGTTGACTTTGGCCGTCAACAAGTTTAGGCTTGGCGCTCTGCTAGAATTGCGGGCAGCGCCGGCTTTGCGCCGCTGGATTGGCTCCGCTTGCCCTGGTCGCCGGAGATACGGCGGGGTGCGGGGCGTTTGCTTTCCCCCAGCCTCCTATAGTAGTCAGAGATAGTAACTTGGGGTTGAAGCGCGCTTAGCGCGCGATACCCGAGGATAGTCAAGTCTAGAACGGAGACACGAAATGAGTTCACGGAATACTTCTCACGGGTATCTGATAGTTATTGGGGCGATAGCAATCGCCGTTGCCTTGTTGGGTTGTGAGGCGCCAGACGATATCGAACCAGACG
>JBKHFO010000024.1:0-24266 GCA_046540175.1 Candidatus Hydrogenedentota bacterium
GGGAACATAATCTGCAGACGCGCGGAGATGCGGATGAGGTTAGGTTGACCGTTACCACCACCGGTGAGCCAGAGACGTCCGAAAAGAAGTCGCTCTAAAAACCTTGATCAAGATTGGGGTGTCCCCGAGTTAAGTGAATAGGGGGAGGGGCAGAACGCCCCTCCCTTTTCGCATCGTGTGGCAGACGTCCCCGTCTGCCCCGGGGCCGCGTCCGATAGTTCAGCAGACGAGGACGTCTGCTACACGATGCTGGATCTACTTGTGTGATGGAGAAACGTAGAAGCGGCGCCCTCGCCGCTTTGGGGCTGGGTTTTGGTGAAGCGGCGGGGGCGCCGCTTCTACGCTAATCTAACGCGGTGGCGCAAAAACGGGAAGCCACCCATTGTGATGCTCTTGCATCGTGTGGCAGACGTCCCCGTCCGCCCCGAGCTGCGTGCGATAGTCCAGCAGACGTGGACGTCTGCTACACGATGCGGCGCGTGTGGCGGACGTCCCCGTCTGCCCCGGGGCCGCGTCCGATAGTTCAGCAGACGAGGACGTCTGCTACACGATGCTGGATCTACTTGTGTGATGGAGAAACGTAGAAGCGGCGCCCTCGCCGCTTTGGGGCTGGGTTTTGGTGAAGCGGCGGGGGCGCCGCTTCTACGCTAATCTAACGCGGTGGCGCAAAAACGGGAAGCCACCCATTGTGATGCTCTTGCATCGTGTGGCAGACGTCCCCGTCCGCCCCGAGCCGGCGTCGGATAGTCCAGCAGACGGGGACGTCTGCTACACGATGGGGCGCGTGTGGCGGACGTGCTTGTCCGCCCCGAGCCGCGTGCGATAGTCCAGCAGACGGGGACGTCTACTACACGATGGGGCGCGTGTGGCGGACGTTCCCGTCCGCCCTGGGCGCGTGCGATAGTCCAGCAGACGTGGACGTCTGCTACACGATGCGGTGCGTATGGCAGACGTCCTCGTCTGCCCCCAGCCGCGTGCGACAGTCCAGCAGACGCGGACGTCTGCTACACGGCGCGAAGACGCAACGAACGCAGCTCAAAAGGCCCGATCCCGCGCCGTATCCGCCGGGGCAATGGTTGCGCTGAACGGGATTGCGAACGCTCTGGCGATTTTGACATGCGAAGGGTCTCATGCTATGCTCAAACGTTACCAATTGGGCCGGAACACACGTTCATGAGGACGGTATGTACGAGGCGTTTTACGGGCTGGATGAGCGTCCCTTCAACCTCACTCCCGATCCCCGCTATCTTTATTTGAGCGACAAGCACAAAGAGGCGTTCGCGCATCTTGTGTACGGCATCAACAACCGTAGCGGTTTCGTCATGGTCAGCGGGGAAATCGGGACGGGCAAGACCACCTTGTGCCGGAGTCTGCTGGAACAGTTGGACGAGGACACCGAGGTGGCCTTCATCTTCAACCCGTTCCTGAGCCCGTTGGAGCTTCTGGGCAAGATCAATGAAGAGTTCGGCGTCCCGTCAAGCGCGGAGACCGCCAAGGGCCTGATCGACGAGCTTAACGCCTACCTCTTGGACCGGGCGGCCCAGGGGATCAATTGCGTGCTGGTCATTGATGAGGCTCAGAACCTCGAACCGCGTGTACTCGAGCAAATCCGGCTGCTTTCCAATCTCGAGACCAGCACCCAGAAGCTGCTTCAGATTATTCTGATTGGCCAGCCCGAACTCGCCCAGCATCTGGCCTTGCCCGAACTGCGTCAGCTCAATCAGCGGATAACGGCCCGGTACCATCTCAAGGCCCTCAACCGGCAGGAAACGATGCAATACATCGCCTTCCGGTTGCGCGCCGCCGGGGGCCGCCGCAAGGTGACATTCACGCGGGGCGCGCTCAAGCTCATTCACCGGTATTCCGGGGGCACGCCGCGGGTCATCAACGCGTTGTGCGACCGCGCCCTTCTCATCGGGTATACCCAAGATGTCCATGACATCACGGCGAGCATCGTGCGCAAGGCGCACCGCGAGATTCGCGGAGAACGCGTTGAAGCGCCCAAGCCGGCCAAGCAGCGGCGTTTTCGCCTGGCGCCGTTGGCGGCGGCCGCGGCTGTTGTGGGGCTGTTGGGTGGAGCGATCTTTTATTCGGTGTATTACACACCGTCGTGGCTCGAATCCAGCGCGCGCCATGCGGTCCAGACGATAGCCTTCGACATGGGCGGCTACGTGGCCGCGGAGGAGCCCCCCGCCCCAGAAGCCCGCGAAGAAGCACCGGCCGAAGAACCGGATGCGCCAGCGCCTGTCGAGCCGGAAGAACCGGAACAAGATTCTTCTGGGGAAGCCGATGGGTTTGACGCGCTTGATCCCGAGCTGGCCCGGAACGCCGCCGCGGCGAGCCTGCTCAGGATGTGGGACGTTTCCTTAACTGGGGAGTATCCGGAAGAAGGAACGGCCGAAGGCCTTGCCGCGTTCGCCGGGGAGCACGGGCTTGAGTACGAGATCCTGTCGCCCAGCTTCGAACAGCTCATCAACATCAATCTTCCCAGTTTCGTTCGCTTAGCCAGCGACCGCCAGACGCTATGGGCGGGTCTCCTGGAAATCCGGGACGGCGAAGCGGTCCTGGCCAAGCGAATTGGCGAGACCTTCACGATGCCGCTGGCCGAATTCCAAAACCGGTACACGAACCAGTCGGTGATTGTGTGGCGCGATCCCGAGCCGGATCCGGGGGTGTTGAGCGCGAGCAGCGAGGGCGAGCAGGTCGAGGCCCTGCAAACGCAACTGCGCGGACTGGGTTGGCTCAACCATGAGGCGACGGGCCAATACGACGCCGAGACCCGCGAGGCCGTGCGCGCGCTTCAAGAAGAGACGGGGCTGCAGGTCGATGGGGTGGCCGGGCCGCAGACGCGCATGGTGCTCACGAGTTGGGCGAGAGACGCGCAGACGCCGGCCCTGATGGACGTGGATGACGACGAAAGCTGGGCGGCGTTGGCGGCAGCCGCGCCGGAGGCCGAGTTCCGGATTCACATGGCCGCGCGCGCGGATGGGTTCAGCGAAGACGCGGAAGCCTTGGCGGAGGCGGACGAGGAGGATCCCGCTGAACCTCAAGAGCCGGATGCGGATGACGAACCCGCCGCCGTTGACGCCGTTGATGAGCCGGAAGAAACCGCTGAGGCCGCGGACGAACTCGCCGGGCTTTCGGACGAACCGGCGGCGGATGGGCCAGAAGTAGCCGAGGTTGAGGCGGATGACGCTGAAACCGGGGCAGAACCAGCGCCCGCCATCGACGAGCCAGAGGAACCGGCTGATGAGGGTGGAGACAGCGAAGACGCCGGGGATGTCCCCGAACCGCCCGCCACGGATCATCCGTTCATGATGCAGGCTGAAGAACGCCCCGGCATCGGCGATCCTGGCGTGGCGCTGCTGGAAAGCCTTAGCCGTGGGACTCGCTTTGAGGGAGATGTGCAGCCAAGGGAGGAACCTGGCGAGGACGCAGAGGGGGAACCGGAGCAGCCGCCCGAGGATGCTATTGAAGAGACCAGCGAACCCGCCGAGGACCCGCTGGAGGACCCGTCCAGTGAGCCGGCGTCTGAGCAGCCGGAATCCCCGGATGCGCCCGAGGCGCCTTTCCCCGAGTATCCGGCGTTGCCCGATCGGCCCGTGGCGGAAGAGCCCACCGCGCCCGTGGCGGAAGAACCCGAGCCATCACGAAGTCCTTCATCTCTATGGCCAACGGACTCCGAAATCACCGTGCCCGAGCCCCAGGGGCCCGAGGCGCCTTCGGTCCAGCGCCCGGAACAGCCCTCGATGCCGGACGCCCCGAGCTGGCCTGAGAGGCCCGAGCCGCCAACGCGGGACTCGTCTTCGGAACCGCGGGGTGGCGTGGGCTCGCCGCCATCCATTAGAATGGACGAACTGCCGCCGGCGCAACGTCTCGAATCTCTGAATAGCCAGGACGGCGCCACGATGGATGGGGAGGACGAAGAAGGCTCATGAGTTCCATTCTAGACGCCCTAAAGAAGTTGGAAGCGGAAAAGACCGCCGAGCAACAGACGGCTACGCACACGATTGGGCAAGGAGAGGCCGAGCACGACCTCATGGGACCCAACACGGTGGGCCGCGCGTTGACGGGGCGCTTCTCGCCCACGGTCCTTATTGTGGCGGGGTTGGTCTTCAGTGTCGCGCTTGTGGCCGTTTCCGTAGGCGCGGCCGTCTACGTTGCGCAATCGCAAATGGCTGGCGATGACCGTATGGCCGCCAGCGCGCCGTCCGCGGATGAAGAGCCTAGCCAAGCCGCGGCCGAGGACGAGGACGAGGACAACGGCTCGCCTGCGGACGAATCGGAACGCGTTGCTTCCCCCGTGGATGATGAGCCGGACGCCGCGCCTGAGGAGGAGCCGCTCCAGCCGGAAGCGATGGGCGCTCCCCCCGCGCCGCAAGAGCCGGAAAGTGCGACGGCGGAAGAGGAGGCCGGTTCAACGGTTGCGGAAGAAGAACCCGGAGCCGGTAAGGAGCCTCTCGCCCCGGAAGTGGAATCCGAACCCGGCGCTTCCGAACCAGAGCCCGAATCAGAGCCCGAACCCGAACCGGAGCCCGAACCTGAACCAGAGCCTGAACCTGAACCAGAGCCAGAGCCTGAGCCTGAACCGGAGCCCGAGCCTGAACCGGAGCCCGAGCCCGAGCTTCCTCCCGTGGAAGATACGCTGGCCCAGGCTAGGCGACAGAGGGCGGCGGAACGCGGCGAACGCGCTTCAAACCGCTTGAGCGATGAAGTGCGTCAGGCGGAGGACGCCGCGGCGCAACTTCGCGAGCAACGGGGCGAGAGAGACGCGCGTCCCCCGGAGGAACCGTCCAGCGAGCGAGAGCAATCTTCGCCGCCGCCTTCAGAGAACCGGCCCGTGGACATGGATTCGCTTCCCACGCTTACGCAAAGCGCGCGGAGGGAACATGGGCTTGAGGATTTGCAGATTAACATGCTGCGGGCGCCCAGCGAGAACCGCCCCCGGCCATCGGCGTTAATCAATTATCAAGTGGTGTATGTCGGGGAAACCATCCCTGGCGCCAACGCCCGCTTGCTGGATGTCAATGTGCGCGGCATCGCGATTGAGGTGAACGGCGCGCGCTACTACGTCCGGCGGTAGGTTAGGCGTCAACAGCACACGCAACGCCTTTCGGTACGTAGCTGAATCGCGCCAGCCCGATAGGCTGGAATGATTCGGGAACCAGGTCCCAACTGCTAGATACGGCGCCGGAAATGTTGTGCGAACACGGCGTCAGCGCATCCAATAGAGAGGAGAGCAATAGAATCCATGAAGCAGTGTATCGTTGTACTTTCCATGATCTTGGTGGGCGGCCTTGTAAGTGGTTGCGCCACCTCGGGCCACGTTCCAGCATTTCAAGAAGCCCTCATTGAGCCCGCCGAACTCGCCCCCGAAGGGCAGGCGTCCCTCACCGCCCGAATCGAGGACCAGCACGGTATTGTGGACCGCGTCGAGGTGGAGGTCGCGGGCGACCCCGACAACGCCTTCGAACTGACGCAAGTCGAGGAAGGCCCCGTCAGCGTGTGGAGCCGCGACGTGGACGTCCCCTACAATGTGCCGGAAGGCGAATACACCGTTCGGTTCACGGCGTACGATTCCCGTGGCGAGGAGGTCGTCGTTCAAGACGAGACGGGCAGCGATCAACCTCTGCGGGCGACGACCCAGATGCGGGTTAGGATGCCCGAACAGGAGGGGGAGGCCGCTTCCGAAGAGCCGGAAGAGTCCACGGACTGACCCGTCATCGCGGGTCCGTACGCCGGAGAGATGAAGAGATGGCGCGGCAGATTCGTGTGCGAGGGCGGAAAATAGTTCCGATTGCTTGTCGGGCCGCCGCGCGGTTTCTTATCCCCTAACCTCTTGACACGCCCTACGTTAGGCGCTTTGATCCGGGCTGGCATGTAATTTGCTACAAAGAAGCATGAGCATCCGAGATAGATCAAGGGTGGAACGCGGCAGGGGAGACGTGAATCGTGAGAGTGGAAGCGCTGCTGGCGTCGGCAGCTTCGCCGCAACGTCCCGCCGCCTTTAACGGTGACGCAAGGGGAGCGGGCGCGCGGTTTGACGAGATATTAACGGCGTCGCTTGGCGCCGCCCAAGAAGAGGCAGGGCCGTCCGCTTCGCCGCTCCAGCATACCGTTGAGCGGGGGGAGACGCTCAGCCATATCGTGCGCGATTATCTTTTGGATCAGGGCGGGTCTTTTCGCACCTCCGATATCTATTCAGGGGTGCGGCTGGTGGCTCAATCCAACGATATGGTCAATCCCGACCTCATTCGTCCGGGGAAGCGCATTGACTTGAGCGCGTTGGAGGAACGCCTTCCCGCTTTGGCGGAGGATGCCTCGGCGGATCCGGAAATCGAGACGGCGCCAGCGCGCGTTGAGGATGCCCCTGCGATGCAAGAAGCCGCCGCGGACGCCTCCCGGGTGGAGCCGGACTCGTTCAAGGAAGTGGTGGCGACCGTTCCGCCGAAAACCGCTCCAACCATTGCCTCCGGAGAGGACGCCGATGAGCCGGGCTCTGTGTCCTCCCATGACAGTTCCAGACTCACTCAACGCGACGCGGCGTTGTCCGAGAACGTCCGGGAGCAAATCGCCGGCTTGGCGAGGAATCTCAAGGAGGTCTTCGGCGGCAGGGAGAGCGCTGCAGGCGTCGATTTGGGGGGGGGAGAAGACTCCCCATGGACGGCTATCCTCGAACAGGCCGGCCGCTTGACCTCCGAGTTTGGCATGCGGGAGAGCCCGATTACGGGGCGTTGGCAATACCATCGCGGGGTGGATGTGGCGGCGGAATCCGGCACGCCAATCTATCCCCTCCACGCCGGTCAGGTGCGGTTTAGCGGCTGGAAGCCGGGCTACGGCAACGTGGTGATCGTGGAACACGACGGCCGGATGGATACCCTTTACGGTCACAATTCGGAAAACTTTGTCGAGGTGGGTGATGAAGTTAGCGAAAACACAGCGCTAGGCGCCGTGGGAGCCACGGGTCACGCGACAGGCCCGCATGTTCATTTCGAGGTGCGCGAGCGGGGCCGCCCCATAGACCCCGTCCCCTACATTCATGAAGCCACGGGTGGATCCCCTGAAACGCACGCCCAACGGTAAACGGCTGTTGTCCTGCGCTACCGGTGTTTCTGTTCTTTCAAGTACCGATCGGTTTCCCGTTCGGCGACCCGCTCGCGTAGCGTTTCCCGTTTGTCGGCTTTCTGTTTGCCTTTGCAGAGCCCAATTTCCACCTTGGCCTTCCCATTCTTGAAATAGAGGCGGAGAGGGACCAGGGTAAGGCCCTTCTCCGCCTTCTTTATTCCTAAGCGGATGAGTTCGTCCTTGTGCATCAGCAGCTTACGCGGCCGCTCGGGATCATGGTTGTGGATGTTGCCCTGTTCGTACGTAGCGATGTGGACCCCCTTGAGGTACAGTTCCCCGTCCACGAGGTCCGCGTAGCTGTCCTTGAAACTGACCTTTCCATTGCGCAATGACTTGACTTCGGTTCCCCGCAGCGCAATGCCCGCCTCATGCCGCTCGAACACCTGAAAATCGTGGCGGGCGCGCCGGTTCTGCGCGATAAGTTTTTCTCCCTGCGCCATTAATCCTCCCCTTGTATTGCGCGCATGCCGCTCTCTTGCGCACTGCTCCGCTTAATTGGAAGGATGCCGCCGCGGACCCCAGTTAGGCCCTTCGTTCGGCGCGTTGCCCAGGTTGGGCACTTGCCGTACATCGCCCGTCTCGACGTTCACCGTCCACAACTGCTTCTGTCCACCGCGATTAGATGTAAAGATGATGTGCCGGGAATCCGCGGACCAACTGGGGGATTCATTCATACGGCCGGTGCTGGTGAGGCGCTGGGGATTCGAGCCGTCCGCCTCCATCGCGTAGATGTGATACCCCTCGCCGGACCGGGCCGCGACGTACGCCAAGTACTGGCCGTTGGGCGACCACGCGGGATCATAGGCGCTTCCGCCTTGGAACGACATCCGCCGCACGTTTCCGCCGTCGCGGTCCATCACGAAGATCTGCGGCGGGCCGGAGCGCTCGCTTACAAAGGCGATCCGCTCGCCGCTGGGATGGAACGCCGGGGAACTATCCACCACCTTCTCGTGCGTGAGTTGCCGCAAATTACTGCCGTCGGCGTCGATCAAGTAGATATTGGGATGGCCATCCACACTGAGGACAATAGCCAGCGACTCGCCATCGGGCTCCCACGAAGGCGAGGCATTAAGGCCCACGCGTTGGGACAACGGCGCCGATTCACCTGTCGACAAGTTCAATATATACAAGAACGGATAGCGGTCCTTGTAGGACACATAGGCTATCCGGTCTCCGCTTGGAGAGATTTTGGGCCGGATGGAGACCGAGCTGTGATTGGTGACCGCCCTCTGGCGGTGTCCGTCGTAATCGGCGACAAAAATCTCCTTGTTTCCGTCCTGCATTTGGGAAAACGCGATTTGGGACGTGGCGATCCCTAATTCCCCCGTCAAGTACAGGACGATTTCATCCGCGAATTGGTGAGCGACTTGCCGGGCCCATTCCGCGTTGTCCGTGCTAAGCCGCTTGCCCACCACCTGAACGCCGTCGATCACATCGAAGAGCCGGCACTCGGCCACCACGGCCTCGCCTTCCCTGCGGACACGCGCGTAAACCAGGTATTCAGCCGAGCTGTCTTCCCTCCACCCGGAGAAATTGATCTCCGTGGGGTCATCCGTGAACCCTTGAAAATCCGGCGGGAACTCGCTCCGGGGAACAATCTGAAAGTGTCCCGAGAATTCGAGGTCGTACTCCATCACTTCCGCCAGTTCGCGTCCCAGCTCCTCGTGCCCCGAGGCCGCGGCGAACGGGGGCACGGCGATAGGAATACGGCGATCCATGGGCCGGTCAAGTTCGATTTGGACCGGCTGCTGCGCGCCCGCCCAGGGGGCGGCGGCCAGCGTAAGTAGGAAGACAACAAAGACTCGCACGATGAACTCCTTTTTCTTGCAATGGTTGGTTGTTACGCGGGATTCCGGAAAGTGGAACGAACCTTATCTTTGCAAATTGAAGACAAACATGACCTGTTGCTCTGGCTCTTCAAAGTCCGATGGCAGGGGAGGAAACGGCGCGGCGTGTTCAATCGCGCGCTTGCCCGATTCCGCTATGGCTGGGTCGTGGGCATGGCTTTCTATCTCGGGTTCCGCCAAAAGGTTCCCGGAGCGGTCCACCCAAAACGAGACCACGGCGCGGTTTTCTTCCTCTAACCGAATGCCGCCGGGTATCTCCCAGTACCGCTCCACCTGGCGCCGCACCAAGCGGCCCCAATAGTTTAGCACGCTGGGCAAGGTTTCCTGCATACCCACCCCGGTCTCTTCAAGCTCTTCCGGTTCCGGAGCGGGTTCAGCCGGCCGGGGCGTCAATTCTTGTGAGGGCGAGACGGTTTCCAATGGCTCTGGCTCTGGCTCGGGTTCGGGTTCCGGTTCGGGTTCAGGCTCGGGTTCAGGCTCAGGCTCAGGTTCCGGCTCTGGCTCCGGCTCGGGTTCTGGCTCCGGCTCAGGTTCGGGTTCCGGTTCAGGTTCTGGCTCGGGTTCTGGCTCTGGCTCTGGTTCCGGCTCTGGCTCTGGCTCCGGCTCCGGCTCTGGTTCCGGCTCCACATCCTCTTCTTCTTCCGCTTCAGGAAGAGGAAGATCATCAAAATCGGTGGTGGCTTCGGCCAATTCGAACTGGTAAATCTGGTGCGGCTCCTCGGGTTCCCCCTCATCCAGAAAGCGAAAACCAAGGAAAGCAAAGAAAAGAGCGAGGTGGACAGCCGTCGATATAATTAGGGCGCGCCGCAAATAGGTGGGAGCTTCAAAATCGTGGAGATACTGTTCGTGCAGCCGCCTCATAAAGCAGAGTCATCCTTAAATATGTCAATACTAACTGTGTAACTGGGGTAAAGTCAAATGTTGTCCGCCTTGCCCAATCGCCACCTGAGCCGGCGTTTGGGTGAGATCAAACCATTCGTAATAGAGACTGCGATTCGCGTATTATAATTGCATCATGCTTGAGTTGACGAAAGGAGGGAACGATGGCGCAACGTGTAAAAAACCTATTGGCCGCGATTGGCGGTCTCTTTCTGGCGGTCCTGCTTGTCTTGGGCGCGGTGTCGGTCTATTGGTTGATGGACAAGCCGGCGCCCGCCGAGATCATCCTCGAAGTGGACCTGGATCGGGAGTTCATTGAGTACATTCCCAATGATCCCATCGCCATGACCGCGCTGGGCGGCAAGCAGCGTGTTCGTGATTTTGTGGAGGCCCTTGAGCGGGCGGCGGACGACGATCGCGTAACAGGCATGATCGCCCGCGTGGGAAAGGGCGCTCAGCGCCTTGGGACCCTTCAAGAACTTCGCAACGCCATCTTTGCCTTTCGAGAAAGCGGTAAGCCGGCCATCGCTTACGCGGACACTATCGGCGAGGGCGCGGCGGGCAACGCTTCCTACTATTTGGCCACGGCTTTTGACGAAGTATATGTGCAACCCGGCGGTCTCGTGGCCCTCACGGGGCTTGGGGTGGATCGCCCCTTTCTGAGCGGCGCCTTGGAAACCGTGGGGATCGCGCCGCGTTTTGACACGCGGGAAGAGTACAAGACGGCCCCGAACATGTTCACGGAACCCGGGTACACCCAGGCGCACCGCGAACAGGACGCGGCCATACTAATGGCGCAATTCGCGCAGTTTACTCAAGGCATAAGCGATGGCCGGGGCTTAAGCGAAGACGCCGCGCGAAATCTCGTGGCGCACGGTCCTTTCCAAGCAGCCACCGCTGCCGAAGCCGGGCTCATTGATGGCCTGAAGTATCGCGACGAAGCCTACGACCGCATCCGGGAGCTGGCGGGGGAAAACGGTGAACTGCTGTACTTGGGCCGGTATCTTCAGCGGACCGGGCGGTTGCATGACCAGGGACCGCGGGTGGCGCTCATACATGCATCGGGACTTCTCATGCGTGGTCCCAACGGCTTTGACCCGCTTCTGGGTGAGATTACAATGGGGGCCGAAACCGTGGCGAAGGCGTTCCGCGACGCCATGAATGATGACGAAGTGGCGGCGATCCTGTTCCGTATCGACAGTCCCGGCGGCTCGGTTGTCGGCTCGGAGAGTATCCACCGCGAAGTCAACCGCGCCCGCGAGAAAGGGATTCCCGTAATCGCGGCCATGGGGGGCGTGGCCGCGTCCGGCGGCTACTACGTAGCGATGGGAGCGGACCACATCGTGGCGCAGCCCGCCACCGTGACGGGCAGCATAGGCGTGTACACGGGTAAGCCCGTGTTTACAAACGCCTTTTGGGAGCGGCTTCGCGTCAATTGGGATGGCCTTCAAACAAGCGATAACGCGGGACTCTGGTCGCCTCTTCATGATGTCACCTCCACCCAACAGGAGCGGGTGGCGGAGCTGCTGGATGGCTGGTACGAGCAGTTCACCTCGAACGTCGCCGAACACCGCGGCATGGCCCCGGGCGCGGCGGCGGAGTGGGCCAAGGGCCGCGTGTTCATGGGGGAAGAGGCGCTGGACCTTGGGCTGGTCGACAGCATGGGCGGTTATCCAGAAGCCATTCGCGTGGCGAGAGAATTGGCCGGCCTCGCGGAGGATGAGCCGATTGAGATCAAGGAGTTCCCCCCGCCGAAAAGCCTGGACACGATGCTGTTGGAACTCTTTGTTGGCAAGCCTCCGGAACATAGCGAGGAACCGGCCGCTTCCACGCGCGCTCTGCGGGAGTATGTGGAGCGCACGCGCGAAATGGGCCGGCTATTGCGGGAGTTGGGCGTGGTTTCGCCGGGCGGCGCGTACTATGCGCCTGTTCCGCAAGCCATCAGATGACCATGAATGAGGGCCTGCACGCGCAAAGGGAGTTAAGTGGCGACAGCGTCTCCCACCATAAGATCCAGCGCGATGTGAATCACATTGATGTCAAAGAGCAGTTGGATGGCCGCCAGGACGGTGAGGACAAGGATGATCCGGTTGAAGCGCGCTTCGCTGACGCGGTGATGCAGCCATTTTCCGAGGTAGGACCCTATGGGAATAAGCCACACCACAAAGAGGGCGAAATACAGGGTCTCTTGCTGAATTAATCCGACGTAGACGTAAAAGGGCAGCTTGGTTAGATTGATGAGGGTAAACGTCCACGCCACCGTGCCCACGAACAATGTCTTTCCAAGGTGTTGAGTGAAGATATACAAGCTGACGATGGGGCCCGCGGCGTGGGCGATGGTGGAACAAAAACCGGCCGCTATCCCCGCTGCCGCCCCCACCCGGGGGCCGGGCCGGTAGCGTTCCGCCCACGCCATCGCCGATTCCTTGCCTACAATGTAGAGGGCGAAGATGATTGCGATGACGCCCACGAACCGCTTGATCAGTTGCTCATACTCTTGCACGCCTTCCTGTCCGATTCGCCACCAGACCCATGCCCCGGCCACGATGCCCAGAAGCGCCGGGATATAAATCTCAAGCAGCGGACGCCACTCCACATTGCGCCAGTGATGATATATCGCGTTCATATCGCACAGGATAAGCAGGGGCAGCAGCGTCGCCGCCACCAAATCCACCGGCATGACCAGCATCATGAGGGGCAGCGCAAGGATGCCCGCGCCGCCGGCGAATCCAGACTTGCTGACGCCTTGGATAATGATAGCGAGCCCGACAAACACCCAAAACACGGGCGTGGGCACGCCGGGAAGCACGAAATCCTCGAGCACGTATCACCTCTATGGAGTATCTTGGCAAGGAAGGGGGCGCCATAGCGGGATAGAACAATCGTCTCCCAAAGAAACAGCTGCCTTTGCTTGTTTTGAATAAGGCGGATGCCATGAATAAGGGAAGAGTATGCGCTACGGCTCCGAAAGCCCCAACCGAACGGAAAGCGCGATGATAACATGGCCGGGCGCTTGAATCATAACAAACTTGTGAGTTGAAGAGCGCCGTGGTGTTGCCTTTCGCTCCCACAGACACTACAATCGGGGGCGTACGATAGGCCAAAGCGAAGAAGAAAGGCGGTGTCGCGGTGAGCAAGCGCGTTTGGGCGGTGTGGGCGCTGATAGCGGCCGCGGGCTGTGTGACGCCGCCGGTGAATTACTATACGCTGGACATGAGCCGGCATATGCCGGAAAACGAATTCCCGGAAGTGGTGGTTGGAGCGATCGAACGCGCGGACTCTGTTAGCCGCGATGAGTTGATGGTTCGCGCGCACACCGGTGAAGCGCGGCGCATTACGGGGCATGTGTGGGTGGCGTGTCCCGCTGAATTGGTGCGCGAAAAGCTGAGGGCCGAATTTGACGCATTTGAGATGGACGCGCCGGCGTTCGGGATTACGGGTACGTTGCGTGCTTTTGAACAATATGGGATAGGATCGGACGTGAAAGGACGGGTCCAAATCGAAGTGCGCGTGCGCCCTTGGGAGGAGGAGGGAAAGGGGGACGTGTTATTGGAGCGGACCTATGAAGCGAGGACCGCCTCGGCCTCCTCGCGTCCGGGTGATGTGGCGCGGGCGCTCTCCAGGAGTGTGGAGGCGATTGCCCGGGAGTTGGCGGAAGACGTGGGGGAATTGTAGAGCATTGTCGCTAGATTTCGAAGGAGAGAAATGATATGACCCAGCCAGAAGGAGCCGTAAAAGACATCCGCAAACACAACCGGGCGCTTTTGTTTTGCTTGGGTGAATATTTCATGGTAAACATAGAAACGACAGATGAGGACGGGTTCGAAGTTACGTTTCCAGGCTTGGACTATCCCGTGTCGGGACTCTGGGTTACCTTGGATTTTCACGACGAAGATGGCGTGAATAGCTACTCCTGCAAAGTGCTCGCCGATCCGCTCGAACGGGACGGGGGACTGCGCTTAAGTAATCCCATCCAACTCAAGCGAGTGGTGTACCGTTCATCCTTCCGGGCGCCGACGGATCTCACGGTTCAGGTCAAGGAGCAGGCGCATGTGCGGCGTTACGATGCCGGCCTTGTCAATCTGAGCGCGGGGGGCGCGTTGATTCGGACGCGTGCGGCTTTCGAGTTTGAAAGCTTGATTGATCTCATTTTGAATCTGCCGGATGAACCAAACCACACGTTGACGTGTGAAGTGGCGCACATCAGCCGGGAAGCGGGAGGCGGCAGCCGCGATCTCACCCATTATGGACTCAAGTTCGTCCACCCGGAGCCTTCCGTCGTCCGTTCAATTGAGAATTACGTGACGCGGCGCATGCGTGAACTCTATCTGTAGCCGGAGGGCGTGAGCCAAGGGGGATACGCTGCGATTCGGCGCGGTAGTACTCAACCCGCCCTGAGTGTGTAGATGTCCTGTAACGCCTGGCATCCAAAAATCTCGGCCGGAATGCGTACCGGTAGAAGCTAATAAAACCGGAAAAGCACCCAGAGGACGGCGGAAACGCTGACAAAACTCAGCAAAAACGTCCACGTCACGACGCTGGCGAGATAGGCGGGGCGCACGTTGAATTGCACTGCGTACACGGCCATGGTCACGGCGACCGGCCCGCTCATCTGCAAGATGAAGACTTGCGCGGTCAGTCCTTCGAGACCCGCGAGCCAAGCCGCGCCCATCCCCGCGACGGGACCGATTACTAAGCGGGCTCCGCTGGCGATGAAGACGTCCGGACCGGTCTCGAGGCGGGTCTCGGCGATGCAAATGCCCAGGATGAGGAGTTGCATGGGGATGGTCGCGCCGGCGGTGAGCGACACGGCCCGGCCGAGCATCACCGGCAGTTCCCATTCCATGTACTGGAACACCAGCGCCAAAATGAAGGCGTAGATCAAGGGGAAACGCAAAACCTGAAGCATGGCCTTGGCCGTTCCATGACTTCCTTGATGGGCGAAGAAGAGCCCGAAGGCGTTTTGAAAGAACGTGCAGGCCACCATCACGATGACGGCTAAGGCAAGGCCTTCATCTCCGAAGGCGAACTTGCTGACGGGGAGGCCGAAGTTCCCGAGATTCATGAAAAGCGTCATCATGAAGGCGCTGTACATCGCCCCCTTCATACGCCGCAGCCGGGTGATGAGGCCAAGCACGCATCCCATAATCGCCAGCATGAGAACGCTCGCCACGACATACCGTCCGTACACGTCCCATTCGATGTGGTGCTCGGCGAGGCTGTCGAATACGAGCACTGGCATCAGCAGATAGACGTTGAGCGTCGAAAGCGTCTGTCCGTCCAGCGCAGTGTACTGGCGTAAGCCGTAGCCCGAGGCGGCCACGATAAAGATGGGGACGATGGGGGATAGTATGTCTAACATGAATGGGTTCGGAAAGGAACGGCAGACGCTGGTCCGTCTTGCTTAGCCAGAATAGAGGGGAGCTAGCGGCGATAGCGGGTCCGCTTTATCAGCGCGGGATGGAGGAAATCAAATATCGACGCCGTGTTCGCGCGCCACGAGATTGTTCGAGCGCAGCAGCGCTTCGAAACTTCCGCAGTCCGCCCACCACCCGTCAATGAACTCGTAGGTCATTACGCCGCGGCGGATGTAGTCGTTGTTGACGTCGGTTATCTCCAATTCGCCGCGGCCGCTGGGCTTAAGCGTCTCGCAAATGTCAAACACGCGGGCGTCGTACATATAGATGCCAATGACGGCATAGTTGGTGGGCGGCGTTTCCGGTTTCTCGATGATTTCCGTGACCTTGTCCCCATCTAGAACAGCCACGCCGAATTCCTCGGGGGCGTCCACTTCCTTCAAGAAAATCTTAGCCCCCTCGGCTTGATTGGCGAAGTCTTCCGTGGCTTGCCGGATGGAGCCTTGCATGAAGTTATCCCCTAGAATCACCACGACCTTGTCATGCCCCACGAAGTGTTTGGCGAGGGCGAGCGCCTCGGCGATGCCCCCTTCCTTCTTCTGGTAGGTGTAGTTCATGTGGCGCAGGCCAAATTCTTCCCCATTGCCGATGAGCCGCAAGAACTCTCCCGCATTGTTTCCGCCGGTGACAATCATGATCTCCGTCACCCCCGCATCCACCAAGGTTTGAATGGGATAGAAGATCATCGGCTTATTGTACACAGGGAGCAAATGCTTGTTGGTCACCCGCGTCAAGGGCGCGAGCCGTGTCCCCAGACCTCCCGCTAAAACCACGCCTTTCATCTGTGAATGCCTCCCCTTGCGCTTCAATTGCTTCGCCGCGCCGATGGCCTGTCTCGCCGCGCTGGAAAGAAACCGGCGGGAATTATCCACGCCGGGACCTTACCGGTTACGTTGTTTGCGTTCCCGAATCGCGTTGGCTTTGTAGAAGAGCGATGCGTCGATAATGGGGTTGTGCTGCCCCTCGGCCTCTACATTCGCGTACGTGACCCGCCCGCGATACGTGCGATTAGACAGGATAATGGAGACCGCTTGGCGAGACCACGGTTTGCCCTTACGCGTCGTAATGCCGCGGGCTTGGAGATACTTCACGACCTTCCCCGTGCTCCGCGAATTGACATATTCGCGAAAAATCGCGCGCACCACTTCGGCCTCCCGATCATTGATGACCAACGGCTTTTCGCCGGGACCGCCGCGCCGGTAGCCGTAAGGCGCCGGACCCGTGCCGTAGCGTCCTTGGCTCACCGCATTGATCTGGCCTCGCTTAACCTTGGCCCCATGAGATAGATGACCCTTGTTGCTTACGTCCCGCGCGCCACGCTCCCCCGCATCGTAGGATTGCGCTGACGCCTGGATACCTCCCCCGCCCCCTTCAAGCGCTTCAGGGAACCCGACCTCGGATCTATTTGTCGTCTCCATGAGTAAACACCTGCATTTGAGGATATTATTGCCCACTGACGCCTACGGACGGTTCTTAACCGCACCGCCACAAGCCGCACACCACCCAAGCACCTGCATCTAACTTTACGCCAAAAAGCCCTCAAATGTCAAGTGTTTCCCGGAACACCGACCGGTCTTGCCGGGGTTGGGCTCGGGGCTGAACGGGGGTAAGAAGTTCACAGTTTTTGCAGAGTTGTGTGTGTCCGGGGCGACGGGGCTCTCGTTAGTGTCCGCGATGAGCAGCCCGGCGCTTGATCTCTTGTTTGGAGAGCGAAACCGAGGGATAATCGTCGCGCAATACTGTAAGCAAGGCGCGTACGAGACCCGGACGGCGCAGGTAGTAACAGTGCGTGTTTCCTTCTTCGTGGAAACCTACGAGCCGGGCCTGCCGCAGTACGGCGAGGTGTTGCGAGATGTTGGCCTGCCGTGCGTTCAGCAGTTGCTGCAAATCCGTAACGCAACGGGGGCCCTCAAGCAGATCTTCCAGCAACGCGAGCCGGAGGGGATGCCCCAGCAGGCGCAGGAGTTCGGCCGATTCGCGCCATTGTTCGGTGGGTTCGGATTCCTCGGTCATGATTGTGGTTGTTCCCTGCCGGGGCGCGTCAAGCGGCTCGTTTTAGCGCCTCCGGCCCGCCGGCGTTCTTTGTTCTTCCAAAGGCGTCGCCCGCCTTACTTGATAGTACCATTCGAATATGCTAATATACAAGCAACAGCTGGCGCGTGTTTCGTGATTGCGCGCTGAAGACAAACAGAATCAAGAAGGAGAAACCCGAATGTCCACAAAAAAGAATCCCATGCAGAAGTACTGGTTTGGCAAGCAGGCCCCGGAACATGCGGCGGGCTGGTATGAGTTCTACAGCACCGTGAGTAAGGAGGGCGTGCTCGACAAGAAAACGAAAGAGTTGATCGCCGTGGCCGCGGGTGTAATGTCACGCTGCGAGCATTGCGTGAAGGCCCACGCCAAGGATGCGCTGAGAGCGGGCGCGTCAAAAAGGGAGATCGCGGAGGCGATCATGGTGGCATCCCAAACAGCCTCGGGCGCTCACCTGTTTTGGACCGGTTTGTATGAAGAACTCCTCGGAGAAGAAGACGAGGTGTAGAGGATGTGGCGGATGGCGGGTTGCACTAAAGGCGGCCGAAGGGGTAGCGTAGGGAGGTGGGATACCGCGAGAGCAAGGTGCGAGTGAAAGAAAACAAAGGGAGGGTCCCGTATGTCTATATTGTTTGAACCCGCGTGGTTGGGCGCCCTTGATGTGAAGAACCGGTTCGTCCGTTCGGCGACGTGGGAAGGCATGGCCGAGGAGGATGGCCGTTGTACGCCGCCCCTTGCGGAACTGATGGGCGAGTTGGCCGCGAACGAAGTAGGCTTGGTCATCAGCAGTCACGCCTATGTCAGTACCGAAGGACAGGCCGGACCCTGGCAGTTGGGAATCTACAATGACGACATGATCGAGGGGCTTAGCGTCATGGCCAAGCGCGTCCATGACGCTGGCGGCAAGACGATTGTGCAGCTTGCCCACGCGGGTTGTCAGGCCCGTTCCGTTTTGACGGATGAGACTCCCATCGGACCCTCTCCATCGCGGAATGCCGACGATGAAACGTGCCGCGAAATGACGCACGGCGATATTGCCCGTGTCGTCGAAGCCTTCGGCCAGGCCGCGCGCCGCGCCAAGGAGGCCGGCTTCGACGGTGTGCAGATTCACGCGGCCCATGGCTTTCTGTTGAGCCAATTCCTATCCCCCGCTTTCAATCGCCGGACGGATGAATACGGGGGCGGGGCCGCCAATCGGGCGCGGATCCTGTGCGAAGTGTTCGACGCGGTGCGAGCGTACGCCGGCCCAGACTTTCCGGTTCTGATCAAAATCAATGCGGCGGACTTCATGGACGGCGGCCTAACCGAAAAGGATTCCCTAGAGATTTGCCGTATCCTTGGGGATAAGGGTCTTGATGGCGTGGAGATGAGTGGAGGCACCCGGCAATCCGGCAAGTTTATCCCCTCTCGCACCACCCGGCCTGAGTCGCCCGAGGCGGAAGCCTATTACCGGGATACAGCCAATAGGTTCAAGCAAACACTTGACCTCCCGCTCATTCTGGTCGGCGGCATTCGTTCCTTTGAAGTGGCCCAGTTGTTGGTGGAAGAAGGGACAACGGATTTCATCGCGCTGGCGCGGCCCTTGATTCGTGAACCGGACTTGGTCAAGCGCTGGAAGGAAGGGGATACGATGCCTTCCCACTGTGTGTCGGACAATCTATGCTTCAAACCGATTCTAGCGGCGAAGGGGCTTTCGTGCCATTGGCTCACCAAGGCGGCGAGTAGACATGCGTAGCCGGTGACACGGCGTGGGGGAGGGGATCAAGAGGAGCGCCACCGAAATGAAGAAGCGCATCGAGCGGGTTTTCGAGTTGGACGAGAAGGGCTCCAGCATCCGCACGGAGGTGACGGCGGGGCTGGCCACGTTCCTTACCATGGCCTATATCATCGTGGTGAATCCGGCCGTTCTGTCGGAGGCGGGCATGCCTTTCGCGGGCGTGCTCTTCGCCACGGTGATGACCGCCGCGCTCAGCTCGATCCTCATGGGCCTGATCGCCAATCTGCCCTTCGCCATGGCCCCCGGCATGGGGATCAACGCCTTCTTCACCTATACGCTGGTCCTCGGCATGGGCGTGGAATGGCAAACGGCCCTGGGCGCCGTGTTTGTCTCAGGGGTTATCTTCGTTATCCTATCCACCCTCGGCGTTAGGGAACGCATCGTCGCGGCGATTCCGCCCACCGTCCGCTACGGGGTGGCCGCGGGCATCGGCCTGTTTCTTGCCCTCATCGGTTTGACCAGCGTTGATTTCGTCGTGGCCGACGAGGCGACGGTGGTGGCCTTTGGCGGCCTCACGCCGCAAGTGGCGGTGTTCGCCGTGGGCCTGGCCGTGACGACATGGCTCGTCATTCGCCGGGTCCATGGCGCCCTGATCATCGGCATCGTGGCCACTTCCATACTCGCGCTGGTGGTGAGCCTGTTCATGGAAATGGCGGATCAACCGGGGTTCGCGGAGATGCCCGAAGCTGTCTTCGAATGGCCCAGCTTCGAGGTGTTTCTTGCGCTCGACATCCCCGCAGCCTTGACCCTGGGGATGATTCTGCCCATCTTCACGTTCCTGTTTACCGACATCTTCGATTCGCTATCGACCTTCGTTGGCGTATCGGAAGTCGGCGGCTTCATCGACCCCAAGACGAATCAGCCCCGAAACGTGGGCCGGGCGCTGTTGGCCGACGGGATCTCGACGGCCCTGTCCGGGCTTCTTGGCACCTCCAGCGGCACCACCTACATCGAGAGCGCCGCTGGCGTGGAGGAAGGCGGACGCACCGGGTTGACCGCCGTGGTGGCCGGGCTGCTCTTCTTGCCGTTCATGTTCTTCAGCCCCTTACTCGCCCTCGTCCCCGCCGCCGCCACCGCCCCGGTGCTCGTCCTGGTGGGCCTGTTCATGCTGAAACCGCTGGAACGCGTGCCATGGGACGACTTCGAGACGGCCATGCCCGCGTTCCTGGCCCTCATCTTGATTCCCTTGACCCACAACATCACCCAAGGCATCGTCTGGGCATTTCTCGCGTACACGGCCATCAAGTTGTTGCGCGGCAAATGGCGCGAGTTGAGCGTCACCCTCGTGATCATCGACATCCTCGCGATCATCGCCCTGCTCGCCCATTGACAGGGGGGGCTACGCCCGATACGGCGTGACATCAAACACGCGATGCGCCCATTCAGTCGCGCGCCCCGCCTGATGGCTCACGGCCAGCACGGCCAGCCCTTGTTCGGCGGCGTATTCGCTTAGGAGCGACTCCGTCCGCACGGCGGAGTCGTGATCGAGCGCGCTGGTGGGTTCGTCCAGCATGACGGCCCGGCGCAAGGAGCAATGCGCGAACGAGCGCCACCCGCTGCCGCTGGCCCACGGACAGCTGGCTTCCCGGCTGGTCGAGGACGGCCTCTTCCAAACAGAGCCGTTGGAACAAGGCGCGAGCGGTCTTCTCGTCATACGCCGCGCCGTTGGCGGAGGCATAGCGGAAAGGCCCCTTGAGATTGTCGCGCACGGTCCCGCCAATCATGATGCTCTGCTGTTCCATGAGCGGAAAGCGCCGGCGGTACAGGGGCCACGTCATCTCTTCCCGGAGCTGGCCATCAAAGCGTATGACGCCCTCCGAGGGATCCGTGAGCCCCGCGATGACGCGCAACAGCGTTGTCTTGCCGCACCCCGACGGTCCTTGCACCGCCACGATTTCCCCCGCGTCCAACATGAGAGTGACGTTTCGCAGCAGCGTTTGCCCGCCCGCCGCGATGGTGACGTTCTCCACTTCGAGTAACGCCTTGGGACGGCCGCTTTCCTCTCTCGTCACGAGCCCGCCCCTGCGCGGTAGACCTCGGAAAACATGCACCGCTCGCGGAACTCGTCCATGGGCGTACCTTCGTTGAGAAGGTCAATGCCAAATTCATCCACAAGCACGAAGAACGCGTCGATGGCCTCCCGGGCGCGCGCGGCGTCCGTCTGTTCAGGGCCGGCTTCCAGCGCTTGGAAAATCTCGACGTACAGCACCGGCAGGCGCAGGATGCGTACGCGCGCCATGTACGCCGGGTCATCTTCAACCGCGGCCTCGGCCTCGTCAAACAGGGCGTGCGCCCGCTCCACGAAATCGCCCCGGAAGTACTCGTCCACCGGCGGGGGCGCATTGAAATAGAAGTGATGGTTGCCTTCCTCGGCGCGATCGTGGGTGAACTCGATGTACTCCCGCACATGCGGCGCGGCGTCGCCGTAATACAGGTCAAGGAATTCGGTTAGCGCCGTGTCGTAGTCCCGCTCGGGATCCCACAGGAACCGCGCCAATAAATAGTTGCGCAGTGGCGCCATCTCGCCGTGGCCGGTGCTATTGTAGTTGCCTTGTTCGAAAATCCCCTGGACATCGTGCTCCACGAAAAACCGAATATTCGGGCGCAACGAACGCAGATTAGGGTGCGGCTGATGGTAATGGGAGAAGTTTGTCGTGTAATCCCAGATGAACAGGTTGTCCGTCAGCTCCCGCCATCCCCGGATGTCCTCGGCGAAGGCCTCGTTCTGGCCCGCATCGCACTCTTCCAGCGTATGGCTGAAGCAGCACTCGATGCTGCATAGGCGGATGGCCACGTTGTCGCGGGGGACGATGTTCTCGGGCGGCGTGCGAGTGTATTGGTAGGCGAGTGTGCCCACGTAGCGATCCGGATAGTCCTCGCGAATGGCGTCCGCCACTTGGTTGACGAAGTGAAGCAAGGGACCCGCCTCGCTGCCTTCCTCCTCCGCGATAGCTTGGCAGGCTTCGCACTGGCACGGGTTGCGCCAGTCGTTCTGAGACACGCTCACCACGTCGGCCTCCGGGACCTCCTCGAACCGTTGGCGGACTTGTTCCACAACGATGTCCAGCACCTCCTCGTTGGTGAGGCAAAGCTGGGCGTGTTCCCATCGGCGCTCTCCGTCAATGAGGGAGTAGTATTCGGGATGATCGTCGAAGTATTCATCGGGCGGAACGAAAGGGTAGAACGTATGCACGCCCTCGTAAGAGAACCCGCCGCCGTGCTCCTCCTGCGGACTGGTAATCCAGGCGCCGTTCAAGCGGTTTCTCAAGTTCCACATGGGATCGCTGGCCTCTACCCAAAATGACTCCCGGTACCTCAGCGGCGGAACCACCGTCTCGTCGATGTCCAGCAATTCGAGCCGATCCCGTTCGGGCACATGGCTGACTTCGGGCGTGAGCCAGCGGCAACCAAGGTGGCCGTCCAGCAGTCCGTACACGCCGTAGGCCGTGCCCCGCACGGGTCCGCCCACGATGACGAGATGCGGCTCGTTCGTGCGGATGTGGTAGCCTTCATCGCCGAGCCGCTCCCAATCCGGCTCGACGCCGAGTTCGTTAAGGAAACGGTTGTTCCCCAGTAGAATGGCGTTCCCCGGCAACGGCTCTTCGTCCGTCTGGATGGGCAGGCGCGCGCCGGTCATCTCCTCGAGGTGATGTTGAAGATCCTCCGCAGCCGTCTCCACGACAGGCGGCCCCTCCGCCGGGTACACAATGACATACGGGCTTTCCCCGTCTTCCGCGATCAAGGGGACTTCCCCGACACTCACACCAGCCGCCACCAACGTGGCAGCCACCGCCAACGCTAGATACCTCATGGCCATTCTCCTCCGTTGTCCGTAAACGTTGGAGCCCATGATACCGATCCTCCCGCCTGTAATGCACGGCTGCGCCCAATCGTTGAGAATGCCGCTAAAAAGGGAGAATGCTATACGCCAGCCGGTTCACTGGCGGTGAGGGCGGCTTCGTCCAGGAACGTGTCCCGTTTGACGATCCGGGTGGTGACGGGGTCGAGTTCAAGCAGGCGCAGCAGTTCCGCCGTGCGGATGCACGCGCCGCTCCCTTGTACGATGGCGTCAATGTCCACCGTGACGTGATCGCCCTCGCGTTTGGTCAGGCGGATGTCGCGGATCATGGGGCGGACGTCGACGTTCACCACGCCACTTTCCGGGCGGTACTGCTTGTTGTGGCGGTGGCGCTTCTTTTTCTTGGCCTGTTTCGCCTTGCGCTCGACTTCGATGGCGTCCTGGCTCAGTAGCGCCTCGATGCGCTCTTCCAGCGCATCCGGATCCGCGGTTGCCTCGAACGTGTAGGCGAAACCGCGCGCGCTGCTCATGAGCGATGGCGCCTTGAGGGGGACCTCCTTCGCGTTGTAGGCGAAGAAACCCTGGGGCAGCGTGGCTTGAAGCCGCTTGAGCAACTCAGCTGGCTCGACCCGTTCTTTAAGGACGATGTCCATGTAGTCGCCCATGGATTCCTCGCCCACGGGAGGCGCCGTGGCGAATTTCACTTTGGGGTGGGCGTGAAAGCCTTGGGAGTACGAGAGGGGCGCCTTGGCGCGGCGCAACGCGCGGATCCAAGCGTTGACCAGTTCCAAATGCGAGAGGAAACGGGCTTCTCCGCTCCGGCCAATGCGTAGCCACAACCGTTGGACGGGCTCGGGTTCGGGCGGTTGCGGCGCGGGGGTGGTGACCAGGTACGCCTCTTCCTTCCGGCCTTGCTTCTGATTCTTGAGCATGTGGCGGCACAAGTCCCGCTCGCGATGGATGACCCCGCAGAGGTGGCACTTGCCCTGGCGGCAATCCAGCGCATGCTTGAGTTCGTGGGCGCGCGCCCAGTCCGCTTGAAGCCATTCCTTGGGGATGAGTATGTCGATGTGGTCCCACGGCAGCCGCTCGGTCACATCGCGTTCGCGGAACGCATCCGCCACATCATAGTTTACCGCCTCGATGGCCTCGCGCCAGGCGCGCAGGTTCACCTGCTCCCCCCAGCTCTCGAAACGGGCTCCCCGGCGCCAGGCCGCCTCGATGAGGTCCGCTGCGCGCCGGTCGGCCCGGCTCAAAAGGCCTTCGATGAACGTCGTCACGGATTCGTGGCGGCCAAACTTGATCCCCCCCGTTCGCTTGAACCCTTCTTCCAGGATCGCTTGCCGCCGCTCGGTCTCCTCCATGCTGATCTGCTCCGCCCACTGGAAGGG
>JBKHFO010000025.1:0-23945 GCA_046540175.1 Candidatus Hydrogenedentota bacterium
GTTTCTGCTTGTGGCGGCAATCGCCGTGGTGATCGGCGTGGTCGGCGTACAGGGCCTGAACGAAATGGAAGGACATGTCGGGGATATCGGCGAGGTTCGCGTGCCGAGTATTATCGAGCTGAACGCGACCACCGGGGCGATTAAAGAGTTGGCCCTCGCGATAACCACGCTCGAGAACCCGCGTCTTACGGAGGATCAACGCGGCGAGTTGCGCGAGGAGTTTGCCAGCGCCCGCGAGGAGTACCGCGAAGCGTGGGAGCGCTTCGCGGAGCTGCCCGCCACGGACGAGGAGACCCGGCTCAGCAACGAGTTCGAGAGTGTACTCGCCGACTGGGGCACTGCGAACAACGAGTTTCTGACCCTTATGGACCGCGTAGAAAACACAGGCATCCTCAATCCCAATCGCTTCCTCAGCCGAATGGAACGCTTCCGGGGCGACCACTACGCGGTCATCCAGCAGGTGAACCAAATGGTGCGCACGGGCGAGACGTTCGAGGGTGGCGACGACCACACCGCCTGCTCATTTGGACAGTGGATGGCCGAGACCGAGGTCGACAACGCCGAATTCAACGCCGTGCTGAGTCAAATACACGAGCCCCACAGGGAGTTCCACAACGCGGTCGCCACGATTCGCGACCATGTAGAAGCCGACGATCGAGAAGCGGCGGAAGAAGTCCTCGGAGAGACGTTTGTCCCTGCCGCGCGGGAGACCGTCGACGAAGGGCTTTACGAGTTGGTCGCGCAGGCGGAAAACGCGCGGGATCTCTACGATGAGGCGGACGACTTCGCCACAAAGGAAATCGCGCCCCTTGAAGAGACGGGCCTGGGCCTGCTGGAAGAACTTGCCGAAATAAACGGCGGTATTTCGGAAGAGGCCGTGGAAGACGCTCATACCGCCGTGGCGCAGGCGAACATGATGATGATCGGCGCCATCGTGATCGGGGTGGTTGTGGCGATTGGACTCGGCGTCTTCCTTAGCCGGTCGATCGCGAACGCGCTCAAACGCGTCATCGAGAGCCTGAGCGCGGGCGCGGACCAAGTGTCCTCGGCGGCGGATCAGGTCGCGCAGTCCGGGCAGAGCCTGGCGGAAGGCGCGAGCGAACAGGCGTCCTCGCTGGAGGAAAGCTCCGCCTCTCTGGAGGAGATGGCCAGCATGACGCGCCAGAACTCCGAGAACGCCAACGAGGCCGACAAGGCGGCGCGTGAGGCGCACGAAGGCGCCCAGCGCGGGGGCAAGGCGGTGGAGGAGATGCTGTCCACGATGGAGAAGATCAAATCCTCGTCGGACGAGACCGCCAAGATCATCCAGACCATCGACGAGATCGCCTTCCAGACCAACCTGCTGGCGTTGAACGCGGCGGTGGAGGCGGCCCGTGCGGGCGACGCCGGCAAGGGCTTTGCCGTGGTGGCCGAGGAAGTGCGCAACCTGGCGCAGCGCAGCGCGGAGGCCGCGCGGAACACGTCGGCGCTCATCGAGGGATCGCAGCAGAACGCCCAGGAAGGCGTGACGGCGTCGCAGGACGTGAGCAAGGTGCTCAACGAAGTGTCGGGCGCCATTGATCGCGTGGCGCAGCTCATCGCCGAGGTCTCCGCCGCGAGCAACGAGCAGACGCAAGGCATCGAGCAGATCAATACGGCGGTTGCCCAGATGGACCAAGTCACGCAAACCAACGCGGGTAACGCCGAGGAGGCGGCGGCGGCGGGCGAGGAGTTGACCTCGCAGGCGCATGAGTTGCTTCAGATGGTGAATACGTTGACCGAGGTCGTGAAAGGCGCTGGCTCCGCTGCCTCGTACAACGGTTCCGGTGGCGGCAAGACGGCGAAGCGTAAGACGCACTCGCAAAGCGGAACCGCGGCGGCGAGCCACCACAGCGCCAAGCCCAAGCAACAGCACAGTCATAACGGCGGAAGTAACGGCAATGGCAACGGCAACGGCCATGGCAAGACGCGCGTGAACGGCGGCGGCCGGCAAGCGGCGCAAGGTTCCAGGCGCGAAACGGCCAACGCGGGGGCCTCCTCGGAATCGGCGTTTCCGCTGGACGACGATGACTTCAAGGACTTCTGATTGAAGTTTGGTTGGGGGCGGGGAGCATGGGCTCCTCGCCCCACGCAACACGCAAGGGCGTCTGAATAGGGAAAGAGACATCCCCCTTGATCCCCCTTCCAGGGGGGAATAATTCGTACCGCCGGCATCTTGCCGGCCCATAAGCCAAGCCGCCGGGAAGGCGGCGATACGCGCCGGCAAGATGCCGGCGGTACGGTTGGCCCTTTGAAGGGGGGCCCGAAGGGCCGGGCGATGTACGGCGCGCGCGACAGATTCCGGTTTGAAACAAACAACGGTCACCCCAACGCCCAGTAGGCTTGGTATGGAAAGGGCACTGAATGGCGGAACAAGAGCAGTTGAAGACACTGGAAGACCTCTGCGAGCGGATGGCGCTCATTGATGCGAAGGATTTGCCGGGTTTGGCGCAGGTGTATGCCGCCTTCGAATCCTTTGCGGCCTGGGCGGCGGAAAACACGGCGATGCCTGAACTCCCGGCCGTGGCCAACGCCGCCGCCGAGTTGGTGAACAACGTCATCCTCGAGGAAGGCGGCCCGGCGGAACCGCAACTTGCGCGCGTTGGCGAGATGCTGGATTACCTGCAACGGGCGCTTCGGAACGGTGCGGCGCCGCCTGTTCCCCCGGAGTGGGGTATTAGCGCTGGGGCGCCCGCTGAGCCAGCCGCCGCTGAAGACGCCACATCCCCGGCCCTCAGCGAGGCGGAGCCCGTAGAGGAAGCCCCTCCTTCCGAAGCATCTCCCCCATCGTACGGGGGCGAGATCATCACCGAAGACTTTGATCTGCTGAACGAATTCTTCGATGAGGCGAAAGAACACCTCGCCCAGGCCGACTTGCACTTGCTCACCCTGGAGACCGAACCAGACAACCGGGACGCAATCGACGCCGTGTTCCGCGCGTTCCACACCATCAAGGGCGCGGCGGGGCTGCTCCAGATGCTGACGGTGCAGACCTTGGCGCATCTCTCCGAATCGCTGCTGGACAAGGTGCGGCAGGGAACCCTCCGCATGGAAGACGAGGCCGTCGACCTGTCCTTCGAGTCGGTGGACGGGTTGAAGCGCCTGATGAAGGAGCACGAGGAAGCCCTGCGCGCGGGCGTTGCGACGCCGTCGGCGGAGTGGGTGGGCGAACTCGCTACCCGGCTTGAAGCGGTGGTGGAAAACAAGGAGCGCCCCCTTCGTTTGGGCGAAATCCTCATCGAGAGCGGGGCGGCGCTCCGCGAGGATGTGGAGGCCGCCCTGGGGGAACAGGCCAAGTCCGACCAGCCCCGGAAGCTGGGTGAGATGCTGGTCAGCTCGGGCAAGGTCGAGGCGCGGGAAGCGGCGGAGGCCCTGCGCAAGCAGGAAGAGCAACGCCGCTCGATGTTTCATAGCCGCGAAGCGATCAAAGTGGACGCCGACCGCTTGGACCATCTCGTGGACTTGATTGGCGAGTTGGTCATCGCCGGCGCGATGGTGCGGCAAGCGCCGGAAGTGAACGACGACCCCATGTCCGAACTCGGCCGGCGGCTCACGCTCATGGAGAAGATCACGCGGGAGTTGCAGGAAATCTCGATGTCGCTTCGCATGGTGACGTTGCGCGGCGCGTTCCAGCGGATGGCGCGGCTCGCCCGGGACCTCGCCAAGAAACAAGGCAAGAACGTCGCGTTTGTCTCGGAAGGCGATGACACCGAGCTGGACAAGAACGTCGTGGACCAAATGGCCGATCCGTTGATGCATATGGTGCGGAACGCGGTGGACCACGGCATCGAACCGCCCGCCGAGCGCGCCGCGAACGGCAAACCCGAACAGGCCACGCTCACCCTGCGCGCGTTTCACGAACGGGGGGCGGTGGCTGTTGAAATCGAGGAGGACGGCCGCGGACTTGACCGCGAGGCGATCGTGGCGAAAGCCATCGAGCGCGAACTCATCAGCGATGGGGAGAATCTGAGCGACAGCGAGGTGTGGAATCTCGTCTTCCAGCCCGGATTCTCCACCGCCAAGGAAGTTACGGACGTGTCCGGGCGGGGCGTGGGGATGGACGTGGTGCAACGCAAGATCGCCGCGCTGCGCGGCCAGACCGAGATCCGCTCCACGCCGGGCCAAGGGACGGTGTTCGCCATCCGGCTTCCGCTCACGCTGGCCATCATTGATGGCATGGGTCTTGTCGCCGGGAAAGAGCGCTACATCGTCCCCATTGGGAACATTATCCGCGCCGTGCGGCCCGAGCCCGGCGACTTGTACACCGTGGCGCAGCGAGGGGAAATGCTCAAGCAGCAGGGATCCTTGATCCCCCTGTTCCGGCTGAGCCGGCTCCTGAACATAGGAGAGGCCGTTCAAGATCCCACGGAGGCCATTGCGTTGCTCGTGGAGGATGGCGGTAAACAATTGGCGATCTTGGCCGATACATTATTGGGCCAGCAGCAGACCGTGATCAAACCCTTGGGTCAGGGGATTCCCCCGGTCGCCGGCGTGGCGGGCGGGGCGATCATGCCGGACGGACGCGTCGGGTTGATTCTCGACGTGGCGGGCCTTATCCGCCGGACCCAGGAAACCACAGTGGAAACAGCGGCCCGCGCCGGCGCGGGGGAGCAGGGATCCCTCGCCACGGCTCATGCCGAAGCCGGGGAGTAGTTACACATGGACGTACGTCTTATCAATCCTTTTCTTGAGTCGGTTATCAACGTATACACCACCATGCTCCACGTCACGCCGCACCGTAGCGGGCTTCACGTGGCGGAGAATGGCCCCTGCCCGCAAAGCCTCATCGCTCTGATTGGCATGGATGGACCCGCCCAGGGCGCCGTAGCCTTGCATTTGCCGCAAACGACCGCTCTCGCCACGGTGAATCACTGGCTCGGCATGTCCATGACGGAGATCGATGCGACCGTGAGCGATGGAATCGCGGAACTCGTGAACATCATTGCGGGCCAGGCGAAGACAAGCTTCTCGGAAAAAATGGGCTCCACGGTTTCGCTTGGTCTGCCCAGCGTGATTCACGGCTCGGATTTTCAGGTGAAGTATCCCGGCAAGGCGACGTGGCTCGAGATCCCGTTCGATAGCGAACTGGGCGCGTTTAGTTTGCGAGTGACCTGTGTCATGAATGAGCAGCCAGCGGAGGTGAATTAATGAAAGCATTGATAGTGGACGATTCGGCGGTGATGCGGCGGGTGCTTATCGGCGCCTTGGAGCGTGCGGGCATTTCCGACGTGGTGGAGGCGTGCGATGGCCAAGAAGGCGTGGATCTCGCCGGCCAGCAAGAGTTAGGACTTATCCTAATGGACTGGAACATGCCGAACATGACCGGGATTGAGGCCGTCCGGGCGATACGCGGGGCGGGCTCCAGCGTTCCCATCATCATGGTCACCACGGAGGCCGAAAAAAGCCGCGTGGTGGAAGCGCTCAAGGCCGGCGCCAACAACTACGCCATCAAACCGTTCACTCCGGAGACGCTCGTGGGGAAGATCACGGAAACCCTCGAACGGGCTGGCGTCTGAACGCGCTGCGGGAGGCCCCTTCTTCGATGAAACGTGACACCATGGAGCGTTTTCGCGCGTTGGTGTACGACATGAGCGGCATCAACCTTGGAGAGAAGAAGGAGGCCCTTGTATCGGCGCGCATCGGCAAGCGCATGCGCGCCTTGAATCTGGAAACACCCGAGGACTATCTCCATTACGTGGAAAGCAGCGGCGATGAGGCCGAATTGGTGCAGCTTATCGACGCGATTTCCACCAATGTCACCAGCTTTTTCCGGGAAGCCGATCACTTTCAGTTCCTCGCCGAGGTCTGCGAGAAGTGGCGCGCGGCGGGGCAACGCCGGTTCCGGGTGTGGTCGGCCGCGAGCAGCAGCGGCGAAGAGCCCTACTCCATCGCCATGACGATGCTGGACACGCTCGGCTCCGAATGCGATGTGCGGATTCTCGCCACGGACATCTCGACCAAGGTCTTGGCGCAGGCAAAGGCGGGCGTGTATGCGCCCCAGCGGGTGGCGAGTTGCGATCGCGCCACTGTTCTGCGCCACTTCCAGAAGGAAGTCAACGGGACGGTTCAGTATTCCGTGCGATCCGAGGTGCGCCGGCTGTGTGTCTTCAAGCAACTAAACCTCGCCCAGCCGCCCTTTCCCATGCACGGTCCCCTGGATGTCGTGTTCTGCCGCAACGTGATGATCTACTTTGACGCGCGGGTGCGGCTTGCGCTCTTGCGGGAAATCCACCGGCTGTTGAAACCGGGCGGATACTTGTGCGTGGGCCATGCCGAAAGCTTGACGGGTTTGGACCACAACTTCAAAACGGTGGGTCCTTCCATATGCCGCAAGGATTAACTGTCATGACCATGGAGAAGACAATGACCTTTCACGGGAACCGCGTCCTGCGGGTGGTGTGGGTTTCCGACATGGGCGTCTCTAGCAACCCCGCCGATGTGCTCATCACCTATTCCCTCGGTTCGTGCATCGGGTTGAGCTTGTTCGATCCCGAGGCGGGCGTGGGCGGTTTGTTGCACAGCATGCTCGCCCTATCCCGGATGGACAAGGCCAAGGCGGAAGCCAACCCGTGCATGTTCACGGACACCGGCGCCACGCGGCTCATCCAGACGCTGCTCGACATGGGCGCGTCAAAGGCGCGGCTTGTGGCGAAGGTGGCGGGCGGAGCGGCCCCCTTGGAGGCGCACAACGCGTTCCAGATCGGCGAACGCAATTACACCGTGCTTCGAAAGGTGCTCTGGAAAAACGGCATTCTCATCGCGGGCGAGGACGTGGGCGGGAAGGCCCCGCGCACCATGAGCTTGTATATGGATTGCGGCGTCACCACCATAAAGATGGGCGGCGCCGAAGTAAAGCTGTGAATGGCCGATGCACGGCCGGTGACCGTAAAGCGCCGGACGGAGAACAAGGAGTAGCCCTGCCATGGAACTCAACATACTGCTGGTGGACGATTCGGCCACGGTGCGCGGATTGGTCGCGCGCGCATTGCGGCTCGCCGGTTTGCCGCTCGGGACTGTGCTGCAAGCGGGCAACGGCGCCGAGGCCCTGGAGGTCTTGAACACCCAAGAGGTGGATATTGTCCTCACCGACATTCACATGCCCGAAATGGACGGGCTTACCCTGATTGCGCATCTTCGCGCCGATCCCATGCTCAAAGGTCTCCCCGTCATCGTGGTGTCGACCGAAGGCGGGGCGGAACGCATCGCGGAGGCGCGCGAACTCGGCATCAGCGCGTACTTGCGCAAGCCGTTCAAGCCGGAGCAGGTCAAAGAGGCCGTGAACAGCGCCCTGGGGGTGGTTCATGAATAGCAAGGTCAAACGAGACATCGAAGAGGTCGTCTGTGAGGTCACGGAGATCTTCGGGTTCATGTTTGGTGATCCAGCGGATTCCAGCGAAGAGGAACTGTGCGAACCCGGAGAGGCCGTGTCGGCGGAGGTCTTCTTCGACGGCGCCGCAAGCGGGCGCCTACGGGTTTACACCTCCCTTGACGCCGCCCAAGAAATGAGCTGCAACCTGCTGGGGCTGGAGGACGCGGACCCTCAACAAGGGCTGGATACGCTTGAGGAATTGGTCAACCAGTTTTGCGGTCAATTGCTCACCACCCTTGCCGGGGAGGAGCCCACCTTTACACTGGGGATTCCCAAGGCCCGGCGTGTGGCGGCGGGCGAATGGGACGCCGTGCTCACGGACGGCGCCACGCTGTGTTTTCTCATGGACGGCGAACATCCCCTATTGCTCCGGCTGGAGTCGGAGGGATTGGAAGGCGGGCCGCTATCATGAGCGTACAACCCTCCGCCCCGGGCGCGGAACGGCCGGTGCGCGTGCTGGTGGTGGACGACAGCGCCCTGGTCCGGCGCGTGTTGACTGCCGAACTCGACCGGGATCCCGGGCTGACTGTCGTGGGCAGCGCGCCGGATCCCTACGTCGCGCGCGACATGATCCTGTCGCATCAGCCCGACGTGCTCACCCTGGATATCGAGATGCCGCGAATGGACGGCATCACGTTTCTTCGCAAGCTCATGCGCCACCACCCCATGCCGGTGATCGTGGTGTCTTCCTTGACGCCCAAGGGCGGCGAGCTGGCCATGGAGGCCCTCGAGGCCGGAGCGGTTGAGGTGATGTGTAAGCCGGGCTCGGCCTTCAGCATTGGCGACAACGCCGAGGAGCTGTGTTTCAAAGTGAAGGCGGCCGCCACGGTGCGGGTGAAATCCCTCCACGGGTCGGCAGGAAGTAGTCCCCGCGCGGCGACCCGCGCCATGACCAAGACCACGCACAAAGTCGTGGCCATCGGCGCGTCCACCGGCGGAACCCAAGCCCTCCAAGAGGTGCTCACCGCCATGCCTCCTAACGCGCCCGGCATCGTCATCGTGCAACACATGCCCGAGCACTTTACCCGCGCCTTCGCCGAACGGCTCAACAACATCTGCGCGATAACGGTGAAAGAGGCCGAAAGCGGCGACATCATCTCGCCCGGCAAGGCTCTTATCGCGCCTGGCAATTTTCACATGACGCTCCGGCGTTCCGGCGCCCAATACTTGGTGGATGTTCGGAGCGGACCCCTCGTGGGGCGGCACCGGCCCTCGGTGAATGTCCTGTTCAAGTCCGTGGCGAAATTCGCCGGCAAGAACGCCGTGGGCGTGCTCTTGACCGGAATGGGCGCGGATGGGGCCGAGGGCCTCCGTATGATGAAGGGGCAAGGCGCCGAGACCATCGCCGAGGACGAGAGCAGTTGCGTCGTCTATGGAATGCCGCGCGAAGCCGTGAAACTGGGCGCCGCCAATCACATAACACCCTTGAACAAGGTCACGGATACAGTACTTTCGTTAGTCTAACACCGCAGGTTTCCCCCACTCGCCGATTGGGGGGGTAGCTTGCGGTTAGCTGCGCCGTCGCGTAGAGTAAACGATGCTGGATTACGTCGACACGCGGACGTGGAATCCACAAAATCCTCTACACCTTAACGAAAGGAGTGCGATATGCGATGGTTGGCATGCGGCGCAGCGATGATTATGTTGTTGGGCATGGCGGCGCAGGGGCAAGAATCGTTCACGTTGGACCAAGGCCTGACAGACTATCAGGTGCTCCAGTGTGACGGCAATGACTTGGCGGCGGCAGAATGCTCCGGGACCGCGGAAGAACTTGACGGACCGGTCGAGGCGCGCGTAACCGGAGAGGATGATGAAGAGATTCTCGCGTGGCATGAGATAGGCCAGGCGGCGCAAGGAGAATGGGAAGGAGCCCTTGCGGGAATACCGGCGGGCGGGCCGTATACCGTTCAGTTCCGCCTGGACGGTCACGAGGCCCAAGCGGAGCAGGTGCTCGCCGGGGAGCTGTGGATCCTGGCGGGGCAATCCAACATGCAGGGCGTGGGCAACATGGAAAACGTGGCGCAGCCCCATCCGCGGGTCCACGTTTTCGCGATGAACGACGATTGGCGGCTGGCGGAAGAACCCTTGCACCGGCGGGGGGAATCCGTGGATCCCGTTCACAACTCCGATGCGGCCGAGGGCCTGGAAATTGACGTGACGGATTGGACCAAAGGCGCCGGGCTCGGCCTGCCGTTCGCCAAGGCGCGATTCGAGGACACAGACCGGCCCGTGGGACTCATTCCCTGCGCACACGGAGGCACCTCCATGGACCAGTGGGACCCCGCGCGGCGCGAGGAAGACGGTGAGTCGCTCTATGGCGCCATGTACCGGCGCTTTCTGGAAGCGGGCGGCGAAGTAGCGGGCGTTCTGTGGTATCAAGGGGAATCGGATAGTGGCGCGGCCGATGCCTACGAGGACAAATTCCGTGATTTCATAGAGGCGGTCCGGACCGATTTTGACGATCCCGCCTTACCCTTCTACTATGTGCAAATTGGCCCTTACGCCACCACGGACGACGGCGCGGGCTGGGATACCGTTCAAACGGCGCAAACAAGCATCGAGAAGACTATGGCTGGCGTCGCCATGACCCCCAGCATCGACCTCGTCCTTGATGACCCCATCCATATCGGCACGGAGGGACTCAAGACCTTGGGGATCCGCTTGGCGGATATCGCGGGGCGCATGGACGCGGGGCAGCAGCCGCCAGAAGCGTCCGGCCCCCGCCTGGCTAGCGTGGAGCGCCGGGACAGCCGTTTCGGTTCTTACCTAGAGGTTCACTTTGACGGCGTTGAGGATGGGCTCGAAGCCACGGGCGGCGTGCGCGGTTTTAGTCTAAGCGACGGCGATAACGAGCCGCTACAGCCGATTTACAAGCAAGTCATTACAGAAACGGATGAAGGAGAAGTGATTCAACTCTGGTCGAATCAATTACCCGAAGACCTTCACTTGTGGTACGGCCGGGGCTTTTTCCCGGATTGCACGGTAACGGATGGGGCCGGACGGGCGCTGCCTGTTTTCGGACCTGTCTTCGTACCGTAAGGGCGAATGCCCAAAGGCATTTTCACCAGGAAACCGCTTTTCAGGGCCTCCGCCCTTCAGCCGCGCGGAGGCCCTGTAAAAGGGAAATGACGCACATTTCTGAACACTTCCCCGAAACCTTCAAACCCAATCTCAAGACAGACGTATAATTAACCATGAATCGATCCACGGTGTTCCTCGCTCTAGCATTTGTGCTGCTCTGGAATTCCGGCTTCATAGGCGCCGAATATGGTTTACCCTATGCGGGGCCTTTTACCTTGCTATTCTGGCGTTACCTGGCGCTTACCCTTATTCTTTTCATATATCTGCTGACGCGGACACGTTTTCGATGGGTGGGGTGGACGGCAGTTGCAATAGACATAACCGTTGGTGTTTTGGCCCATGGCGTATGGCTGAGTTGTGTACTCCTTGCTCTGAACCAGAATACGCCGGCCGGAATAGTCGCGCTGGTGGTAGCCTTGCAGCCCCTGGCAACGGGCGCCTTTTCGGGAATTGCAACGGGTGAACACACGCCTCTTCACAGGTGGCTGGGACTGATAATCGGATTTGGCGGGGTTGCGCTAACACTGCTCAACAGGATTGATTTTTCAGACACAAGGTCTGTTTTCGGGTACTTGATTCCTTTGGGTTCCGTTATAGCCATTACAGTAGCTAGTTTGATCCAAAGAAGGACAGAGCTAAAACAGGAACAGCAAAAGACTCCTATTGACCTGACCCTGTTCCACCAAAGCTTGGGCACTGCGATCGTTTTAGCCTTCCCGGCTGTGTTTATCGAAAACCTGGAGAGCCAATGGCCGGTTGAGTTTATCTACACCATGCTATGGCTTATTCTAGCCGTTTCGCTGGGCGCTTACGCTTTCATGTGGATGCTGATAAAGAGAATCGATGCTACAAGGGTGGCCAGTTTGTTTTATCTGGGGCCTCCGGTAACCATGCTTATGGCCTGGATAGCATTTGGGGATATTCTCGAGCTGATGGATATTATTGGGCTCGCCGTCGTTTTGATAGGGGTATTGCTTACACAACTCAAACCTACAAGCTTCTCGATAGCAGCCACCAAATAAGCGCCGGCGTCAACCTATGTCGACGCCGGCGCTGACTAAAGCGATACACGCGGGAAGGAAAAAAACGAACCCGCGTCAGGTCGTGTCAAGTAGAGGATTCACGGCTTCCTCAAGGTCGGCCAATGTGATTTCCTCTTCCCAGTGCGCCGCCACCTCTCCCTCTTGATCAAAAACCACAGTCACGGGGAGCGCGCCGCGAAAATCAATATCCAATCCGTCCGCGACATCAGGCGGTTGAATGCCGTCCATAACGTACACATGGAACGGAATATTTTCCCGCGTCATGTAGGGCGTCACCGCCGACTCGATGGTCCGCGGCGCGTCGGCGGTGACGCTAATGAACGTCACCCCATCGCCCCCATACGTTTCATGGAACTCTACCAGATGGGGCATCTCATTTAGACACGGCGGACACCACGTGGCCCAGAAGTTGACGACGGTCACCGTCCCTCGGCCCTCTTCCACGATCTGGGCCAAGGCGTCCATATCCACCAAGGTCACGCGTTCTTCCGCGTCCATGGCCTCGCCACCCTCCCCGCTGTCCGCTTCTTCCTCGGGTTCGGGCGCGCCATTCTCGTCGTCCTGTTCCACCGTCTGCTCTTCGGCATCGTCTGCTGGGGGCGCCTCGGCTGGCTCGCACCCCATTATCATCGCGCCGCTAAAGAACAGCAGCAAGGCGAACCCTACAGCGGGTCCCAAGCGGGGGACCCGCCGCGTAACGCGTGATTTTGCCTTCATAACCACCTTTCAGCTCTGTTCACGCTCGGGGAAGGGCCCGGCCAGAATCCCACAGCGACGCAGAGTCTCCATCCTCACCATTCTCGCCGTTGTCTCCGCCGTCACCATTCTCGCCGTTGCCTTCGTCCTCTTCGGGCTCCTCCCCCTCTCCGTTCAGGTCTTCTTCCATATCCTCCGCCAGCTCACATCCCATCATGGCCGTAGCCAAGAGGAACAGCAGGAGGGTCATCCAAACCGCCGGGGTAACCGTAGGCATCGACAGCGCGATAGAGCGAGTTTGTTTTTGCATCGTTTCATTCTCCTTTGTGTAGTGTTGTTGAGGATTCTTCCCTGAACTAACGGTTGATTGTACAGCCCCATGCATCGGCTTCGGCTACTTCCACTTCTTCACCCGCCAAAAGTTGCTGTAACGCCTCAACCACGTAGTTCGTATCACCGGCTTCGTTCGGGACGTCCCGATCGTCAAATGCGCCGTGATACTTCAGCACCATCATATCATCTACGTCCCGGTTATCCACAATGTAGATCTCAGGCGTCCGAGTCGCCCCAACTACGTCGGCGTATTCGTGCCCCTCATCGCGTAGAATGGGCTGATTCAGCTCCGCCTCTTCCGCATACTCAAGCATCCGCTCGCCGGACATCTCGTCGTGGGGGTTAATCCCGTAGAACACCACTTCCTCGTCTTCTTCAAAGTTCTCCACCACCTCGTTGAAGTCAGGGTCGGCGCCTCTGACCCACGGACAGGTGTTGCACCGGAAAGAGAGAACCACAAGCTTCTCTTCCAGTTCCGAAAGCGTGACTTCCTCGTCCTCCGTTCCCACAATCGGCATCGTGACATCAGGCATCTGTTCGCCGATTTCCACCTCGCCCAGTTCTTGGGCCGCTGCGGCCCCGCTCAGTGTGAACGCCACGGCCAACATTCCCGCAATCCAACTCCATGTTTTCGCGCTCTTTCCGTATCGTGTCCGCATCTTTGACCTCCTTTTCCGTTGCTGTGCAGCCCCGCCCTATGCGCGAGCTGTGTCTGAAGGCTTGGAACCCCACATCCGCTGGATGGTTCCAAGGCCACTGGTGAATCCAGTCAGCGTGTGTGAAGTGAGCCTACCCGAAACAAGGCCCCCACAACCTGTATTCCCGCTTCGCGCACTTCGCCTGCCAAATTGAAAAAAGCGCCGCCCGCTTTCACCCCTCTACGGGGATACGTGAAGCGAGCGGCGCTCGGAGGGGGGCAAACGTATCGCATACGTACAAAGGCGGGGGACACGAACCCGAAAGGCGCCGCCCTTGGGCTCACTGGCGGCTCTCTCCCCTGTCCGCCAGGCCGTACGTACGCGCTCAAAAAGAAACCCTGTATAAAGCCGTTTATCGCGTTGTAATCTTCGTGCGGCCATCTTTGCCCTCCGCAAGAGACATGAACACACCGACGTCCTTTGGGCGCCCGCGGATTGGTTTTGCGTTCCCCTTTCAGTATGTTGAACGGGCGCGTTTAAGCCCTGGTTGACACATCCATAGGGGTGGAGCCGCGCCCTGCAAACAGAGCCGGGGTTACTCTCGTACTCGCGGGGCGGCCTTCAGCGTACTCTCAACGCCGCCGTTCAAAACCGCGGGCGTAAACGTGAAGCTGGTCCACCTGGGCCCAACGCTCATTCAGCGGCCAACTCGCCCAGATGCCCACTCCCTCTACCTCAGTCAGGCCGGCCCTGCTGAGCTCGATTTTGTCGCCGGTCAACGGCTCATCGGGAGCGATCTCAACCCATTCGTCTATGTTAGCGATCTCCCATCGCTGAGTCTGCCACCGATCGCGTGAGGCAATATGGGCCATCTCATCGGTCCGCACCCAACGGCCGGCACTGAGTTTAAGCATCAGCCCGAAGCGGACCGTGCCTTCGGTGCGGACGTCAATCTCCACTGCGGCGGCCTCGCCGGACAGATCGGCCACAAAATCCTCTGTGAAAAAGATGTTGGTGTTATCGATCCGTGTTCGGCCGGTGGTGGCCATCTTCCCTGTTGGCGTCTCAGCATTGCGCAGCGAGCCCTCGCCCTGCGACAGAGCCCAGCCGCGATCTTGGTTACGCGTTTGCCACTCACCCAAAATGTTCTCCGGCAATTCGTTGCCCTCGCGCGGGGCGAAGTCCTCCACATGGACTGCATAACCACGATTCCAGGTCGAAGCCGAAACCTCGCGGGATGGCTCAGCGCGCGCTTGCGACTTGGCCGCCACAAGCCGCCAGCTGTACTCGCTGCTGGGTTCAAGGTCTTTGACCACGTGCATCGCCCTTTCCGCGTCTAGTTCCGCCATGGCCTCGAAGGACTCTTCGCCTTGCCGGCGCTGCTCCAACACCAGCCGGTCCGCGTTCCAGTCTTCTTCGAACCAGCGCAGCTCTACCGCCTGATCGGAGAGCGTGCGCGTGCGAAGGCCACGCACCGGCAAAGGTTGGTCAGCCGCGACGGCCAACTCCTCCGCCTTTTCGCCGTATCGCAGCTCGTGCTTAGCCCGGTCATAGCCCACGAGCGTTTGTCCCACTTGAAACACCAACCCTCGCGGCCCTTCTTGCTTCACCTCAAGCGTAGCGGGCTCGATGGGCTCAACCGACATCACCACCAGAAACTCGGACGAAGGGGCATCCTCCTCAAAGTACAGCCGTTCACCATCGGCGTGAACCTCAATGCCTTCCGGGCGGAGCACCCAGCCCTTGACCACCCCTTCCCCGGCGCCGCGCAGCGTGAAAGCCGGATACCCTTGGTCCTGCCCAGCCTCGGCCTCAATGCCCCAATCCGCCAATCGCTTCTCGGTCCCGAGATGGGCGTTCCATGTGTAAGTGTGCTCGTCAATCGAGTCCACCTGATCTAGCACGGCCACCACTGCATTGTTGTCCTCCGGCGGACCGTATTCGAGCATCACATGACGCTGGTAGTTGTCGACGCCCAGGTTGGCATATTGCTCCCCGCCATCGATCACGAGATAACCGCCGCGGTTGAACTCCTCCAACCGCTGACGCTCGCCGGTGTCGGTGCTTTGGCCGGAGTCGCCGTCGACCAGGAGCTTGGTATACAGCTCCCCCTCGCGTTCCTTGCGAGGTCCCCCGAAAAAGTACGTATCGTAGGCGATCAGACTCAAATGACCCGCCTCAGCCTGCGACCACGCCGCCGGAAGCCATTTGGTATCCGCATGAACCGCCACCAGCACGTCATTCACGTCGCGCCAGCGATTGCGAAAGTAGTGCCGGCCTTGACCGTCGCTGATTAGCGAGGGCCATGCGCCAGTCGGATCGCGCGGCTCCACCCCTTCCGGGTAAAAGAGCAGGGCCCACATCGTCCCCTGCCGGTGCGGCTCGTAGTGGAGTTCGGGCGCGTCCCGCGGTTCGGCCAACCGGCCCATGTGCCGGTCGTACCACCACAAAGTCTCCGGCAGATCGTCCTCGGGCGCCACGCCCAGCACGAGACTCGCAAACCCTTCGTCGTTGATATTCGGCCCGCCCACGCCCGAAGCGGGAAACATCTTCAAATGCTCCAGCACGCCGCCTTCGGGGGCCGAGGCGAACGACCCCGCGTACATCATATGGCGATGGAATAACCGATCGTCCTCAATCGCCTCCCAAAGCATGGTGTCCCCCACATCCCGCGCGGCAAACACCGCGGGCAGCAAGAAAATGCCCCCATAGCCTACATAGCCGAGGCCTTCTTGGGAGGCGCCGATCTCGTCGTACCCGTTCTCGATGTGCCTGCGAAGTTCATCCTGGAGCATCTCGTAGCGCTCCGCCCGCTCGTCTTCTTGCCCTACGCCGAGGATCATCATCAACTCGGCTCCCCGGCAGACCGCCACCCAGTTTGACTTACGCTCGTGGCCGAGGTTCGTGTGGCTAAAGTCTTCCCACATCTCAAAGGCGGCTTCGACCCGCTCAAGGATGTACTGACGCTGCCCTTCATCCCAGGCGTCATGGCACCAGTCGTAGGCCAAGGCGAAGCCGAGGCCCACCGTGGCCCGCGACAAGCCATGGGCCCCGCTCTCTGGCAGCCGCTCGTCGGGGTCCGGGTCCTCGTGGATAGCGCGCAGTGTACGGTAAGCGATATCGGCGTATTCGACGTCGCCGGTCACCTGGTGGCAGAAAGCGGCCGCCTGCGCTAAATACGAACGCGCATAGTTCCAGTTCGCCTCGGTGGCCCCGAAACGCTGGATGTCCTCCGAGTCGACCCGCTGGCGCAGCATCTCAAACGCTTGGGCATAGTGAGATTCCGGCTCCTCGAGCCCGCGCTGGATCCGCTCCAGCCGCTCCTCCGTGATCAGGATACGCGGCGAGCTGGCCGCTTCTCCGCCGAAGCAGAGCAGCATCACAACCGGCGCCGTCACGACCCAACTTGTTCCGACGATCTTCATGGCGTGAAAACCTTCTCCGTCGGCGTAACCCGGAACCGCATCATTCGGAGTAACGGACAGGGATACGGCTTTCTATCAACAATGGCGCCACTCCATAATTTAGCAGTTAGGCGGCCTTCAACGTGCAGAATACCTCTTCCCCGTACTGTATCGCGTTGGCGTAGATGCCGGCGAGATCCTTTTCCGCGATACCGGATTGCGAAGCGAGCTGTTGAACGCCAGCCCAGTCCCCTTTTTCGTAGCTCATAATTAGCTCCAAAACCGCCCGAAGCGGGTTGACTTCCCCACACAACGCTCCCCGCAGATCTTCGGCTATGGGCAATTCCGCAGTCGTCTCTTTGATGGGGCGTCCAAGCATGGCGTCAAGAAGGGAGAACATACCGAGGAGAAACAAGTCTCCACCCCGGTCCGCTAGCTTGCTTCTTTCAGCAACGAGTTCAGCAAACCGCGCCCGAATAAGCGCCAAACGCAATAGTTCTTCAGGACGGTCCCCCGCCAACTGACCCAGGGTCATTATTGTGGCCCACTTGCGAATCTGCTCTTCCCCCAAATAGGCCAATGCGTGTTGGAGCGAACGGATTTCTTGCTCTAAACCAAAGAAGGCGGAATTAACAAATTTTAATAGTTTATAAGATAGAGACACATCACCCTGCACAATATTTGCGAGATTCTCATAGCTCATCTCAGGCGAATTGACTTCTTTTAGTAGGCGCAAATAGTGATTTTTGTGGAACGAAAGCTCCTTGCGGCTGACGATGACGGGCTTGCTGAAAAAAAAGCCCTGGAACAGCGAGCACCCAGCTTTCTTGCTCTGTTCAAATTCCCGCTGAGTCTCCACTTTCTCGGCCAAGAGTACGGTCCCCGTCCCGTTCAGCCGTTTAGCCAAACCCGCCACCTCGGCGGGGGAGGACTCCAGCAGGTCCACTTTGATGATATGCGCCAATTCAATTAGGGGCAAATACTTTGGAGCAAAGACGAAATCGTCAAGGGCGAGTTTGTAGCCATTAGCAGCGAGGCTGCGGCAAGCGTCGATCACCGCCTCACTCGGCTCGATGGTTTCCAGCAACTCAATGACAACATTGTGTTTTGGCAAGAGATCGGCGGCTCCGTCAAGAAGAAGGCGTTCCGTGATGTTGATGAATGCCTTGCCCCGGCCAATCAAGGACTCAATCCCAAAGAGTAGGAAACTGTCCGCTATTAGCTGCGAGGTGGCGGTATCCCCATCCGGGGCCTGAAACAAGTTCTCCATACTCGAACGAAACAGGAGTTCGTAGGCGTAAACCTCCTGCTTTGCGTTCAGAATGGGTTGCCGCGCGATGAAACGTTGGAGATCTTCCATGGCTACTTCGCTTTCCCCCATTGAACTTCGGCAAGCCTGTAGATACGATACTCCGCGCGTAGAACAGGATTCAAGCAGTTCAGGTGGTAAGCAAGATATCCTCTACAGTCGTTGCGAGGACCGCTATAGGGGATGTTGCGTGAAACTTACCTCGCGAAGGCGGCGAGCACGTCTTCTAGGGCTTCCGCTAGTTGTTTGCCGGCGTTGGCCCCACTGACATAGCGGGTGGCGCCCGCCTCCATAACCGCCTTGTTCTCCGTCTCATCCGGTGGTTCTCCATCCCGGAAAACAACGATCGGGAGATTGGTCAGAGCGCGGTTCTCTCTTACCAACCGGCAAACCTCAGCCCCAGGCAGAACCCCTTCGGCGGAGGCCACAAAGGCGGCGGGCCTATTCAAACGCAACTGGAAGAAGGCGTCCACCGGGTCATGCGCCACTTGGAATTCGAAACCAAGGTTGTCCAAGGCGGCGATGCTGGATTCGTCCGCGCGGTGTTTCGGGGCGAGCACAAGGATCCGCTGTGTGGAGGGCGGGCTGGCGCGAAACCGTTCCAAGGTAGAAGTAACGAAGAACTCGATATCGGCAGCTGTATTCTTATCGATTGCCTCACTAAAACAGCATCCCACTACAACCACCCGATGCTCTGCACGAATACTGCGCACAAAAGAACGGATCGCCTCAACACGCGCGCCATCCGGCAAATCAAACGAGACCTCCAGTTCGGCATCCCGTTCAATTTCACTATTCTCGGGAAGTTCGACCGAACAACCGCCCCGGCTTATGTCCCGGACAACGCCTTCCGCTTCATTCTCGCCGGCCATTCCCACCGTGCAAGGCATACGGACGGGACACGCTCATGCTGCCGAACCCCTACATATTCGACGCTATCCGGCCAGTTTAGCTGTAGGTGGGGAAACAGGCAGCTGCTCTGCCAGTCGCGAACCGTACTAACGAACGCACAAGCCCTCCCTTCCGCAATAAAGCGCACGGCCACGTTCTGGCCACGTTCGAGGCGTTTGGAAAGCTCGGAAACTTCCGACAGGTCCAGTAGCACGAAAACGCCGCGGCGCCACCCCCGAATGGGCGTGCGATACCGGGCGCCCGATTTCCGTTCAGGCTCAAGTTCGATGATGGCTGGCGCATCCACTTCGAAGAACGCTTCGACGTTTTCACTCTCGCGGCTCATTATTGGCCCCCCTGAGGAACGCTCACCCACCTACCCTACGGCCCACAAACAACATCCCAAGCTAGAGGCCGGGCCGAACCCCTATTTCACGCCGATCCATATCGAAACTTAACCGCCCCACTCCTACACAAAAACCGTACCTTAAAAGAACAACTCGGTGCTGATGTCGAGGTGGCGCGGAGCGTCTTTCTGTTTCCGGCCAAAGTCGCTCGGCAGCATGGTGGGATATTGATTGGTGAAACAGGCGGTGCAGTGGTGATCTTTTTGGCCGCCCACGGCGTCCAGCAGCCCGTCGATGGTCATGAACACCAAGGAATCCACGCCCAGGTATTGGCGGATTTCCTCCACGCTCATTTGCGAGGCGATGAGCCGTTCCCGGTCGGGGGTGTCGATGCCGTAGAAGCAGGAGTTGATGATAGGGGGAGCGCTGATGCGGAAGTGGATTTCCTTCACGCCGCACCGGTGCAAAACCTTGATGATCTTCTTCGAGGTGGTGCCCCGCACGATGCTGTCGTCGATGAGGACCACGCGTTTGCCCTGAATGGCCGAGCGGGCGGCGTTCAGCTTGATCTTGACGCCAAAGTCGCGGATGGTCTGATCGGGTTCAATGAAGGTCCGGCCGACGTAGTGGTTGCGTATGAATCCCATGTCGAAGGGAATGCCCGATTCATGGGCGTAGCCCAGCGCCGCCTGGTTGGATGAGTCGGGCACGGACATGACAATGTCGGCGTCCGCGGGCGCGAGCTTGGCCAGATTGCGGCCCAGCCGTTTTCGCACCTCGTCCACGCTCTGGCCGAAGATTTCGCTATCGGGCCGGGCCACATAGATGAACTCAAAGATGCACGGCTTTGGGGTCACTTGCTCGAAGGGCTTGTAGGACTCCAATCCCTCCTCCGTGACGACCACCACTTCGCCGGGCTCGATTTCCCGGACCCAGTCCGCGTCGATGATGTCGAGGGCGCAGGTTTCGCTGGCGAAGATGGTGGCGCCGCCGCGGCGCCCTATCCAAAGAGGCCGGAATCCGAGGGGATCCCGCGCGGCGACCATGCAATGGTTGTCAACGGCCACAATGGAATACGCGCCGATGACCTTGCGCAAGGCTTCGATGACAGCGTCGGGGAAACGTTCCTTGCGCGAGCGGGCGATGAGCTGAATAATCACTTCGCTATCGGTCGTGGACTGGAAGATGGCTCCCTGCTCTTCCAAATCGTCGCGCAGGGCGCCCGCATTCACCAGATTCCCGTTGTGTCCAAGGGCCATCGAGCCCTTCGCATAGTCCGCCATGAGGGGCTGGACGTTTTTCAGGTTGTTGCTGCCGAAGGTGGCGTAGCGGACATGGCCAATGGCCCGGTCTCCCTTCAGCCGGCCGAGTTTGTGCGGTTTGAACACGTCGGAGACGAGTCCCACCCCGCGGTGGCCGTTCAGCCGTCCGTTCCCGGCGCACACAATGCCGGCGCCTTCCTGTCCGCGGTGTTGCAACGCATAAAGCCCAAGATAGGTAAGCTTGGCGGCCTCGGGGTGCCCGAACACGCCAAACACCCCACAATGATGCTTCGGATGGCCGTCGTTATCGCCCATGAACAACTAACTCCTTCACCGGCGGCGTCCGCGTCCCCCACAGCCTGACGGCGGCGCCAATGGATTGAAAGAAATGCAGGTTCTCGACTGAACTCCCACCGCGCCCCCCACAGCAGGATTGGATTTACGAGCGTGGGATGAACGCCCTAAGCTAAGATGCCAAGGGAACTAACTAAGTATATCATTTTTCGCGGACGCGCCGCCATCTTACAGGCTCGATTTCCCCGTGAGGCGAGTGAAAGCCTCCATGTACTTCTCGCGGGTTTTCTCGACTACGTCGCCGGGCAACGGCGGCGGCGGAGAATTGCGGTCCCAGTCGGCCGCCGAAAGCCAATCCCGGACATACTGTTTGTCGAAGCTTGGCGGAGAACTCCCCGGCTGGTATTCGCCGGCGGGCCAGAAGCGGGACGAATCCGGGGTGAGGACCTCGTCGGCCAGTAGGAGTTGGCCGTTGTACACGCCGAACTCGAACTTGGTGTCGCACAAGATGATGCCCTTCTCTCCCGCGATATCCCGGCCCCGCTCATAGACCCGGATAGTGATATCGGCCGCTTTGTCCAAGGCCTCCGCGCCAATGACACTGGCCGCCTCTTCACGCGTGATATTGATGTCGTGGCCATCGGTGGCTTTGGTGGCGGGCGTAAAGATCGGCGTTTCCAGTTTGTCCGATTCGCGCAAGCCCCCCGGCAAGGGAACGCCGCAGACCGTGCCCTGTTCCTGATATTCCTTCCAGCCGCTGCCCGCGAGGTATCCGCGGACCACGAATTCGATGGGGTACATCTCGCACTTACGCACGAGCATCGAACGTCCCTCAAACTGATCACCGTGCGCCTGAAAATCGGCGGGGAAATCAGCCAAATCGGCCGAAATCAAGTGATTATCGATAATATCCGCGACTTGGTTGAACCAAAACAGGGACAATTGCGTCAGCACCTTGCCCTTATCGGGAATCGGCGTGGGATTCACCCAATCATAAGCCGAGATGCGGTCCGTCGCCACAATGACCAGCGAATCCCCGAGGTCATAGATGTCGCGCACCTTACCCCGGTGGGGCGGTTGGCGTTCAGGCAAATGCGTTTCATGCAGTGCGGGCAATGGCATAACCTTCGGTTGCTCCTAAGTTAGATGGTTGTCCGAAAAAGCATCGCTTCTGGGTGACGCTACGCCGTGCGTGCGTACGTTTCGCGCCCAAGAAAAAAAAGAAAACACAGGCGTCAGCGGAAAGGTTGCTGGAATGATACGAAATGGCCAGCGGAAAGTCAACGAAGCGAATGCAGGGCGCGCACTTCGTCTGGCGTCCAAGCCGTCACGCGTGGTACCCTACAACCGGTCTCAACAGGGCTGAGTGCGCACGATAGGCACAAGCCACAGGAGTGCGACCCCTGAACGAATTCAAGATTCAATATGAAGGCATCTGGGATCTCCCTTCGATCCTATCGGTCATTCTGTTGATTCCCTTCCTTGGCTGGGGAATCTACACCCTCCATGTCCGCTTCAAGCGCCAGGAGGAGCTTAATCCGGTTATGGAAGGCGCGACGCTGGTGGGAGTCATCCTCTTTATGGCCATGGAGATGGCGTTGTTGCGGACCTCGCTGGGCCATCTGACCGGATTCCAGGTGGCGGCGGCCCTGGGGCTCTTTCTCGCGGCTGGCGCGCTCTACGGCCACATTGTGTTGTCCCTACTCTCGCACGCCTTCGTGGGCATGTTCCTGCCGTCCGGCCATAACACGCCGCAGACGCCCAAGTACGGCGCGGCCGAAGCGCTCGAACGGCAGGGGGATTACGAAGGGGCCGCGGCGGAGTACGAGGCCGTGGCGCGCGCGTTTCCGAAGGATCCCAAGGCCGCTCTCCGCATTGGGGACAACCTCGCCCGCCTTGGCCGGGCCGGGGAGGCGGCCCCTTGGTTCGAGCGGGCCTTTGAACACATCAACAGTCCCGAGAAGTGCGTATCTGTCGCGTTTCGGCTGTTCGAGATTTACGCCCGGCAACTCGAACGGCCCGACCTCGCCCGCCGTCTCTTAGAGCGCTACCTCGAACGCTTTCCGGAGTCGAAACACGCGGACGCAGTCCAGCGGAAACTGGAGGGACTAAAGACGCACCCCCTGCCAAAAGCCAACGTTTAATCCTCTAGGGTTCAGCCTCACCGGCGGGTCTATCCTCCCCCGGCATGCGGGTGGCCGCGGTGAGCCGGGCGCCGCCCACCGCGCGGACGGTATCCATCACGCGCACGATGCGGCCCCATCCCGCGTTCTCATCGGCGCGCAAGACCACGCTCACCTCCGGCCCGTCCTCGCCCAATCCCTGTAAACGGCTTCGCAGTTCGGCGTCGTCCACCGGCTCGCCGTCTAGGAACAGCGCGCCGTCGTCTTCGACAATGATTTCGTGGGGTTGCCCTCCGCCGGCCTCGGCTTGGCCTCCCTCGGGCAAGGTCACCTCCAGCCCCCGCTCGTCGCGGAACGTGGCGGAGACCATGAAAAAGATCAACAGAAGGAACATCACGTCGATGAGCGACGTGATGTTGATCGTAGGCCGTCTGCGCAAGGGAGGGCCGTTAAAGGGACCGCTCATGAACGGGAAACGCCTCCAGGGTTACGAAATCCGCGGTGAAACCAATCCTGCCCATTGTAAACGATGGGGATGTCACGGTAAAACACCGGATCGCCGCCATCAGTCTTTTGCGCACATGCCTCTTGCCCCCTCCCCCACCATCATTCCCGCGCGGCTTAACTCCGCGGGAAGACGTCAACGCCCCGCCGGGACGCGCCGCGCCTCCCCGAATTTCTTTGCGTCTTAGCGCCTTGGGGTGAGACAAGGGGGCATCTGACAAAGTACGCCTATTATTCAACACTGAATACTATTGTGTCGATAACACTAAAGATCAACCTATACCACGTGTACTAGCGATACGATATGCCTTTTGTGCGACTATAAGCTTTAAGTCTAGGGATAACAAGCATTTACGGCGTTATAACGCCCCGCGCTTCGGGGTTGGTATACACCTTGCTATATAGAAGGCAGAGGCGCGCCTCTCACATAGATGTGGCGCGGTAAACTTTTAAGAAAGCATAGCCAGAGACAAATATAACAGCCGCCGGCCGGGGCGGTGGAAAGGAGGGCACAGGCAAAGACTACGGCAGCACGCGCGTACCACCGCCTTGCAGGCGGCGCAAGGCCGGCAAGATGCCGGCGGTACGACAAAATTCCCCATTCAAACGGGGTAGGCCCAAACGCCGGGGGAT
>JBKHFO010000026.1:0-23891 GCA_046540175.1 Candidatus Hydrogenedentota bacterium
GGCCGCTCGGTCGTAGCGTTTGCTCCGGGCGAGCTGGCGCGTCCAGGCGACGGCTGCCCGGCCGCCCCAGGCGTCGGGCGGCACGGCCAGCGTCTCCCGGTCCGTTCTGTCGAAGCGCTCGGCTTTGAAGTCGTAGAAAGAACCGTCGATGTTGCGCAGGGCGACGCCGCCTTTCGTCCCGTAGAAGGCCGCCTCGATGACGGCGTCCTGCCCGGCGGGCAGGTTCCACGAGCAGGTCAGGTCCACGGCCGCGCCGCCATTAAAATCGAGCCGTGCGGTGGCGTAGTCCTCCACGTCGAATTCGGACACGTCATAAGGCACGCCCCACTCCCCATTGACCAAGTCCTCCCGGTCGCCGAACATCCGGTACACCTTGCCGGATGCGGCCACGGGTTTTGGCGACCCCATCAGCCAGATGCAGAGGTCGAGCATATGCACGCCGATGTCAATGAGCGCCCCGCCGAGGGATTCCTCCGCGATGTGAAACCGCCCCCACCCCGGGATGCCGCGGCGGCGCAGCCAGAAGGATTTCGCCGTGTAGATCTCGCCCAGTTCGCCCGCTTCCACCACAGCCTTGAGTTGTTCCGCGCCTTCCTCGAAACGTTTGTGATGCGCGACCATGAGTTTGCCAGAAGCCTTTTCCGCCGCCTTGACCATTTGCCGCGCCTCGCCGGTGTTCATGGCCATGGGCTTTTCCACGAGCACGTGGGCGCCTGTCTTGAGGGCCTCAATGGTCATCGGGCAATGCAAGCGGTTTTGGGTGCATATGTCGATGATATCGTAAGCGCCCTCTTCGAGCAACGTTTCATAGCTGCTGAAGGCCTTCACGGCTTCAAATTCATCGCGGCACAAGGCCGCGCGATCGGGCTCGGCGTCGCACACCGCCGCTAGCGTTACGCGTCCTTCGCCAACGAGTTCCTTCCAATTGGGCAAGTGGTGCTTCCGTGCTACATCGCCGCATCCAACCACGGCGACCCGCAGGGGGGGATTGGTCATGGATGTTCTTCTCTTACTTGTTCCTCAATTTGTTCATCGTCAACGCCAAAAACCCGTGATCCGCCGCGCTTTCCGGGGGATCCGGCACGGTCACGGCGGCCACGTAAGGGAGGTGATCCGAGGCGACCCGCGCTTCCTCGGATGCGATTACGCGCGATGATAGAACATCCAGATGGGACGATGCGAGTATGTAGTCGATCCGGCGGCGGGGATTGTCCGCGCTGATGGTATACTCTACGTCTCCAGAGTGGTAGCCGAACGTGTCTTGGAGCACCTCGAGAAACGCGTTGATGGCGGAGGCGCCGGTTTCCTCGTTCACGTCGCCCGCGAAGATAACGGGTCCCTCCGGCAAGCGGTTCAGAATCGAACCGGCCTGCGCCTTACGCTCTTCTTCGTTCAACCCCATGTGGGTGTTGAGTACGTGGACCGGTACGCTGTTCACGTCGATGGTCGTCTTGAGACATCCCCGGGGCTCCGCCCCTTCCGGACCGGGCAAGCTCCAATCCTCGTAATCCGTGATGGGATGCCGGCTGAGCGTGGCGTTGCCATATTCGCCTTCCCCAATGCGCAGATTGGTCTGGTAGACCACTTCCATGTCCAAGGCCGCGGCAAAAAAGGCCGGCATGTCCAGCCCGTCTGTCCGCTCCATCCCGCGGTCCACTTCTTGAAGGCACACGACATCGGGCGCTTCCGCCCGGATGACGCGAGCGAGCCTTTCGAGGTCCACTTCGCCATCCAAACCGCGTCCGTGGTGGATGTTGTAGGTCATGATGGTGAGGGATGTGTCCGCCCGGGCGGGTTGAGCCGCCACGGCGATGAGAATGGCCATCCCCGCGATAATCAAGCGCGTCATTGTTCTTCTCCTCTCCCGAGCCGCGTAATGGCGCGGCCCAATTCGACTTTTTGGCTGGGTATTTCTTCTGCCCATTGCCTAGCGTCGCCAGGGGACAAATCCGCCCGGTAGGAGCGCCGGGTCAGCGCGTCTTCCGCCTCAAATTCATCGCGGCACAAGGCCGCGCGATTGGGCTCGGCGTCGCACACCGCCGCTAGCGTTACGCGTCCTTCGCCAACGAGTTCCTTCCAATTGGGCAAGTGGTGCTTCCGTGCTACATCGCCGCATCCAACCACGGCGACCCGCAGGGGGGGATTGGTCATGGATGTTCTTCTCTTACTTGTTCCTCAATTTGTTCATCGTCAACGCCAAAAACCCGTGATCCGCCGCGCTTTCCGGGGGATCCGGCACGGTCACGGCGGCCACGTAAGGGAGGTGATCCGAGGCGACCCGCGCTTCCTCGGATGCGATTACGCGCGATGATAGAACATCCAGATGGGACGATGCGAGTATGTAGTCGATCCGGCGGCGGGGATTGTCCGCGCTGATGGTATACTCTACGTCTCCAGAGTGGTAGCCGAACGTGTCTTGGAGCACCTCGAGAAACGCGTTGATGGCGGAGGCGCCGGTTTCCTCGTTCACGTCGCCCGCGAAGATAACGGGTCCCTCCGGCAAGCGGTTCAGAATCGAACCGGCCTGCGCCTTACGCTCTTCTTCGTTCAACCCCATGTGGGTGTTGAGTACGTGGACCGGTACGCTGTTCACGTCGATGGTCGTCTTGAGACATCCCCGGGGCTCCGCCCCTTCCGGACCGGGCAAGCTCCAATCCTCGTAATCCGTGATGGGATGCCGGCTGAGCGTGGCGTTGCCATATTCGCCTTCCCCAATGCGCAGATTGGTCTGGTAGACCACTTCCATGTCCAAGGCCGCGGCAAAAAAGGCCGGCATGTCCAGCCCGTCTGTCCGCTCCATCCCGCGGTCCACTTCTTGAAGGCACACGACATCGGGCGCTTCCGCCCGGATGACGCGAGCGAGCCTTTCGAGGTCCACTTCGCCATCCAAACCGCGTCCGTGGTGGATGTTGTAGGTCATGATGGTGAGGGATGTGTCCGCCCGGGCGGGTTGAGCCGCCACGGCGATGAGAATGGCCATCCCCGCGATAATCAAGCGCGTCATTGTTCTTCTCCTCTCCCGAGCCGCGTAATGGCGCGGCCCAATTCGACTTTTTGGCTGGGTATTTCTTCTGCCCATTGCCTAGCGTCGCCAGGGGACAAATCCGCCCGGTAGAAGCGCCGGGTCAGCGCGTCTTCCGCCCCGCTTTCCGCGATCTTACCGTCGACGAGTTCATACAACGCAGCCAGATAGGCGTAGTCCGCTATTCCGTCCCGCAACAGCTGCGCGCGGATGGAAGGCATCAAGCCGTCCGGGCCGGGGTAGAACAAAAATCGTTCGGGATGGGCGGGAGCGGACCATTCCAAGGGCGGGTCTTCCGCCTTGGCCGCCCACTCGCGCGGCCAACTCGTTAGGCTGGAACCGAGCAGGCCAGACGCATTATGCCCCCAACACACCCACGGGAACAAGCGCGCTTCATACGCGGCGTCCGGCTGAAAATCCGGAAAACGTCCGGAGTCATGGGCGAGCCAGACCTCCTTGCGCCCAATGGACCCCCGATCCTCCGTATCCGCTTGCCCGCCGAAGCTCACCGTGGCGACGCCCACGGCGTTGGAGGCGCGGGGAAAGGTGAAGCGAATGGCCACAAAGGTCTTTTCCATGTCAAACCGCCCTTCCGACCAACTCTCGTCAAACGGGGTCAACGCGGGATCGTGATCCCATTCCACGGAAGCGCGGTTGAACGTGCGGCTGTCGAAGGAGGTGCGAACTTCCACGCCGGTTCCCTCGTGTTCCGGGAGCCAGTCCACCCGGAGTTGATTGGTTCGCACGGGTTCTTCGAAGTGAATTTCGAACGTCGCCCCCTCTCGCGCCATTTCCCGTGGCTCGGGAATCCAGTAGGTGTGCGGACTCCCGTCGTAGCCGTCGCTCGGGGCGGTTTCGTAGCCGATAAGGTCTTGGCCTCCGCTGGAGGAAGCCTCGATGGTATTCGCGGCGTGAGCCAGAGGCGAGGCCAAGCTGAAACCTTCACGCAGCCGCTGGTGAGCGGCGCGATCGTATTGCCGCAACGGGACGGCCCAGACATCCGTATGACGTTCCATAAACGGGTGAAAGGGCCCCTGCCAGAGGCGGCGGATGCGGCTATCCGCGACGTTGACGCGAAGATTCGCCCGCCGCGCGGCGTTCCAGTATCGCCTCGCCGAAGCAGGCATCGGTTGAACAAGGGCTTGCCGAAGCAGACCCTCTTGGGAAAGCCAATCGCCAAGTTCGCGAAAATAGGGGCGGATAGGGTCGGCGCGCGGACTCTCGCCTGGCGGGGGGAACACGCCAATGCCCGTGAGGCTGTGCCCGAGGTCCAGGGTGCGCATGTTGGCTTCCTCCGCCACGTAGGCGAGGTGTTCGCGCAAGTCCGGGGGATCCGGCGAGTCCTCGCCCTGAAGAGCACCGAGATCGGTGTCCCAGAGCGTATAGCTGACGCGATAAGGAGCGAGGGCGTCGTAAACCGGTTTCCAGGTGTCGAGCTGATTGTCATTCCAACCGAATGCGTCCGCGAGCGCGTGGCGATCCAGCCGGAAAAGGGTTTCCAGCGCCGCAACCTCGGGCAGATCAAACGCAAATACTTCAATGGTGACGTCGATGGTGTGTTTCCGGCCCTGGGCTGGGATGAGTTCGACTTCGCCGCGGTAAACGCCGGGCGAGGCCTCGTCGCCGGCATGGTACGTGACCCAAAGGGCTTGTGTCTCTAGGGGTGGCGCGTCGAAGGGTTCATAGGGCAACAAGGGATCGGGCCACAACGTCTCCCCCTCCCAAGCGCCGGCCCGCCTGGACGAGGCATTGGGCATTTCCACGTAGCCCACGCGATATACATCCGGTGCGCCAATGCCCTCGGCGATGGGATCGGCCTCGACTCGTATGTCTTCCACGGTCTGGCGCGTGCTGCGAACCGCGATCTGAAACGACGCCCTCTCTCCCCGCGCCATGTAGAGGCGTGTTTCCTGTTCGCCCCGGCCGCCTGGACGCTCGCTGCTGGGAAATACCGGCGTGAGCGGAGATTCGACCCAGACGTGGGTCACGTTGAGCAAACCCGCGGCCGCAAACAGCGCTGAAGCGGCAATCGCGTTCCAAACCATTTCCTTGGCGTCCTCTGGGGTGGTGATTTCGGCTTCTGGGGTGTGTGTAAGTATAACTTACGCTGGAACCTTGTGAGTTGACGGCGATGTGTACTGGGAAGAGGCCCAGCAACGGCCGCGTTGGGGCGAAGAGCCAGCGCCCCGGAATAGTTGCCGGACGGCAGGGCCTTGCGGGGATGACACGCCTTCAGCCGTCATTCCCGCAAGGGGATTCGCCACGGAGCGAGCACACCGCTACGAGAGGCGCTATCCGCGACGAGTCATTACACAGTGCGGAAAGCCCTCTGAATCCCCGCAAGCGGGAATCCAGAGGGCTTGGCTGTTTGCTCAATGGTGGCCGGTGGATCCCCGCTCTTACGGGGATGACGATAGGGCCACGCCGGCATGACGTGCTGGTTAAGTCTGCAATGCGCAGTTATCTGGGAACGCCATGCGAACGATTCACTGCAAAAACCGGGTTTGCACTACGGGCCAACGTTATTCGGCGGCGTAGCCGATGGCGCGTTTGAGGGTGCGTCCGTTAATGGTGAAGCCCATCACTACTTGGGTGAAGGAGATGATGAGCAGCATCAGAAACTCGGTATTATTGAATATGCCGAATCCATTGATTCCTGCTGTTCCCAAGACAAAGACCACCAGATACACCAAGGCGACGGCGAGCATGAACAGCGCCTCATTGGTGTTGTTAATGCCCGGTTTAGAGACCTTCAGAAGTTCGGCCATGGCGACGATAGTGGCCAGGAGGTACAGGACTTCGATCCATGAGAGTTGATAGGTCCCGACACTCAAAAAGACCGCTCTCATGTCCGAGACGGTCACTTGCAGGATGATGTAAAGCAGGAAAAGATAGGTGAACCAAGGCACAACGCCGCAGCGCCCGAAAAAGTCGGCGAGTCTTTGCCGTTTCGTCCGCGCCACCACCGTAGCACCCGCAGCCCCTGCATCAGGGTGTTCTTCATTTTGCTCCATGTCTTCTTTAAACATAACTTCTCCTTTTTCTTGGATTCCAGGTTCCTCTACAGCGCAAAAGAACCGCATCTCCTGCTTGCCACGGAACCCATTTGAAAGACCCGGATTCCTGTGTGAAAAAACTTGGGTCTTGGCAAATTGAAAAACAGCTCAATCGACCCTTCTGCCTAGTATAACCCAACACCCTCTAAGATGCATCCCTGGGGTGCAATGGCTCCGTGTGGTTGTGGGCGCGATAGGCAGTCATTGTTGCAGGACGCTTCGTGTTGATTCAAATAGCGCTCCCCCCATATTCCCCCAACGAAAACGCCTTGGAAACCGGCTCGTTGTCAATTTCGCCGCGGCGCGTGCTAAGATTCCTGGGTTCCAAATGCGCTCATAACCATTTGCGGCATGTTGAAAACTCTATGGTATCGCGACGTTGATGATTGAAGCCCATCGCCTTAGCAAAACGTTTTACGCGCCGCGCAGCGCCCCCATCGAGGCCGTGCGCGATGTCTCATTGTCGGTGGAAGGCGGGGAGATCTTGGGGTTGCTGGGACCCAACGGCGCGGGAAAGACCACGTTGCTGCGCATGCTCGCCACGATTCTCACGCCCACCTCGGGCTCGTGTCGAGTGTGTGGCGTCCCCGTCAACGAAAGCCCCCAAACCGCGCGGGCCAAGATTGGGTTTCTCTCGGGCAACACCCGGCTCTATGGGCGGCTCACGCCACGCGAGTTACTGCGGTATTTCGGACGGCTATACGGCATGAGCCGGGAAAACATCGCCGAACGAACCGAGTCTTTGTCCGCGATGCTAGGGATGGAGGGGTTCCTTGACCGCCGTTGCGACACATTATCCACGGGCCAAACGCAACGGGTCTCCATCGCGCGCGTGATACTTCATGATCCCCCCGTGCTCATCCTTGATGAACCCACGCTGGGATTGGACATTATGTCGAGCCGCACCATCCTCGATTTTATCCGGGAGGCCCGGACGCGGGAGCACGCCATTATCTTCTCGACCCACTACATGACGGAAGCCGAACTGCTATGCGACCGGATTGGTCTTATTCATGAGGGCCGAGTCCACGCCATGGATACCCCCGCTAACCTATACGCCCGCACCCAGACCCGAAATCTCCAAGACGCGTTCCTCGCCATGATAGACGCGGAACCCGCCATGGCCGGGGATGGCCACGGAAAGGCCGGACCGCACGCTTCATGAGATTCGCCCTCGTTCTTACGATATTCGCCAAGGAACTCCGGGACATGCTCCGGGATCGGCGCACCCTGATCGCGATGATCGCCGTTCCGGTGCTCCTTTATCCCATTCTCTTCCTTGTGTTCTCCCAAGTGATGATTATCCAACAAGAGCGTATTGAACGCGCTCCGTCCACAATCGCGCTCGAAGGCGAGGAGGCGTTGCTGCGAAGCTGGCTGGAAGCCGCGCCCCGCTTGGAGATTGAGCCTTCAGCCGATCCCGAGGCGGATCTGCTTGGGGGCCGCGTGCACGCCGTCGTACGACTGGAGGAAAAGGCCGCCGCGGCGCTTGAGACCGGCGGAACCGCGGACGTCACGATCCTGTACGATGCCATGGAGCACGAAAGCACCCAAGCGGCCACCCGCGCACAGGAGGCGTTGGACGATAAGCATGAGGCGCTTTTGGAAACGCGGGTGCGTGAAGCAGGACTTGATCCCGCCTACATGCGGCCCCTGAAGATCCAACAGGAAGACGCCGCCCCCGCCGCCAAGACGGGTGGGGCGATCCTGGGCATGGTGCTCCCGGTCATCATGGTGCTCATGCTCGGCGTGGGGGCGTTTTACCCCGCCGTTGACCTGACGGCGGGCGAAAAGGAGCGCGGCACCTTCGAGACCTTGCTGTCCACCCCCACTTCGAAGCTCGAAATCGTGGCCGGGAAGTTCCTCACAGTCTTTTGTATCTCCTTGTTAACCGGGTTGATGAACCTCGCCAGTATGTTGGCCACGTTCTGGATTCAGATTGGCCAGCTTGATGAGGAACTCGGCGGGGCCGAGATTCACCTCGCGCCGGTTACGGGCCTCATCATTCTGGCCGCACTCATTCCGCTGGCGTTCTTTATCTCGGCGCTTATGATGTCCGTGGCTGTCTTCGCGCGCAGCTTCCGGGAGGCGCAGAACTTTGTCACGCCTTTCTTCGTGCTGATCACGTTGCCCCCGGCGCTGGTGGCCTTGCCGGGCGTAACTTTATCCGCGGCCACCCAGTTCTTGCCCATCGCCAACGTCGCCCTCCTGTTCAAAACCCTCATGACGGAGCCCGTCGCGGGCGAGACCATGTTCGCGGTGTTCTTCAGCACGGGGACCTACGCGCTCCTTAGTCTCGTGCTGGCGGCCTGGATCTTTCAGCGGGAAGATGTGGTCTTGTCCCAGCAACGGGGCATCCCCCTGAGTCTACGCCGCGCCGAGTTCCCCCGCGAGCCCGCCCCTACGCCGGGTTTCGCCCTCTTTCTGTATGGCTTAGCCGTTATCCTGCTGTTTTACGCGGGAACATATGTCCAAGCTCGGAACATATTCACCGGAATCCTTATTACGCAGTGGGGGCTCATACTCTTGCCCGTGGCGTTTTTCCTTTGGTATGTCCGCGTGAACTTCAAACAGGCGTTGCTGCTCTATCTCCCACGTCCCACTGATTTTGGCGTTAGTTTGCTGATAGCGGCCGCCTGGATCCTTATCATTATCCAAATCGGGGTATGGCACGAGCAGCTCTTCCCCATGCCCGAGGAACTGGGACAATACATGCAAGGCCTTTTCGCCGTCGAGGAGAGGGGCGTCTGGGGCCTCCTGTTTATTGTTGCCCTCTCCCCCGCCGTTTGTGAAGAAGTACTACACCGGGGCGTCTTACTGTCCGGGTTGCGCCGGACCATGCCGGCTTGGACGGCGATTATCGTCACGGCCCTCCTCTTCGGCTTGTTTCATCTCAGCATTCACCGTCTGTTGCTCACCACACTGAGCGGCATTGTGCTCGGTTATCTCGTCTGGCGAAACCGCTCTCTCATCACTGGCATGGTGGTTCACTTCTGCATCAACGCCAGCGCCGTCCTGGCGATGACGGGACGCCTGCCCGCCTTCTTAAGGAGCTACGTCGAGGAGGGCCAGATCGAAGAACACGGTCTCCCTTGGCCCCTGTTCGGCTTCGCGGTGGCTGTCTTCGCGGCCGGGGTAACCCTTATGGAGTGGCGCTCCCGGCGGGGCGTGGGCGTTTCATCCCCCTCGCAGGATGAACCACAAACGTAGGAACCGAATCCCCGTGGGCGCTCAGCTCTCCTCGAAAAAGGAGCTGGCGCAAGGTAAAACGCGCCGCTTTGAGTATGGTTCAATGGTATTCGGCGCCGTTTTTGCTACGGGCTGCATCGCTGTGATAGGATTCATCTTCACTTTTGCCTCTATTCCGTAATACGTGGCGCTGCTCAAAATGAAGTTATGTTCGGAGCGCTGTGTAGGGGACAGACAGGCGTTGCGGCAGGGTATTTGGATAACGCCGGTTTTGGCGTGTTTCTAAATATCCCAACACCAGCAGCTAGACAATTCGGATACGGATGCTTCATGGATTCTTTTGGTTACCAAAACGGCACATTGCATTGCGAGCAGGTTTCCATCCCGGAATTGGCGGAAACCATCGGCGCCCCCTTTTATGTGTACAGCAAGGCCGCATTGATGGGGGCCTACCGCGAAATGGATGAAGCTTTCGGGGATATGGACCATCTCATCTGTTACGCCATCAAGGCCAATCCCAATCTCACGCTTAACCGGCTTCTCGCCGAGGCGGGCGCCGGGGCGGAAGTTGTTTCCGGCGGCGAACTTTACCGTGCGCTCCAGGCGGGCTATCCGCCGGAACGCATCGTCTTTGACGGCAACGCGAAGACAAGGGAAGAGCTTGCCCAGGCCCTGGACGCAGCGATTTACGCCATCAACGTGGACTCGGAAAACGAACTCCGGGCGTTGGCGAATCTGGCGCAGGAGATGGATCACAAGGCCCGGATCGGTCTTCGCGTGAATCCGGACGTGAGCCCGGATACGCACCCCAAGATCGCCACGGGGCTGCGTCAGAGCAAGTTTGGCGTAGACCTCTCGAAGGCGGTCGAGTGTTACGAATTCGCCCGCGATCACCCTTATATCGACGCCGTAGGCATTCACGCCCATATCGGGTCGCAAATCCTTGACGTGACGCCATTCGCGGAGGCCGCGGGGAAGCTTGTCAATCTCGCCCTGGAACTCAAGGATCGGGACATCGAACTCGAATACCTGGACCTTGGCGGCGGCTTGGGCATCCAATACGAAGACGAGACCCCGCCCTCCTATAAGGAGTTGGCGGACGCCATCCGGCCCCATTGGGAGCGGTATCCCATGCGGATCCTGCTTGAACCAGGCCGCTCGCTCATGGGGAATATTGGCTACCTTGTAAGCCGTGTGCTGTATGTGAAGGAGTCGCCCGCCAAACGCTTCGTGGTGATTGACGCCGCAATGAACGACCTCTGGCGGCCCACCATGTATGACTCCTATCATCACATCACGCCTGTCCGCGAAACACAAGAGACGTTCACGGCCGATGTCGTCGGCGGCGTGTGCGAATCAGGGGACTACATGGCCCGGGACCGCGTCATGGGGAAAGTTTCGGAAGGCGATCTCATCGCCATTGGCAGCGCGGGCGCATACGGCGCAAGCATGAGTTCGGAGTACAATTCGCGCCCCCTTGCGCCCGAGGCGCTCGTTGACGGCTCCACGTTTCAGGTCATCCGCCGCCGGCCCACCTACGACGAAATGATACGCCTGGAAATGCTGGAAGCGCCGCCTGGCGGCGCGGCCCACGCAAAATCCACGAGGGAGGAGCATTAGCGCGGGTTTGCGCACGCGCCCGCCACGCCGAAACCATGGCGAAGACCAAGACATCCTTTGTATGCCAGAGCTGCGGCGCGATCCTGCTCCGTTGGGCGGGCCAATGCCCCGAGTGCGGAGACTGGAACACCGTGGCGGAGGAGACCGTGATTCCGCCGGGCGGGCATGTACGCGAGTCGCACCGGTCTTCGGAGGGGGCGCAACCGCTGCCGCTTACCACGGAGGGGGTTACCCCGACGGTCCGCATGAGCGCCGGCGTGAAGGAGTGCGACCGGGTCTTGGGCGGCGGCATCGTGCCGGGTTCGCTCACGCTGGTTGGCGGTGACCCCGGCATCGGCAAATCCACGCTTATGTTGCAGGTCTCAAGCTGTGTGGCCGGGAAGGGCGCCCGTGTCCTGTATGTTTCGGGCGAGGAGTCCTTCGAACAGACCCGGCTGCGGGCGGACCGGCTTGGGGCCGTATCGGACGACCTCTACCTGTTGGCGGAGACCAATCTCGAATCGATCAAGAAACACATCGCCAGCGGCGCCTACGCGCTCATCGTCGTGGACAGTATTCAATCCATGTACACCGCCAACCTTTCCGCCGTGCCCGGCAGCGTCAGCCAAGTGCGGGACTGCGCCACCGAACTGCTGCGGCTCGCCAAGGACAAAGACCTGCCTCTCTTTCTCGTGGGCCATGTGACGAAAGAAGGCGCCATCGCCGGGCCGCGCATGCTGGAACATCTGGTGGACACCGTTCTATACTTCGAGGGGGAAGGCAAACAGACCCTGCGCATTCTGAGGGCGGTCAAGAACCGGTTTGGCTCCACCAATGAGATTGGCGTGTTCGAGATGACGGAGACAGGGTTGCGCGAGGTGCCCAATCCCAGCGCCCTGTTTCTGGATGAACGCCCTACCGGCGTGAGCGGTTCCGTGGTTATCCCGAGCATTGAGGGGACGCGCCCGCTACTCGTTGAAGTGCAGGCCCTGGTCGGGGATCCTGGCTATGGCTCACCCCGCCGCACCGTCACTGGCGTCAACCCGAATCGCGTGTCCTTGTTGCTGGCCGTGCTGGAGAAACGGGGCGGGTTGGTCTTCGGCGACCGGGACGTGTTCGTCAACGTGGCCGGGGGAGTGCGCCTTGAAGAGCCCGCCGCCGACATGGCCGTCGCCCTGGCCTTGGTCTCCAGCCACCGGGAGTCTCCCGTTCCCGCCGGCCTGGCGGCGTTTGGCGAAGTGGGCCTGGCCGGGGAAATCCGGGCGGTGGATCGCGCCCGCCAGCGGGTTTCGGAGGCCGCCACGTTTGGATTCACGCACTGCATCGTGCCGCGGAATTGCATGAACGATCTCGCCGATCAACCACTGGAGACGATACCTGTTTCTGGAATCCGGCAAACAATTGACTACGTCTTGGAGAGGAGTTAATGGCCAAAAGCGACAGGAGCAGAAAGACCAGTCAGGACGCGTTTCGCGAGGCCCTCGTCATGATTTCCCCGGGGACCCAAATTCGGGAAGCTATCTCGGCTATCCTTCAAAGCCACAACGGGGCATTGCTTTGCATTGGGGATCCCAAGCGTCTCGCCGACGTTTCCGAAGGCGGCATTGAACTTCACGCGCCTTGCACGCCTCAGCTCTTATACGAATTAGCCAAAATGGACGGCGCCATCATATTGAACGCCGATTGCAGCAGCATCCTTTACGCCAACCGATTTCTCAAGCCTGACAACACCATCCCCACGGATGAAACCGGCACGCGCCACCGGGCCGCGGAGCGAATCGCCCGCCAGACCAAGAGCATTGTCATCGCCGTGTCGGAACGGCGTTCGAGCGTAACGCTCTATGTCCACAACCTGAAACATGTCATGGACACCGTGCCCACCCTTCTGAACAAGGCCATGCAAGCCCTCCAGACCCTGGAGAAATACATCAAAGTCATGGAGCAGACCATGGCCGACTTGAGCGCGCGCGAGTTTCAAGACATGGTAACCATCTTTGATGTGTGTAAGTCGGTACAGCGCTGCGAGATGGTGCTGCGGATCGCCGAGGAAATCAAGCCCTATCTATTGGAGCTGGGCACGGAGGGGCGGCTCATCGAGTTGCAGCTCAAGGAGCTGACTATACCGCTGGAGGAAGCGGAGTTGGTCATCAAGGACTACCACCGCGAACGGCCCGGCGTGACATTCGAGCAGGTCCGCCAACGGATCAGCGAGATCAGCCAGCAAGACCTCTTGAACCTGGGCAACATCAGCCAGGCGTTGGGTTATGGCCCCAATTTGCGCAGCGTGGACAGCTACCTGCATTCGCGCGGTTACCGGATCCTGACGCAGACCCACCGCCTCCCGCCGCACATCATCGAGAACCTGGTCAAGCATTGCGGCTCGTTGCAGGGCATCTTGCGCGCGTCGAAGGAGGAGCTGGTTGAAGTCGAAGGGGTCGGCGAAGTCTTGGCCGAACGCGTGAAGGTGAGCCTGAACTTGTTGCGCAGCCAACTCACGTTGGATAGGGGGAACCGATGACGCCGCGTTATCTTGCCGATTGTCCCGTCGCCGCCAACGACGAAGTGGCCCCGGGCCAATACCGCATGCGCCTGCACGCCCCCGCCATTGCGCGAGCCGCAGGGCCCGGCCAGTTTTGCATGATGGAAGTGGCGCCGGGGTTCTATCCATTCCTTCGGCGGCCTATGTGTTTCGAGCAAATTCTAGGCGACGAGGTTACCATTCTCTACAAGGTGGAAGGAGAAGGCACCCGCCTTTTGTCGCGCTTTCTGCCGGGCCAGTCCATCAACCTCCAGGGCCCCCTCGGAAGAGGGTTTCCTCTTGACCCCAGCTATTCGCGGCACATCCTCGCCGGCGGAGGCATTGGCGCCGCCACTTTTCCAGGCTTGGCGAAGGCGCTGACGGAGGCCTGTGGTTATCCGCCGGAGGTGGTGTTGGCGGCGCGGAGTAAGCACCTGTTGCTGGGGGAACCCGAGTTCCGCGCGCTGGGCTGCGCGGTGCACATCGCCACGGATGACGGCAGCGCGGGCGAGCGGGCGTACGCGTCGGAACTGGTCGAGCGGCTCCAACCCGGCCCGAATACGCGGGTCTACGCCTGCGGTCCCATGATAATGATGCAGACGGTGTCCGATGTGGCGCTGGCCGCGGGGGCGGATTGCCTCGTCTCGCTCGAAGCGCAGATGGCCTGTGGCGACGGCGCCTGCCTGGGATGCGTGGTCGCCTCGAAACACGAACTCGAAGGTGAAAAGATGGTCCGGGTCTGTGTGGACGGCCCGGTCTTCGACACGAACGTTATCGACTGGGAAGCCCATAATCGTGCCTACAACGCCTGATCTACGCATACGCCTGGGCGCCTTGTCCCTGAAGAATCCCGTGCTGGTGGCGTCGGGGACTTTCGGCTACGGACAAGAGTACGCCCAGTATTTTGACATCGCGCGGCTCGGCGCCGTGGTGACGAAAAGCCTCTCGCTCAAGCCTCGCGCGGGCAATAAGCCGCCGCGGCTCGTGGAAACGCCGGCGGGAATGCTCAACGCCATCGGCTTGCAAAACGTGGGCGTGGAAGCCTACATCGCCGAGAAACTGCCTTTTTTGCGGGAGAGCGGGGCGGAGATCATCGCCAACATCTACGGGGGCGGACCGGAGGAGTACGCCGAGCTGGCCCAGCGGCTGGAGCAGGCTGACGCGGCCAGCGCCATCGAGGCGAACTTGTCGTGTCCCAACGTGCACGATGCCCGGCGCACGCGCGGAGCCTCCATGGTGGCGCAAGCCCCGGAAGCCATCCAAGAATATACCCGCGTCATCCGCCAGGCCACGTCGTTGCCGCTCTATGTCAAACTGACCCCGAACGTGATGGATATCAGGGAGCCCGCGCTGGCGGCGGAGGAAGGCGGCGCGGACGCCGTGGCGCTGATCAACACGCTGCTGGGCATGGCCATTGACGCGGAGAAACGCAAGCCAAGGCTGACCAACATCGTGGGCGGCCTGAGCGGACCCGCCATCCGGCCCGTCGCCGTGAAAATGGTGTGGGACGTCAGCCAAGTGGTGGGAATTCCCATCGTTGGCATTGGCGGCATCTGCACCGCCAGCGACGCGGTGGAATTCCTCCTCGCGGGCGCCACGGCGGTCACCGTGGGGTCGATGACCTTCCGCCAACCCGATGCGCCCATGCGGGTCCTCGAAGGCCTGGAGGACTACATGAACCGCCACGGGATCGAGAGCGCCGGCGATCTCGTTGGCGCGATGGAAGTCTGAGCCGGGATTGGAGCACACCGCACAATCGCCCCCTGCGAAGGGCGGAATTTCGTATCGCCGCCTTCCAGGCGGCTTACGTGCCGGCAAGATGCCGGCGTTACGTTCTTGAACAATAGGGTTACTCAATGGGGACTGAACTCATAACGGCGCTTGACGTCGACACCGAATCCAAGGCCCTTGACGCCGTGAAGGCGTGTGAGGGATGCTCGTGGTTCAAAGTTGGTCTGCAACTGTTTGTGCGAAGTGGGCCGCAAATTGTTACAACCATCCGGCAATTGGGCGAAAACCGGGTCTTTCTCGACCTGAAATACCACGATATCCCGAACACCGTCGGCCTGGCCGCGCGCGCCGCCGCGGAGCTTGGCGCCTCGCTGATTACGCTTCACGCCGCCGGGGGGCGCAAGATGATCGCCGCGGCCCGGGAAGCCGTCGAAGGAACGGACACCCGCATCCTGGCGGTCACCGTGCTCACCAGCTTGGACGACCGCATGCTCCGCGATGAAGTCGGGTTCCCGGAAACCGCGCGCGAGGCCGTGCCGCGTCTCGCCCGGATGGCTGTTGAATCGGGCGCGCATGGGGTGGTGGCGTCTCCTCACGAAGCCGCCGGCGTCCGGGCCGTGGTGGGGAAGGATGCCTTGGTGGTCACGCCGGGCATCCGGCCGGCATGGGCCGTTGCGGACGATCAAGCGCGTTTCACAAGTCCGCGCGAGGCGGCGGAGGCTGGCGCGGATTTCATCGTGGTGGGAAGGCCCATATTGAAACACCCCCATCCGGGGGAAGCCGTGGAGCATGTCTTAAAGGAGTTACGGGGATGACATCGGAAGAAGTGCTGGCGTTGTTCAAGGAACTGGGCGGGTTGCTGGAAGGCCACTTTCTCTACGCGAGTGGACGGCATGGGCGTCAGTTCTTGCAGGCCTCCCGCGTTTTTCAGCATCCCCGGCACGCCTCCCGGCTGTGCATGGCGCTGTCCAACCGGTTCGGAGGCGAGGATGTGGAGCTTGTGGCGGGACCCGCCGTGGGCGGCATCATCCCCGCCTACGAGACGGCGCGCCAGCTCAATTGCCGGGCGGTGTTCACGGAGAAAGACGCCGAGGGCCAACCCGTGCTCAAGCGGGGCTTCGCCCTGAAACCCGGCACGCGAACCCTGGTGGTCGAGGATATCGTGACAACGGGCGGCTCCGTGCGAAAGGCCGCCGAACACCTCCAACAACGCGGCGCGGAGATCGTGGGCATCGGCTGTCTGATTGATCGCAACGGCGGCCAGACCGATTTCGGCCCCATCCCGTACCGCTACCTCTCCTCCATCGAGATGGAGAGCTGGGAGCCCCACGACTGCCCCCTCTGCCGGGAGGACCAGCCCCTGACCGATCCCGACGACCTCGTGGTGGACGACGCGTGAAGGTCTTTCTTGGACATGATTTACAGGGTTGACAAGATTAGACCATGAGTAGGGCGCTCAGGGTTATTATACAATCATTCGTGTCCAATCCATGGCGCTGAATTTTGTCAATCTTGTCAATCATGTCTATTCCCTACCCCACGGCTTCCATGTGAGGGCCAGGTCGTGCTCAAGCGGGGCGTCGCGCTGCAACCCGGCACGCGAACCTTGGCGGCAAGTTTGCGTGTTATACTGGTTGATGCCGATGGCGGCGTCTGTGGTCCATCGCCAAATGCCAAAATTCCACAACAAGGGCCGATGAAATGACGGAAGATCAACTGTTACAGCGTATCACGATAGATCCGGAGATTTTCGGAGGGAAACCCATCATACGCGGCCGGCGTCTTGCTGTGGAGCATGTGCTCGGGATGCTCGCAGCCGGGGATGACGTTGACACCATTCTGGAAGGCTATCCATGGCTTGAACGCGAAGACATCCTCGCTTGCTTGGCGTATGCCCATCGGCTGGTTGGCCACGAGCGTGTGGACCTCGAGGCGCCAGCGCGGCCCGGATGAAGGTGTTGCTGGATACGTGCGTATGGGGTGAAGCCCGGTATCGGCTGCGGGAAGCGGGCCACGACGCTGTATGGACCGGGGAGTGGCCTCATGATCCCGGTGACCGGGAGATTCTGCGAATAGCGCACGCGGAGGGAAGAATTCTAGTTACACTGGATAAGGATTTTGGCGAACGAGCAATTGTCATGGGGGAGGCTCATAGTGGCATAGTTCGGATCGTGGACATTCCGGCGCGCGAACAAGCGGAGTATTGTCTCGCCGTATTGGAGAAGTATGGTGACGAATTGATGCGAGGCGCTATTGTCACCGCTGGCGCGGACCGAACTCGTGTCAGGCCACCCGATTAAGAGCACAAAAGGGTTTGCTCGGGGAAGCCGTGAATATGACGAGTCTCGGATCGGTTTTCTTTATTAGACATGATTTACAAGATTGACAAGATTAAGCCATGAATTGAACACGAATGATTATATAACCATCCTCAACGCTCAACGTGAGTTGGTGTTTTTGTTAGGTTATGCTCGCCAAAACGTTTCAAGCGCGGGTCGTGGCTTTTATGAGTCCGAATCCCCCCATGTGTCCCCACCCTAATTTTGTCAATATTGTAAATAATGTCTATTCCCCCGCATTGTCTTTCAAGCGCAGCCACGCCACGGCTTCCATGTGGGGTGTGTGGGGAAAGAGGTCGACGGCTTCCATGTGCTCGATAGCGTAGGCCTCGCCCAGGGATTCCATCTCGGCCGCGAGGTTGGCGGGTTTGCATGAGACGTACAGGATGCGCGGCGGGAGCCATTGGAGCAAACGCTTGAGCGCCTTGGGATGCATGCCCGCCCGGGGCGGGTCAAGGACCACGGCGCTATCCGGCGGGCAGACGCCTTCCTCCGCGCGGCCGCGGAGCCAAGTCTCCGTTTTTTCCGTGACGAACGTCACATTGGTTATGCCGTTGTTGTCCGTGTTGATGCGGCCGTCCTCGGAAGCCGAGGCCACGCTTTCCACCGAACAGACGGACTCCACGAGATCCGCGCAGCTCAACGCAATGCCGCCCGACCCGCCATAGATGTCATAGAGTTCGCGCGGCGAAACGGTCTGCACCCATTCCCGGATCTTGCCGTAGAGTTGCTCGGCCCCCACGGTGTTGGTCTGGAAGAAACTCAGCGGCGAAATCTGGAACGTTAGGCGCCGTTCCCCTTCGTTCGCCGGCACGTGCAACGCTTCTTCGATACAAGGCGCGCCGTGAAGCAGATGCAGCTCCTCGGCCTCCGCCACGTCGGAGAGTTTGCGGTGAATCCCCCAATAGATACTGTCGGCGGGGCAGACGTCGAGGACGGCGTCCACAAAGGCTTGCTGGTCGAGATCGCCGTCGTGCGTGATAAGCGCGACCATGCGCTGCCCGGTCCGCTTGCCTTCCCGCACGAGCAGGATCTTGAGAAACCCCTCCTTGCGCCGGCTATCGAACGCCTTGAGCCCCTGCTCCCGGATGAATGCGCGGACGCCTTCCAATAGGTCCACGAGGTCGGGTGAAGCGATCCGGCATTCCTGAATTTCCAGCGGCATGTACCAGCGGCCCTTGCGTTTGAAACCGAGGACTGTTTCCCGCTCGAAATCCTTTGGCGGCGGCTCGGGGTAGAACTTACGCCCAAAGGTGAGATCCACTTTGTTGCGGTAATACCATATGGCGGGTGAGGCGGTGATGGGGATAGGACCGCCCCAATAGGGCTGGAACAGCGCCTCCAGCTCCGCGCGTTTGGCCGCAAGCTGTTCGTCATAGGCGACGTCTTGGCTCCGGCAACCGCCGCATTCGCCGAAGTGCGGGCATAGCTCGCCAGGAGTGGCGGAGATGTGGGATTCTGTGGTCATTGGCGCCTTGTTGCGTTATGATAGTTAGGTGCCGCGATTGCCGCCGTTATTGACAGACGGGATATCGCAGGGTGACAATGAATTGGGAAGACATTGCAGGGTTAGACGCGGTAGGCTGCCTCCCCAAGGCCCATTGAGGCCAAGGCGCGCGCGCCGCTTAGGTTGGCCGAACCATTACCCGAAGGATATCGCATGAATTTCGACGCCGAAGGCCGCCCCTATATCACCATCCGCACCTGCAACAACGAACAGGAAGCGGCGGTCATCGCCAGTTTTCTGGCAGCGAACGGGGTGAATGCCCGGACATCAAGCGAGGTGCCCCACGCCATACTGCCCTTGACGGTGGGGCGCTTGGCTTTGGTCGATATCCAAGTGGAGGAAGAGGACGCCGAGAGGGCTTCCCGGATCCTCCACGAGTACGAAACGGATTTCGATAACCCGCCAGAACATGGCGGCGCGCCGGGCTGACCACAAGCAGCATTTCCCCGGTCAACTGGACCCCAACTTGTCGCGAAGCGACTGCAACTGATCCGCGAGCTGGGTGTTGATGTTCGCGGGCTCTTCCTCTCCTTGCGCCTTGTCTTGGCGTGGACGGGATTCAGGCTCCTTGCGGCGTTTTTCCTTCTGCCGGCGTCTGCCGGCGCCGTCTGTCCGTTTCTCTCCCTCTCGCCCACTCTTTTCTTGCCGCGCGCGCCGCGCGCCGCCTTCCTCCTTGGCCGCCCCGGTCTTTTCCGCGCCAGCCGCCGCGGGCTTCTCGGCCCCCGGTTGCTCCCCGGCGCGTTTCTGCTGGCCGCGCTGGCTGCGCTTGCGCCCCTCGGGTTTGGGTTGCAGGGCCTTAATGCTTAAGGAAATGCGCGGCATCTCTTTGTCCACCTTGAGGACCTTCACGTTCACGATGTCCCCCACCTTCACCACGCTATGGGGATCGCGGACATAGTGGTTAGCCAGTTGAGAGAGATGGACGAGCCCGTCTTGATGCACCCCAACGTCGATGAAGGCGCCAAAATCGGTCACGTTGGTGACGACGCCTTCGAGATCCATCCCCTCCTCTAGATGCTCCACCGAGGTTACGCCTTCCTTGAATTGAGGCGCCCGGAACTCCTTGCGCGGGTCGCGGCCCGGCTTGAGAAACTCGGCCACAATATCCCGCAACGTCAGTATCCCGATGGTGTCGGTTTGGAAAGGGGTGACATCGAGATCTTTCAATGCTTCCTTGTTCCCAATAAGGTCCGCCACGTTTACGCCGCACGCTTGCGCCATTTGTTCGGCCACGGGATAAGCCTCGGGATGGATGCCCGTGGCGTCGAGCGGATTCTCCCCGCCCTGGATGCGCAGGAACCCGGCGCACTGCTCAAACGTCTTGGGGCCAACCCCATCGGCTTCGAGCAACTGGCGCCGCGAGGTAAAGCCGCCCAGGGCCTCGCGCTTGGCCACGATACTGCGCGCTACGCCCGCCTGAATGCCGCTGACGTAACGGAGCAGATGGGGCGACGCCGTGTTCAAGTTCACGCCGACCCGGTTCACGCACGAGACCACGGTGCGGCGCAATCCTTCCCGGAGCTGTTTCTGGTTGACATCGTGCTGATACTGTCCCACGCCGATGTGCCGGGGATCGATCTTCACGAGTTCGGCCAGGGGATCTTGCAGGCGCCGGGCTATCGAGATGGCTCCGCGTATCGTAAGGTCGAGATCGGGAAATTCCTCGCGTGCGACCTTGGAGGCCGAATAGATGGAGGCGCCCGCCTCGTTCACCAGCACACAGAAGATGTCGTCGCGTTTCTGTTCCGCCAGCAACGGCCGAATGAAGGCGCTGGCCTCCCGTGCGCCCGTGCCGTTTCCAATGGCGATGGCCTGAATGGCGTGACGCTCGATCAAGCCCAAGAGCGTGTCCCGCGCCGTGGTGTCCTCGCTCTCGCCGGTGGGCGGATAGATGGTGGCGGACTCGCGGTACGCCCCCGTGCTATCCACCACCGCCAGCTTACAACCCGTGCGGATGCCGGGGTCCACGCCTATGATGTTGATGGGACCGGCGGGGGGGGACAGCAGCAGGTTCTCGGCGTTCTCGCGAAAGACCCGGATGGCTTCCTCCTCTGCGCGCTCGCGGACCGTGTTCGTGACTTCGTTTTCGAGCGAGGGCCGCAGCAACCGGCGGTACGCGTCGCTGGCCACTTGACGGAGAAGCGCTTCGTAGGGGCTGCCGGGCGTCCGGATGAGGTCGGCCGCGATGGACTCGATGACCTGGTCATCGTCCATCTCCAACTCCATCCGCAGCGTCCCTTCCTTGGAGCCCCGCACAATGGCGAGAAACCGGTGCGAGGGGATTTTGCTCACGGGCTCGCGGAAGTCATAATACGTTTCGAATTTCGTCTTGCGTCCTTCCGCGTTCTTGGTGGCGTGAGCCGCGATTTGCCCTTCCTTGGCCATCTGCTCCCGCAACCGGGCCCGCAGATCGGTGTTGAGGGATACGCGTTCAGCCAGAATATGCTGGGCGCCTTCGAGCGCCTCTTCGGCCGTGTTGATCCCTTTTTCGGCGTCGATGTAGGCTTGCGCCGCCTCTTCCGGCGGAGTCCCCTCGGGATCCTGCGCCCAGATGAGGTCGGCCAGCGGTTCAAGGCCTTTCTCACGGGCCGTGGTCGCCTTGGTGCGGCGCCGCTTCTTGAAGGGCAGATAGAGGTCCTCGAGGGTGGTCTTGTCGACGCACGCCTCGATGCGTTCGCGGCGCTCGTCCGTAAGTTGATCCTGTTTCGCAATCGCGTCCAGGACCGTCTTCTTGCGTTCCTCGAGTTCCTTGTAGTACGTCGCCCGTTCAAGGATGCGTTCAAGCTGGACTTCGTCCAGGTTGCCGGTCACATCCTTGCGGTAGCGGGCGACGAACGGAATCGTGGCGCCTTCATCAAAGAGGGCAACCGACCGGGCGGCCTGTTCGTTTGTTACACCGCCCTCTTGGGCGACCCGCTCGACGAATTTTGTGTCAATCATATTCCCCTTGTCTCCACATAAGGGCCTTGGCCCAGAGGCGCGGGACATGGTGGACCCCTTCTCCCCCACCCCTTGCTGTTGCCGCCTCAGACATCACGATTCCTTGTGCATGTAAACGCTGAAGGAGTTCCAAGCATGCGCATCCGGCTCTATTGGGTTCGCGCTCCATGGTATGCTTTAGGGAAGTAAACCTGCGCGCCCCTCCTCAAAACACACCCTCTACTATACATCAAGATTCACAACTCGGGCGAAAAAACATGGTCGCTTTTCCCTCTCCAACCACATCATCGCACGTCACGATAGCATGGCACAAGCCTGCAATCAACACGGCAGCGATTCCGCATCGGTGGGCCGTTCATGCGGAATCGTAAAAGAGTTTGGGAGGAGCTGGCGGCGAAGCGGCTTCCCGGCATGCGTTTTCGAACTTGTCGAAGGCGGGATGGAGACTTCTGGAAGGGGTTTAGGTGGGCAACGAAGACGCAGCGGTGGGAAGGCGTGACACAATAAAGCGCTCCCTCGCAAGCTCAGTGCGAGGCCACCTGTCCCTTGTGCACACGGGACGGATGGGCTGTGCATGGGCTGTGCCTACTATTCTTCACTCCCTTTTGCCTTTGCCCCGCGGAAGGTACTCTTCACGGCGTTGTTCAGTGTCTCTCCGTCTCCCCGGCCGTATCAGCCACATGGCGTAAAGGCCCGGAGCAACCAACACCACCCACGCAAGGAGGTTGGCGAGTGTACTCCACTGACGCCATGCAGACAGATGCAACATCAAGCTCAAGGTGTAGGCGGGCGCCACAAGGGAGCAAACCCAGGCCCAAGCAAGGGGGTTTCTAACCCATTTTGTCGCGGTTGGATTCGCCTTCCAGGTCCAAAACACGACGGACGGGAGCAGAATCCAGAAGCCGCCACACAAGCAGAGCCCCAGGAAACGGCGGATTGTTATGCCCATGGAGACGACATATTGAACAAGGAGAAAGGTTGGAGCAAGGAGTTCAATCAGCACCAGTGCAAGGAGCAGTGTCGTACCCACATTCACCCAGCGCCGCGCCACTCGGTGGCCGGTATCCACGGCCGTGCGTAACAGCAATACGATTGTGCAGGCAAGGCAGGACATGACCGAGGTCCACAGGAAGAACTTTCCTATGGTCGGCTGATCCAAGACAAAACCTGCACTGCCTCGCCAGAACTCCTCTTTGAACCACGCGCCACTGAAGGCAAACCTGGCTGCTTCAGTTGGCGAACAATACGAAAGCCAGTTGTAGGCCACAAACGCAAACACGCTGCCCACCATGACCAGCAGTATCCACGCAAAGGTTTGGTGAGCGCGCGTCAGAGCCGTCATAATTCCTCTAACGTCTCCTTTCATTTCATTCAGGCTAACGGACCAGCGATCACCTGCCCCCCAAAAAAAACCACGGTTGGGCGCATCGTCCTGTTAGACCGCACGTGGATGTTCGAGCCCTCATTTTCCCGTGGTCCGCAGTGCCGGCCACTCCGCGAAGGCAAGAAAGAACGGAAGGATGACGTTCGCTATCGGGACGAGCATCAGCAGGGACAGTGCGCCGTGGAATCCCGCCTTCTTGCAGATGAACCAGAACGGCAAGACGGTGAGCAGGAGCGCCACCGGGATGCCAATAAGAAGAATCAGCAACGGGAGCATCGCAAACGACGTGTCTACATAAGTAGCTGTTTCCATCATCATATCCATTATCGTATCCTCTTAAATACTTGACATACAATTCAACAACATGTGTATAGGTCCTTTCGGCAGCGGAGTACGGGTAGCAGTGGGAGGTCCTTTGCCCCCATCCGCCGCCTCGGCCACAATGACATACAAGCCCGTGGAGAGTCAAAAAACTTCTTAGATTCTTAATAGACAGAGAGCAGGTACTGAATGGATTCCCGGCCACGAAGAGATATTGTTAATGGCTCTTTGGTCCTGCGTTTATTTCTGGCCAGGAACTGTCTCCACCTTGTTGGCAGAGAGGGC
>JBKHFO010000027.1:0-23888 GCA_046540175.1 Candidatus Hydrogenedentota bacterium
GCGCGCCATCCGCCTTGCGGGCCAGATGATCGGCATGCCCCGGCACCGGTCGCAGCATGTCGGCGGCTTCATCCTGACCGAAGGGCCGCTGGTCGAAACCGTGCCCATCGGCAACGGCGCCATGGGGGCCATGGTCTTCGGCGGCGTGGAAACCGAACGCGTTCAGTTCAACGAAGATACGCTCTGGACCGGCCAACCCCACGATTACGCCCATGAAGGGGCGGCGGAGTACTTGGAGGATATCCGCGAGCTTCTTTGGGCGGGGGAACAGGCCGAAGCCGAGGCTTTGGCGATGGAGCATTTCATGTCCACGCCCTTGCGCCAACAAGCCTACCAGCCCTTCGGCGATCTCCATCTCCATTTCGAGGGCCATGAGAGCGCCGAGGATTACCGGCGCGAACTGGACCTCGAACGCGCCGTGGCCCGCACCCAGTATCGCATCGGCGAAACAACCTTCACGCGAACCGCTTTCGCAAGCTACCCCGATGGCGTAATCGCCGTGCGCATCGAGGCGGATGAACCGGGCGCGGTGAGCTTTGTCGCGGAGTTGTCCAGCCCACACGCGGAGCCGGAGGATTGGGCCGAGGTGGAAACCGCCGCCGTTGGCGAGGCCACCCTTGCGTTGCGCGGCCAGCTCCTGGGTTCGTTCCACGAACTGGATAGCGCCCTGCGCTTTGAAGCCCGCTTACGGGCCCACGCGGAAGGCGGCGAGGTCACCGCGGACGATGAAGGCATTACCGTCGCGAACGCCGACGCGGTTACCTTGGTGCTGACCGCGGCCACGAGCCACGTGAATTTCGACGACATTAGCGGCGATCCCGGCGCCCGGTGCGCGGAAACGCTCGACGGCGTCGATGGAGAGTCGTTTGAAGCGCTAAAGGAACGCCATGTCGCGGATCACAGGGAGCTGTTTCAAGAAAACACCATCGACCTCGGCGGCGGAAGCTACGATCATCTCCCGGCGGACGAACGCCTCGAAGCCTATCAGAGAGAGCCTGACCCCGCCGTGGCGGCGTTGGTGTATCAGTTCGGGCGGTATCTTCTCATCGCCAGCAGCCGGCCTGGAAGTCAGCCCGCCAATCTTCAGGGCGTGTGGAACGACGACTTGGAACCGTCCTGGGAATCGAAGTACACCATCAATATAAATACCGAGATGAACTACTGGCTGGCCGAACTCACGGGGTTGAGCGAATGTCACGAACCCCTATTTGACGCCTTGGACGATCTCACGATGACCGGCGCGAGCGTTGCCGAAACCCATTACGATGCGCCGGGATGGGTGACGCATCATAACTTCGACCTCTGGCGGGGAGCCGCGCCCATCAATAACGCCAATCACGGCATTTGGCCGACGGGGGGCGCATGGCTGTGCCAACACCTCTGGTGGCGCTACCTGTTCACCGGCGACGAGGACTTCCTCCGTGAACGGGCGTATCCCATCATGAAGGAAGCGTCGCGGTTCTTCCTGGACTATCTCGTGGAGGACCCCGAATTCGGCGAGGACTGGCTGGTAAGCGGCCCCAGTAATTCGCCCGAGCGCGGCGGCTTGGTCATGGGACCCGCCATGGACCACCAGATCGTCCGCTACCTTTTCCAAAGCACGGCCAAAGCGGCGGCGATTCTCGATACCGACGCAGATTTCCGGGAGGAGCTGGAAGCCACGGCGGAACGCATAGCGCCGGACCAGATCGGAAGCCACGGCCAGCTTCAAGAGTGGCTGTACACGGAAGACCCGGACACCAATCACCGCCACATCTCTCATTTATGGGCGCTCCAGCCGGGCAACGCCATTACGCCGGAGACGCCGAGCCTCTTCGAGGCCGCCCGGAAATCCTTGGAGATGCGAGGCGCGGGCGAAGGTACTTTTGGCACGGGAGGGTGGTCGTTGGCGTGGAAAGCCAACTTCTGGGCGCGCCTTCTTGAAGCCGAGGAAGCTCACCGCTTCCTGCGCCTTTTCATGAGTCCCGCCGTGGATAGCTCTGGACTCCATCCCAACTACTTCAATGCGTACCCTCCGTTCCAAATCGACGGCAATTTCGGGGCGGTGTCGGCCATGGTGGAGATGCTGCTGCAAAGCCACCGGCCGTACGATGACCCAGAGGGTGAGCCGCTTGTCCACCGCATCCACGTGCTCCCGGCGCTGCCCTCCGCGTGGGACACCGGCGCAGTCACGGGCTTACACGCGCGGGGCGGCTTCGTGGTGGACATGAAATGGGAAGACGGTCAGCTCACCGAGGCGGTCCTCCGCTCCAACGAGGGCGCGCGCGCCGTGGTGGACTACGAGGGCGCCCTCGCGGTGGAACGGGACGGAAACCCCGTCGAAACCGAACACCCGGAACCTGGCCTGACGGTGTTCCCCACGGAATCCGGGGCGGCCTACGTTTTGACGCCGGTTGCCGGGACATCCCATGGTGATTACGATTGAGGGAAGACCCTATCTGCTAACAAAGTTGAGACAATTCCTTGCCGTAGATGAGTGTCGAGGGCGAAAAGCGATGGACCATGAAGAGATCAACGGACAAAGATGATGTGGGAACGAGCCGGGGAGACAAGGGCTTGGATTCACTGGACGGGATGGAAAGCATGGACCAAGGGGGCGGGGAGCCGCTGATTCCGAAACATGGCGGTTACCGGAATCTGAAGAGTTTTCAGGTGGCGCAATTGGTATATGACGTCACGGCGCGGTTCCGCGACCGGTACATCGACAAGAAGAGCAGGACCCACGGTCAGATGGTTCAGGCTGCGCGGTCTAGCGTTCAGAACATCGCGGAGGGGAGCGTCGCGAGCGGGACCTCGAAGAAGATGGAGCTGAAACTGACCAATGTAGCCAAGGCCAGTCTGGCCGAATTGCGTCTGGACTACGAGGACTTCCCACGGCAACGGGGACTGACGCTATGGGCGCGGGATGATCCGCGGCGCAGGGCGCTGGTGGGGCGGCAATGCGCCACGGCGGACGATGTGGCGAGGTGGGTGAAGGAGACAGCGGAGCATGGACCGTATGGACCGGTTGGACAAGGTGAACAGAGCGGCGCTGAGTCCATGGAGTCCATACGGTCCATGCTTTATCCCGAGATTTCGGCGAATGCCGCCCTGGTCCTCATCGGCGTGGCGGCAGCGTTGCTGGATCGCCAGATGGCGGCGCAGGCCTCGGCCTTTGAACAGGAAGGCGGGTTCACGGAGCGGCTCTACCACAGCCGGCGCGCGAACCGCGGGAAAGGGAGCGGACGGCGTAAATCCGTGGTTCGGAACCCTCCCCGATTATTCGCGTGAATTGGCGCGCATTCGCGGTTCATTCCACACCGTGAACACGCCAAAGCGGAGTAGCTGCTTATCCGCGCGGCGACAGAATATCCCGCCATCTCGCCCCCATCTTCTTGGCGATGTTCGCTACGTAATTTTCTTTCGGGAGCGGATCAGCCGTCAACGCGATGAGGGTTACGTCGTCGTGGGTGAGTTCCTCCGAGCCGCTGTGCCGGGCCAAGGCTGCAAGGATTTCCCGCACCAACGCTTCATCGTTTGCGCCGGTGTGCGCGTTCAAAACGCACATGAGGTTGTCCTCTCCAAATTGCGTTCCATCCGGGTCCGGCGTTTCGATCACGCCATCGCTATAGATGAGGAAACGCTCGCGTCCCTTGAGGCGGTGTTTGAGAAGCCCGTAGCGCGCCGACTCCATAACGCCCAGGATAAGATTGTGGACGGCCCCATCATCGGAATGCTCCTCTCGCTGATCGAGATAGCTCCATCCGCCCGCCTCCGAGGCCCACATCAGGCCAGCGGGATGCCCGGCGTTGCAGACCGCCAACCGGCCGCCGGCGGAGTCGTAGCTCAAACAAAAGGCGGTAGCGACGGTGTCGAATCCGCCCTTCGCCATGCGCCGGTTCAGCGATTCAAAGGTATGAGCCGGATTGTGATGATGAAACTTGTTTCGCAGCAAATCATGCAACCAGGCGCTGATCCGGCTCACTTGTTCGCCGTGCCCGGCCACGTCCGCCAGGCACACCCGGCTGATAACGCCATGGAAACAACTCGTTACGTAGTGAACATCACCGCCTTTGGGTCCGCCGCACGGCTTGGAGTAGAGGAAGCCGCTCAGGCCGGGCAACCGGATCGGCGTAGCCGCCTCGTGGTTGCCTCCCATAATCTCCGCGCAGGCCAGTTGCTTAACGGAATGAGATTCCTGTTGCGTCATACTCTTCTTCCTTAATCCCCAACGTTGCATGGCCGCTGACGAAATGTAGAATGCCTTCCCTCACGCCACGGGCATTTGGCGTTCGAGTTCCTCGCGGAAACGTTGCAATCCTTCAACAGCCGTGGAATAGGCGCCATCCTGCGCAGAAAGGTCCACGCAGACGCGATGAGCGCCTAGATGGGCGAAACGGGCTGCCTCAAGGGGGGACACGGGCCCCAGCACTTCAATGCTCGCGTTCAATTTCAAGTAATCAAGGTTCTGGCGAAGAATACGGACGCGATCGTAGGTTCCACCCCCAAGCGGCGACTGGGGAAAACCGGGCTCTGCCGCCAACACCACAATGCGGTCGGCGTATTCGAGCACGTACTCGAGTCGCGTAAGGGGAACGCCGGGCTTCAACGCGACGCCCGCTTCGAGCCCAACCTCCCGGATACGCGTCAAGGTCCGGTGAATGTGCGTCACGGGCTCGGCGTGTACGGTCAGGGCCTGAAGCCCCATCTCCGCGAAGAGGCCAATGTGCGCATCGGGATTCTCGCACAACAGATGGACATGGAGGGGACAATCTCCACCTCGCTCGGCGATGCTTCGGATCAAATAAGGGCCGTGGCCCATCAAGGGAGCGAACACGCCATCGGACACCGCGCAATAGAGTTCCGGCGCGCCGCCAGCCGCAAGCGCCGAAAGTTCTTCGTCCATTCGCAAGACGTTTAGTGAATCAAGATTCAAGCTTAGACCGATGTCGCTCAACTAACGCTACCTTTCTTGCGCGGCCTTCTCCCTCCCCATGTGTGGAAGAGGGAAAGGGATTGTGCGATTTGGGATTCTTGAGAGAAACAACGGCCCAACAGCCCTATCGCCCCGGCTTGAACCGGCTACTTCGCATGAACCGACTGCTGCTGGGTTTCCTGGGGCTGATGGGAACAGACGGTTTCGCGGGCGTATCCTTTGTGTTCCAGTTCGCAACATCCTTGGCACACGGCAAAGCCGCCTTCGCGCCGGCGGAGGCGGAACTGTTGCATTGTAGGATTGTTCCAGATTTCGCGCAAGGTGTTCTCGCGAACGTTGCCCACCTTTTGAATGAAGCAGGGGTATACCCCGCCCTTGGCCCCCACATAGAGATTCGTCCACACGGCGCGGCACTCGTAGTTGGTGAGATCGTAGCCGCGTTCATGGTAGGTAAGCAACTCTTCGTACGGCGTCCGGGGCAGGCGCAGCTCAATCCCCACCTCCTCGGCCGCGCGCATGGTTGCCTTCAGCACTTCATCCAGACGATCCACGTTAATCGTGGGCATAGCCATATCGCTCTGGTTGAACGAGCCCGGGTCCTCGTGCCCTAAGCCAGGCAAATCATGGGCCCGCATTTCCGTGAGTAGATTCAAGACCTCTGCCCCCGCCTCCGCAGCGACGCGGGGCATTTCAGGCAACACCTCCAGGTTATCGTTGAGAATCACCGTGTTGATATGGATTAATGGACAGCTTTTGCCCATTTCACGGCGGGTTTCAGCAAGCGTTCGTATCCCCTTCATGCTCTTATCGAACGCGCCGCGCTGTGCGCGAATCTCGTCGTGGACCTCCCGGGTTCCGTCGATGGATATCCCCGCGAAATTCAGCCCCTTCCCGCCCAGGCGCTTCGGGGCCAACTCCACGCAATGCCGCGCGCGCTGCTCGGTAAGCATCGTCGCGTTCGAGATAATATGCACGCGCCGCTTGCTGCACGCATGGTCCAGGATCGTCCCGAAATCCTTGCGAACCCATACCTCGCCCCCCGTGAAGGTAATCAGGCTCCAACGTCCGGTCTGGTCGATGACGTTGAGCCACTCATCCGTGGTCATCTCACCTTCGGCCTGTACCTTGGTGGGCGTATTCTCAAGCCAACTAATGTACTGGCACATCTTGCACCGCAGATTACATCGCCGCGTAACCTCGAAAAAGTAGTGCCACGCCGGAAACGAGCGTCCTGTACGGGACAAGTTATACGGTACGGCGGCGTACATCTGCACCATCCGCCGGTACAAAGCCGTCACGCCGCCATTCACTTTCACCAACGGCAATTTCATATAATTTCCTTGAGGCGCTCATTCTAAAGCGCCATTCAGAGGCACACGCTCGATTCGGGAACCCCAAATCTGGTGAGACCCCAAACCAAAACAGCGATCCATATATACAAACATATGCGTGGATGGACGTATTCCGCAGCCACTTTGACCCACCATCATACCGAATTTGGCCGCCAATGTGTAACCGCCTTCTCTTCCGTCCTCCGAGACCCGAAGATAATCGGATCTTGACATTTCCTGCTGAAAACTGTGTAATGGAACGCGCGAGTGGGGTGTCTTCTTTTCGCCCCGAAGAAGGCGGCGCCACCAGTTAATGTTTTGGGGCGAGGCTCAGGGTCTCGGCCGCATGTTCCATGGAGGCCCAAGATGGAGGTAGTTGAACGTGGCGACAGGTACTGTGAAGTGGTTCAGTGACGAAAAGGGCTATGGGTTTATCGTTCCCGACGATGGCGGCAAGGATCTCTTTGTGCACCATTCCAATATTGATATGGGCGGATTTCGCTCACTTCAAGAGGGACAACGGGTGCTCTTTGAGCCCGCCGAAGGCAGGAAGGGCCCCGAAGCGACGGAAGTGCGCCCGGAATAGGAACAACCTGGCCTGAACCCCGCAGCCGGTTCGTGGTTTATTTGAATCGCGAACCGGCTTTGACAGTAAACGCCAAAAGAGGCTTGCCGCGGTAATGGCCGCTGGCGAGCCTCTTTCCTTTGCTCATCTTGTCGAAATAAGGCAGCGAGGGACCGGCTTTTCCCGGGCAGGCGATTTATCCTCGGAGGTAGCGAATGGCTCGATACGATAACGCAGGGCTGGACCACGGGTTCGTGGATCTCCGCAGCGACACGGTTACACGGCCCACGCCCGCCATGCGCGCCGCCATGGCCGAGGCGGCGGTGGGCGACGATGTGTTCGGGGAGGACCCCAATGTAAACGCGCTTCAAGAACGGGCGGCGGAGCTTGCTGGCAAGGAGGCGGCGCTCTACACGCCCTCTGGGAGCATGGCGAATCTGCTCGCCGTCATGACCCAATGCGCGCCGGGCGACACCGTGCTCCTAAGCGAAGACGCCCACATCTTCACGTTTGAGACAGGCAGCATCGCGCGGATCGCCAATGTGATGACCAAGACCGTCCCCGGCGAATATGGCGCGATGACGCCCGAGGCCGTCGCCGGCCGGTTTGTGCTTGCTGACAACGACCACATCTCGAAGACCACGCTTGTGGCGATGGAGAACACCACCAACCGGGGCGGCGGCGCGATCTATCCCTACGACGCGTTCACAGGCGTAGCCGAGGTGGCGCGGGAGAAGGGATTGCGCGTCCACTGTGACGGTGCGCGTATTTTCAACGCCGTGGTCGAGACCGGCATATCCGCCGCCGAATATGCTCAGCATGTGGACACGCTATCCTTCTGTTTCTCGAAGGGTCTAGGCGCGCCCATCGGCTCCGTGCTTACCGGCGGCCATGCCACGATACGCCGGGCAAGGCGGTTCCGGAAAATGCTGGGAGGCGGCATGCGCCAGGCGGGCGTGGCGGCCTCGGCGGCGCTCCATGCGCTTGAGCATCACGTCGAACGGCTGCGCGAGGACCACCAACGCGCGCGCCGTTTCCGGGAAGCGCTTGCGGACACGCCAGGCCTTTCATTTCCGATGCCCTCTCCCACCAACATGGTGTACGTTCGCGCCGCGGACACGGAGGCGCTCATTGCGCGGCTCCGGGAACTGGGCGTGCTCGTGATGGCGCCGGTGGCCAACACCATCCGGGTAGTGTTTCACCTGGACGTGGACGATGCCGGTCTCGAGCGGGCTATCGGCGCCTTCAAGACCGCGGCTGGAGAATTCGCGGCGTAGCTTCGCCTCACGTTCCGTGTAGGACGGCGTTAATCACATGCTGGATATCCTGTGCGTTGGCGCTCCCCGAGCCGGTGGGGTCGCGGATGATGTCCGCCGGGGTGGGAATGCCTAGCGCCTCGTTGATGATAAGCTGGATGTCCTGGGCGTTGACTCCGCCATCCCTGTTTACATCGGCGAAGACGAGTTCCGCATGGGCCTCATCCCCCGTTTCGGCGCGGGAAAGCCACGCCGGGGCGTAGAGCGGGGCGTTGACCGTTAGGTCATGGGTCCCCGGAAGCAGCAGACGCGTGTACCAGCCGGACTCGGGATGGGTGAAAACGGGTTGCTCGTTGTCCTCGACCGTCACCCTGGCGTACACGGGCTCCCCCGTGCGCATGTCCGTGACCTGGCCCCGCACGCTCATGTGAATGGATTCCGCGTACCGCAGCATGGCTTCGCGGTTGTCTTCCCAGTATCCCGGGAGCGTGGAGGCGGGCGGCCGTTTCTGATTGGATAGTTCGATGGTCACGGCGGGCGCGCCCGTGAAGCGGTAGGTCCAATCCTGCATCCCGCCTTGTATGGCGAACCACGCCGAGCCATTGGTGATACCGCCGGGAAAGGCCGGATTCTGCATCATGGGCGCGTTCTGTTCCGCGTACCGCATCGACAGTTCGCGGAACAGCGCGTCATCCGGCGCGGGGGCTTCGGCGCCGCTGGGAACGCCGGGTTCGTGATCGTAGGGATAATTGACCACCAGCGCGCCCGTATGAAAGTTCGCGGTCAAATCGAAGCGTTCGGCGTTGCTCCATTCCATCACATGGCGCACTTCCGGTTGGAAACCCCCGGTGTCCACGTTTTCATCGGGAAAGATGGTTTCCGTGAAGTTGTCGCGATAATCCGGGAAAGCGCGGTTGAGGTCAATGTTGTTGGCGTTGTTCCGGCGCCCGCTCTCCAGGCCGTCCGGGTTCATCAGCGGCATGATCCAGATCGTGGTGGAGTCCACCAACTCCGTGATGCGCTCATCCTGGCCATATCCCGTAAGCAACAAATCGATGAAATACAGAAGCATTTCCGTGCCCACGGGTTCGTCGCCGTGCATCGTGCTGATGTAACGAAAGACCGGCCTCTCATGCCGCGTCTCGGGCTCCGGCGTGATGAGCAGCGTCCACAGTTCCCGCCCCTCAACGGAGCGTCCCGCCGAGGAGAGTTCGGTTAGTTCCGGATACGCGTCCGCGTAGTATTCAAGAAAGCCCGTAACCGCCTCGTAATCGTGATACTGCCCCAGCGTCTCCGGCCCAGGCGCGCTCTTCGGACCCGGCGGAGGCGGACGTTCCCGGTCCACGATGGTCACGGGGTAGCCGCGCGCCTCGAGGCGCTCCTGGTCATTTCCACGCAGGTACACTTCGGCATGACCCGGCCAGACGTTGGTTACTTGAAACCCATCCTCCCTCAGGACATCCAGTTCCTCCTCCGTCTCAATAGAAATCACGGCGATGTCGGCGTAATCTGGCGCGGCGTGTGCAAGAAAGGGGGCTAGAAAAAGGAGCACGGCAGGGAGTTTTGTCATCGGCGGGCGTCTCCAACGTAATAGGGAAAGTTGCCGGCGTTACATCCTTCCAGAGCCCCAGCTTATCTACTCTCTCGGGGCGCCCGTTAACTCACAACGGGGCCGGCAACCTCTCGCGGGTGCGCTCAATGATGATCTCGAGCATCGCGTCCAGCGAGGTCTTGGGCCGGTATCCGATGGCCTTTTCGAGCTTCGCCAAGCTTGGCGCGCGGTTCATAATGTCTTCGTAGCCCTCGCCATAGGCCTGTTCGTACGGGATGTAGCTAATCGAAGATTGGCTCCCGCTCAGGCGTATCACGCGGCGGGCGAGTTCTTCGATCGTCACGCATTCCGGGTTGCCCAGGTTGAACACTTCCCCTGCGATGCTCGTGGCGTCCATGAGTTGGACGAGGGCTGGGACCGCGTCGCCCACGTAGGTGAAGCAGCGCGTCTGTTGGCCATCGCCATGCACGGTGAGCGGTTCGTTGCGAAGGGCCTGGGTCACGAAGCGAGGAATCACCATGCCGTAGCGGCCGGTCTGCCGCGGCCCGACGGTGTTAAACAGCCGGGCGATGATCACGGGGTGCCGTTTCTCGATCCAATACGCCAGGGAGAGGAACTCATCCATCGCCTTGGACGCGGCATACCCCCAGCGCGTCAACGTAGTCGGCCCCATGAGGCGGTCATCGTCTTCATGGAACTGTTCCTTCACGCCTTTGCCGTACACCTCGCTGCTCGACGTGATCAACAACCGCCGCCGGTACCGGCAAGCTTCCTCGAGAACAACCTCTGTGCCCTGGATGTTGTTGACGATTGTGTTGATGGGACGCTCAACCACCAGCCGCACGCCTACCGTGGCCGCGAGGTGATACACCACGTCCACCTCGCGCACCAAGTCCCGCACGATATCTTGATTCAGCGTGCTGTCGATGACCGCGGTGACCTCGGGCAGGTGCTCAATATTGTCGAAACGGCCAGTGCTCAAGTCATCCAGTACAAACACCTTGTCGCCCCGGTTCACCAGGGCTTCGCACAAGTGGGACCCAATAAAGCCGGCTCCGCCGGTAACCAAAGCGCGCATGAAGCACTCCCCATTCGTTGTCAGCCAGTGCGATTATAGGAGCCGGAACGCGTAAAACACAACACCCTTGCCGTTGGAGGAATGGAGGCGGCCCTTGTTTACACGTCCCGCGGGGCTGACATGGTTTTGGCGTGGATTTCGCGAAGGAGGACCATCCCTTTTCAGACTATGGATAATGGATCTCGTAGATTCGGAGCCGTTCCTCCGGCGCTTCCGAATCGCCGCCAAGCTCAAACTCTTGGATGAGCACGAAATGCTCCGGCGCTTCCAACCATCGGTTGACCATGGTGGCGGCCCCGCTTCGCCGCAATTCGGAATTCTCCCCCGTCGAGCGCTCGGCATACACGAGATAGCGCACATCGTGATCTTTCAACCAGCCTAGTTGCCCCCCCAACGCCCGCCCGCGCAGCGCTCCCAGCGCGGTTGCGTTGCCATAGACGGGCCTTTCGAGATAATACGTCAGGGGATCAAAACTAATCAGAGTTGCGTTCTTGGGGATGTTCTGATTGATCCACTGGTAGACTGGATACCGGGGAACATGGGTTTCCAGGTAGGCGTCCCGGCTTACCGCGCCCGTCACGACGGGTAAACATCGGCGCAACTCAAGCCCTTGATACACAATCCCCGTCACACACGCGAACGCCACGATGGCCCCTGTCAGCCAGCGCATGGAGCGGAGGCTGAGCGCGCCGTGGGCGGCAACGGCGAACATGGGCGCGAGGGCCGGCAACACGGTGCGGCTGTCCGCCGAGATGGCATAGAGCACCACCCCGCTCGCGATGCAAAAGGCCCCCACACGCCACAACTGGCGGCGGCCGGCGACAAGCGCGGGGACGCCCAGCACCAGCACCAACGGCCCTACGCTGTGGCTCCAGCCGCCATGCAGCATGGGGCGCATGACGACATCCCACGGGAACAGGGCGGCGGCTTGAAACGTCTGCCGGGGCGATTCGCCCTGCCTGAAAAAGGCAAAGCTTTCGTAGCGTTCAAGGAGATGCGTGAAAGGATTGTGGTCCGGCGTGGGCACAAACTCGTAAAGGAACCACGGCAAGGAGATCACCAAGGCGCCCGCCAGATAACACAAGGTGAGCCGGTAGTAGTACTTCTTACTTAACAGAAACACCACCAGGGCGAAAACGGGGATAAGCGCATAGCCCGCCGGCTGCACGGAGGCCGCGCACCCCGTGAACAAGGCTCCGAGAAAGACCCAGCCGAATAGCTCCTCCTCCCGCCACGCCATGAGACACGCCAAGCTGGCCGTGGTATAAGCGGCAAAAGCAAGATCAAAGTAGGCCGTGCTGCTTTGCGTGAAAAACACGGGCGTAACGGCCAGACAAGCCGCCGCCAAGACGGCGCATGACCGCCCCCCCAAGCGCGCGCCCACCGCGCCCACCCCCGCCAGAGCCAGCATACCGTGGAACCAGCTGAACAGATTGACGGCGTATTCTTCATCGTTGTGCAGCGCCATGGCGTAAAAGACGTGCATCATGGGCGAAGGCGGGCCAAACATCGTGTTGGGGCGCCCTTGAATGCCGCCCTGGCTTGCGTCCTCGGCGGCCAGCGACAATTGGCGGCTGAGGACGCCATCGTCCGTGGGCGGAGCCAGCGCGCCCAATAGGGCCAGGGCCCCACACACGGCAATCAGGGCGAGCGCGCCGTATTCCCAGCGGTTAAGCTTCGGGAGAACGCGGGGAAGCGGCTCGTGATAATAGCGATCCCGGGCCTTAACGAAGAGTTCTCTCCCCCAACCCGCTAATGCAACGATGAGCAGCGTTTGAAACGCGCCTGACAAACTCAGGAAGGGGGAAGAGGCAAGAATGAACAATCCGCAAGCCGCCAGCCCGGCCAACAGCCGATACACCAAAAGCTCTAGATTATCTCCCAACCTCAACGGCCGGATAATCCATGTTCCCACTACCGTAGCCGCCGCCAGAACAATGAAGAATGTCATGAAACCTTCAACACACTCCTTTTCCGTTCATGGGCATCCCCCTATGCCCTGGTCCGCCGCTGATACCGTTGATCCTGGAGAATCGGGACCACGTACTCAAGAATCGCCGCGGCGTGTACCCCCTCTTGCAAAAGACACATGCCTTCCCCAAGCTCGCGCCTTTAAGGCGAAGAGAACCGCAAGACCGTCCCTCGCCAATACGCCATAGTTTACCACATTGGGCTTCCGCCCAAGGCAACCAACCAAGACCTTTTTCCAGGGCGCCCAAGCGCTTGTGTTAAGAACCGGCGGTCTATCCCATAGCTTGTGCCTGACCATCAAAGAAAGCCCGCGGCGCATCGCGCACTTGCGCGTAAGCACACGGCCGGCTGGCCTTTGGAGCGCCACACATTCTGGGCTCAAATGTTGACTGGCCCCCAAGGGTGTGCTAAACTCCAATCGGTTAAACTGGTGGCGAAGGTTTTTTGTTTATGGGAGGGTTAGCTTTGGGAATGTTGAAAAGCGCGACAATCGGGGTGATGATTCTGGCATTGGCGGCTGGGATGCTTCCGCTTGCAACGCCGCAAGCAAGTGCGCAATCCGTCGAGGTCTACGACCCCTATGGCGAGTTGCCACGGCCAACGGTCCTTGAAGGGGCCTTGGACAAGCTGGGACGCGGGCTGTCCAACGTCTTGTTCGGATGGGCCGAGATCCCAGTGACGTTTGATGAGAAGCTTAAACAGGGAAAGCCACTTTCCCATTTGCTGGGCGCCGTGCCGGTAATCGGGACCGGCCGGGCGATCATGCGCACCACGACAGGCGTCTTTGAGATGGTGACCTTCCCGGTCTCGGATCGTGAGGTGAATTACGAACCCATCCTAGAGCCGGAATACGTATTCTGAACGTTACGCGCACGTGACTAGCTGGGAACAACAGGGGCCGGCCTTGGTGGGGAGAGTGCAACTTCGGAGTAACCGGAGAGGGAAAGCTGTGCTCCTCCCCCCCGGCCCGGCCAAGAGCGGCGTGGCCATCGTGGTGCCCTCGGCGGATGGCCGGGGAGTGACCACGGCGCCGTTCGAGGACTGTTTACATGAGGTGACGCCGGAGTCGATCATCACTGTCCTTTGCGCAAAGGAGCGGGCATTCGGGGGCGGGCGGCTTCCACCGCTTGAGACAGCGTGAACACCCCCGAAGATATTGATCAGATACTGGATGAGATCGTCACGCTGCCCAGCATGCCGGGGACGCTCATCCATGTGACCGCACTGCTTGATGATCCCGATTACTCGGTCGAGGATGTGGCCAAGGCCATTTCCGCCGATCCCGGGATTACATTAAAGACCTTGCGTCTGGTGAACTCCGCCTACTATGGGATTCGCCAGCCTATAACGTCGATCGAGCACGCCATTATGCTGTTGGGCGCGAAGGTTATCCGCAATCTTGTCCTAACGGCCACCTCGCTCGAAACCGTCCAGCAAGGCGCAGAGCCGTTTTTCCGCCACAGCGTGGCCACGGCCGTGTGTTTGCGCGCCATGGCCAACATCCGCCCCTTGCCGGCGGACACCACGCCCGAGCAAGCATTCATTTATGGGTTGTTGCACGATGTGGGGAAGATTCTCCTTGAAGAGTTCATGCCTCGGGAATGGCAGACGGCCCGAGAAATGGCGTGCGCAGAGGAGATGCCGCTATTCTTGGCTGAACAACAGCGGCTGGGCATAGACCACGCCATGGTGGGCGCCCGGCTCGCGGCCAGGTGGCGGCTCTCAAGCGAACTCGTCAGCGCTATTGCCGGCCATCATGACCTCGCTCAAAGCACCGAACCCGCCTTCCGCGGGCTTGCCGCCTGGACCTCCCTCGCCAATTACATCGCGGCCTCGGCCGGGTTCCCGTGCGACTATCCCGCGCCGGTGGCGATGACCGAAGGCGCTTGGGAGGAAGTCGCCATCGCTGTGGACGACCTGCCGGCGCTGCTCGAAGCGTTTTTCGCGGCCACACCCGCCATTGAAGAACTCATGGAGGATGCCAAGGGTTAAAAAGCGCCTCCCCCCTATCCATCTTGCTTCCCGTTCTCCCGTGCGGCTTGTCCACTTCTCACCAACTGCTTCGCGGGTCTTCAAACGTGTTGGTCCCGATCGCCGGCGCCGGTTAAGGGTTCGCGACTCCTGGAGCGCCGCCTTTCGGGCGGTCCATGCCTGCCGGCGAGACGCCCGCGTTGCGGCCCTATTCCTTGGGTGAGCATGATGGTCTGTCCCAAGCGCAAACAACAAAGACGTCATGAGGAATGAGGCTGAGCTATCTTAACGATTAGAGCAGTGGTTTGGCAGTATTCAGAGGGGTTTGGTATGCTTCCCTATGACGATTAGACTGAAAAGGAGCCGGATATCCCGTGTTTGACTATTTGACGTCCCTCTTTGGAACAAGCAGCGAACGCAAGATCAAAAAGTTGATGCCGCTCATGGAGGAGGTGCGCGCGTACGAAGACGCGCACGTCGCCATGACAAACGACCAGTTGCGCGCCCAAACCGCCAAGTTCAAGGACGCGCTGAATCAAGGCGCCACGTTGGACGACATTTTGCCCGAAGCCTTCGCGGCCGTGTGCGAGGCAGCGAAGCGGGTGACGGGTCTACGGCCTTTCGATGTGCAAATCCTGGGGGCCATCGTGCTGCACCAGGGCAAGATCGCCGAAATGGTGACGGGCGAGGGCAAGACCCTCGTCGCCACGATGCCCCTATACCTCAACGCGCTCACCGGGCACGGCGCGCATCTGGTCACCGTCAACGACTTCTTGGCCCGCCGTGACCGCGAATGGATGGGGCCGGTATTCGAGTTTCTCGGACTCACGGTGGGGCTGGTGCAGCATGACATGAGCACGGCGGAGCGCCAAGCCGGCTACCGCGCGGACGTCACCTACGGACCCAACCACGAATTCGGTTTCGACTATCTCCGCGACAACATGGCCATTCGCCCCGAGTCGCGCGTGCAACGCGAGCTGAACTACGCCATCGTGGACGAGATCGACTCGATCCTCATCGACGAGGCCCGCACCCCCCTGATCATTTCCGGCCGGCCCGAGAAGAGCGTGGACATGTACTACAAGGTGGACGATGTGGTCCGCCGCTTGCGCCGGGACACGCATTATGAAATCGAAGAGAAAGGGCGCAATGTCCTCATCACCGAGGAGGGCATGGAAGAACTCGAGCGCCAGCTCGAAATCGAAAATCTCTTCACGGAGCACCTCGGCACGGTCCACATGGTGGAAAACGCCATCAAGGTTCACAACTTCTTCAAGAAGGACGATGAATATGTGGTGCGGAACGGCGAGGTGCTCATCGTGGACGAGTTCACCGGCCGCATCATGGAAGGGCGCCGCTTCTCCGACGGGCTCCATCAGGCCCTTGAGGCCAAGGAGCGGGTTCCCGTCAATTTCGAGACCCAAACCGTCGCCAGCATCAGTTATCAGAACTTCTTTAAGCTCTACAATAAGCTGGCGGGCATGACGGGCACGGCCATCACCGAGGGCCAGGAATTCGACGAGATCTATGGGCTCGACGTGATGCAAGTGCCCACCAATCTGCCGCTCATCCGCGAGGATAAGGCCGACCTCATTTTCGCGACCGAGGACGGGAAGTTCCGCTGGGTGGTGGATAAGATCATCGAGATACACGAAACCGGCCGGCCCGTGCTGGTCGGCACCGTCTCCATCGAAAAGTCCGAACGGTTGGCGGAGATGCTCCGCGAGCACGGCGTCACCGACTTTCAGGTGCTCAACGCCAAATACCACGAGAAGGAAGCCTCGATCATCGCCAACGCGGGCAAGCGGGGGGCGATCACCATCGCGACGAACATGGCGGGCCGCGGCACGGACATCAAGCTGGCCGAAGGCGTGCGCGAATTGGGCGGACTCGCCATCATCGGCACCGAGCGCCACGAGTCGCGCCGGATCGACAACCAGCTTCGCGGCCGCGCCGGACGTCAAGGCGATCCGGGGACCACCGAGTTCTTCGTCAGCCTTGAGGACGAGGTGGCCCGGCTGTTCGGCGGCGAAAAAGTCAAGAATCTCATCGACTGGTTCGGCAGCCAGCAGATGGACGACCAGCCGCTAAACCAGAAGACCGTAAGCCGCTCCATCGAACGCGCTCAGAAGCAGGTCGAAGAGCATCACTTCGAGATGCGCAAGCACCTGCTGAAATACGACAACGTCAACAACACGCAGCGCCAGGTTATCTACGCCATCCGCCGCGACGTGCTCGAGGATCGCGACGTTACCGAGCGCATCTACAACATGTTCGAGAACGTCGTCGGCGACGCCGTCGCCGAGTACGCCCCGGAAGACGAGTTGCCCGACAACTGGGACCTCGAGGGCTTGGAAGCCCGGTTCCATCAGTTCTTCGGCTTCCGGCCCCGCGTCATCGCGGACGAGACTGAACTTCAGAGCCAGGGAGGTGAGGGCCGCGGTGTGCACGATGACCTCTATGAGCAGGTCGTCGAGGAATACAAGCGGCGGGAGAAGCTCATCGCCGAGGAAATCCGGGCTCACTTCGCGGAGCGCTACGGAGAGCGCGCGCGCAACCTCGACTTCGAGAAACTGGCCCGCCGCCAGGTCCATGATTACGAGCTGATGGTGCTATTGCGTACGGTGGACGACAAATGGATCGACCACCTCTATAGCATGGACTACCTCCGCGATTCCGTCCGCCTGCGCGCCTACGGCCAGCGCGACCCGCTCATCGAATACAAGCAAGAGGCCTACGAGATATTCGAGGGCATGATGCGCAACATCGATGAGACGGTCACGCAAACCTTGTTCCGCATCACGGATCCCGAGGTGCGCAAGACCCGCGCCCAGAAGCGCCGCCGCGGAACGCTCACGCAACAAGAAGACCCCATGGCGCAGTTGCAGCACTACACCTACGTGGCCGCCCCCAAGCAACAGGATCGCAGCTTCGCCTCCTACGATACGAGCAACTTCGCATTGGCCGGGCAAGGGGCCAGCGAGGCCGAAGGCGGAACCGCCCCCCAACAGCGCGAAACGCAGGAAGAAGCGAAAACCCAGACGGCCACCAAGAAAAAGCCGGAGCCGGTGCGCGTGAAGGAACGCGTCAAACCAAACGATCCCTGTCCGTGCGGCAGCGGCAAGAAGTACAAGAAGTGTTGCGGCGGGAAGAAGGACTAGTACTCGGCCCGCGCTAATATTGTGATTGCCCCGTAACGCCGGCACATCGCCGAGATTAGAGCATAATTCCCCCTTTGAAGGGGGATCAAGGGGGATGTTCTACCCTGGAGCAGCCTCGTCATCCGGCGATCAGGGGTAATGGACAGGATTGACACGATGGGGCCGCGCTACCCACACGTTTAGGGTGGACATCCAGAAATCCCCAGACGGTTACCGGGGGTTGAGCCCGCATGCCATTGCCCGCGGACTCACCCCCCGGCTTCTGTCATCCCTACGGGACACCCATTTCAGGCCACGGGCGGCGCGGCCGATGCCGTGCCCTATCCTGAGCCCTCGGCCCCCTCGGTCTCTTCCCGTCTTGGCGGCAGCTCCATGAGATCCATCTCGCCCACCGTGGTCATGCGGGCGTCGGAACCATGGACCTCGATCTCGGTGTCCGGCGGCAGATCCCGGAGATGGAATGCCTTCTCGAGGGTCCACTCCTTCATCTCCTCCATGACCTCTGCCCTACTCATGTCCTGGCCGCCGGCTATGATCCTCCCGGCTTCGTCGTAGACCCGTATCGACATAATATCCAAATCATGGGAGAAGTAATACGTGTAGGCCATCCTCAGCGAGGACTCCGCCAGGATACGCACCACGGCTTCGCGGGCGGTGACGCCTTCCAGGTTCAGGGTGATTTCCGCGCGCTCGTTCAACCCCTCCGGCGGCAACTGGGCACTCACAATGTTCGTGGGACGAATTTGCAGGTAGCGGCCGGGGCGCGGATTGGCGTTGACCGCGTCTTCCACGGCCTTGAGGGCTTCCCAGGCCGTCGCGTCCTCAACGCGCAGATCAATCACACGGTCCAGGTTCGTCTCCGCCCCCTCCACCGGCGCGACGTACAGAATCCCGTGGTCCCCGAAGACCTGAAAACGGCCTTCGGTGATCACCAGAAAGCGGCGGAAGGCTTCGCCAAGCGTCTCGCCTTCCTCCACCACGAACGAGGCGTCCGGAATAGCCGTTTTGAATTTCTCCTCATACCGCCAATTCGATTCAAAGCTCATGAGTTGTCTGGGAAACGCATCCCTTATCGCGTAAAACGCGCCGGAAAGCCCACGTTCGAGGGTGTTCTCCGCGTCCCGTTCCGCCCGCTGCTCAAGAATCTCCGTTTCTTCGGCACCGCGTTCTTCTTCGGCGTGCGCCACCGCCACGGCGCCTGCCATGGCCACGGAAAGCACGGCCAGACACAAAAGCGTTTGTAAAGGATAATGTGGTTTCACGGCGCGGACCTCCTCTTATTCCGTAGGTGTTTCCAAATGGACATGGGTGTTTCATCCACCACGCGAGGAGCGCTTCTTGGGCGATATCCTCGGCGTGGTGCTGAGGGAGCCCCATGGGCTTCAGGCGGGCGAGAAGGGTCTGGCGGGCGCGGACAACGGACGGGGATGCCGGGGCGCGTGACGTAGGAGCCATGTCGAGATCCTCCCTTCGGCGAGCGATGGCGCGGAAACAGGTGAAAATCACGCCATCGCGCCTACTATACTCTAGCATAAGTGTGGGTATTTATCAATAAGAGATAAATTTGATATTGCTGCACCGATTTGAGGTGATTGATAATTCAGTTGTGCGGCACAAGGCCGGCGAGACGCCGGCGATACGTCCCGTTGGATGGGGAGGCCGCCAAGGGATGGGGTCTTTTGAAAAGGGGCTAGTATTTGTTCTATTCTAAAATTGTGGGTAATCTCGCCCCCCCCCCCTCGTCATCCCCGCGAAAGCGGGGATCCACCGGACGTGTGCCGCTCTCGGGATTTGGATCCCCGCTTTCGCGGGGATGACGGTGAGGTGGGTGGGTGGACATCTAAACGACCCCAGCGGGATGGATTTATTTGAGACATTATGTCAGGCTAAGCTAGATGCAATTGGGGCATCCACAAATTTGGGGCGGACTGAGCACTAGCCCGGTGTAGAATCCCTTCCGTGAGCGGCGGCGGGGCGCCGGAGGTCAACATCACCCTCATTGAGAAAGGATCATGGAATGCGTAAGGAATCAATGCGCGTTTTCCGTCACGTCCGCTGGTGTTGGATTCTCTTGGCGGCGTTTTTGTTGATCGCGCCAGGGAGTCCGGCGCAGGCAGAGGAGGACCGGACGCCCATCCCCATCATCCTCGACACGGACATGGAATCGGACGTGGACGACGTGGGGGCGTTGGCGATGCTTCACGCCTTTGCGGATCGCGGCGAGGCGGAGGCCTTGGGCGTGGTGGTGTCCGCGAAGAACCCCTACGCCACGTTGGCGGCGGATCGCATCAACACGTACTTCGGCCGGCCGGATTTGCCGCTTGGCCAGCTCAAGGGCGAGGGCGTGGACCGGAACTCGCGTTACGCGCAACAGGTGGCGGAGGAATTCCCCGGCCAGTTGGAAAGCGCCGGGGACGCGCCGGACGCCGTGGAGGTGTACCGCGAAATCCTTGCCGGGCAGCCGGACGATAGCGTGGTCATCGTGACCATCGGCTACAAGACGAATGTGCGGGACCTGCTCTTCAGCGAGCCCTGCGAACACAGCGATCTGGACGGGCGGGAGCTGGTGGACCGGAAAGTGCGCCTGTGGGTGTGCATGGGCGGCCACTTTCCCGAGGGCCGCGAGGCGAACATCCGGTGGGACGCGCAAGCGTCGGCCGAGGCGATTGACGCGTGGCCCACGGAGATCATCTTCAGCGGCTGGGAAATCGGAAGGCCCATCATGACGGCGGGTGAACTGCACGAACTGCCGGAGGACAGTCCCGTGCGCCGGTCCTACGAGCTTTTCAACGATCTTGAGCCCCACCATAGCTGGGACCAGGCCGCCCTCTTGTATGCCGTGCGCGGGTTGGACGATGGCCCCGCAGCGGACTACTGGGAGCTGTCGGATCCAGGCCGCATCGTCATCGATCCCGAGGACGGCGGCAATACGTGGGAAGCCGATCCCGAGGGGACCCACCGCCACAAGCTCGAACGGCGCGACCCAGACCTCATCGCCGATGAACTCGATGAATTGATGATGCACGTCCCCGGCAACGGGGGAAGGTAGTTTGGGGTGGACTCCATGCCCAGGGCGGGGCGGTTGTATTGAAGGAGCACCTGGAACGTTTTGAGGACTAACCGCACGGACGCTCCGTTTCACCGCGCGATCGTCCAATCCAACGCGATGTGCGCCCGCCGGCCGATTTTCCGTTCGTTTGTCATTGTTGTTCCCCCCTCCTGCACGATGTTGTACCCACCCTCCGTTTGGTGGTCCCCCTTAGGCCATTTCCATTATGATAGGTCCATGACTATCCAGTTGTAAACATGGGGGCGCACCCCGCGCAAAACCATAACGGAGGGAGTAGGTTGGGATGAGCGCTACGAAATATGCCCACGAGAAGAGGGCTCATGCAATGACGAGGCGCCGTTTCTTGCGTAAGGGGGCCCTGGCCGGTCTGACCGCGGCGGCCGCGCCGATGGTGTTGCGCTCGGGGGTGTTGGCCGCCAACGGAAATCCCGGGGCGAACGATCGTCTCGCGCTCGGGTTGATAGGCGCGGGCACGATGGGCCCCGGCTTGGCGAGGATTATGTCGCTCGAAGACGATGTGGCGATCGCCGCCGTGGCCGATGTGGATCTCGAGAAGGCGGAGGCCGTGGCCGGGGAGCACGGCGCCGATGCGCACCAAGATTACCGGCAAATGCTGGACCGCGATGATATCGAAGCGGTGATCATCGCCACCCCGGAACATTGGCATGGGCTGCCCGCCATCCACGCCGCGCAAGCCGGTAAGGACATCTACTGCGAAAAGCCGGTCTCGCTCACCATCCGCGAAGGCCGGCTCATGGCGGAGGCCGTGCGCAAATACGAACGCGTGTTTCAAACGGGCAGCCAGGACCGGTCGCGGGAAGCAAATCGCAAGGGGTGCATGCTGGTCCGCAACGGACGCATTGGCGCGATTAAGCGCGTCATCGCGTACAATCACGCCTCGCCGGAGTACAACGGCTTGCCGGGCGAACCCGTGCCCGATTTCTTGGATTGGGACATGTGGTGCGGGCCTGTTCAGCCCCATCCCTTCCATCCCCAATTCCGGCAAGTGCGCGGCTGGGTGACCTTCCGCGATTTCGGCGGCCACAGCATGACCTCGAATGGCGCGCACGGCATGGACCAAATCCAATGGGCGTTGGGCATGGACGAGGGCGGTCCTGTTGAAGTGTGGACGGAAGGCGAGCCGTATGACCCGCCCACACGCCGCGAGCCCGGACTGGAACAGGCGTTGCCCGTTCAGCAGCGGCCCAACGTCTTCATGCGCTACCCCGGCGACATCGTCATGGAGTTGGGCGACGCGCCCATGTGGGGCGGACGTTTCATCGGCGAAGAGGGCGAGCTAACCATTGCGCGGGGCGAACTCCGTTCGGATCCGCCGGAATTGGCCGAGGAGCCGCTCGAAGATCCGGAAATTGAAGTGGAACACAGCGAACACCATTACCGCAATTGGTTGGATTGCATCAAGACGCGGGAGGATCCCATCGCCCACGTGGAAGTGGGCCATCGCTCGGCCACCGTGTGCCATCTCGCCAACATCGCCCGCTGGGTAAGCGAGGTCACCGGCGAGACGGGAGAACACCTTGAATGGGATCCCGAGAAGGAGGAGTTCACCAATAGTCAGTGGGGCAATCATTTCCTTGACCGGCCCCGGCGCAAGGCGTACGATTTTCCCGAGCGTATCTGAGCGTGTTGGCATACCCCTTCGCGGGGCATGAGGGGATGAGCGGTTATTCAGCCGTAGTACGCTTTCGATTTTAGAATTGTGGATCATACCGGCTAAAACGGAGGCTCGTTACACATCTGGACCTTCCTGTGAGTCCAATTGGACCACATGGGAGTTCCTGACAATTGCCGTGCCGCGGACCTCACGCCGTGCCGCGGACCTCACGCCGTGCCGCGGACCTCACGTCATGCCGCGCACCTCACCGTCATCCCCGCGAAAGCGGGGATCCACAAGGGTGTGTGCTGCTCCCGGGATTTGGATCCCCGCTTTCGCGGGGATGACGGTGAGAGGCGGCGGGGATGATGAGAGGCGGCGGGGATGAGGTACGGCGGGGATGAGAGGCGGCGGGGATGACGTGAGGTGCGCGGGATGACCCACAACTTCGGAGTAGAATGAGTAGTAGTGCTTTAGAACGATACCGCAAGAAGGTTGCGGCGTTCCAACCCATGGGAGGACCACAGAATGACGAAGGTATCACGGCGAAACTTCATCGTAACGGGAGCGGCTGCGGCTGGCGCGGCGTGGCTGGCCCGGCCCGCGCTTGCCCAGGCGGACCAGGAAGCTTCCAGAGAGGAGTACGGCGGCTTCGAAATGAGCCTGCAGACCAACATCCTCAGCCAGTACACCCAGGACCTCGATGAAATCATCGAACTGACAGCGGACTTTGGATTGTATTGGATTGAGTTCGCGAATTGGCACTATGAGGCGACGGATGACGAAGACCGCATTGAAGAGGTGCAAGCCAAGCTTGAACCCCACGAGATGCAAATGGAGAGCTACTTCCTTGGTGATATCACCGGCGATGACGAGGCCGCGCACCGCGCGACTTTCGAGTTCGCCCGCCGCAATGGGGCGCCGGTCCTGGTCGGCCAGCCCGCGGAGGAAACCTTCCCCATACTGGACCAACTCGTACGGGAATACGAGGACATGCGAGTCGCTATTCACAATTACGGTCCCGGCGCTCAGTACGATTACGTGGAGGATATGATCGTGGCGGCCGCGCCCTGGGACTGGCGTATCGGCTACTGCCTGGACACGGGCCACCTCATGCGCACGGGCGAAGACCCCGTCGAGGCGGTCCGGCGGCTGGGCACGCGGCTGCACGGCATCCATCTCCGGGAACACGAGTCCGTCACCCGGCAAGAAGACCTGCCCGAGACCATCGTGGGCGAGGGCGCGCTTGACCTCGAGGCATTCTGCCGCGCCCTCCGAGACGTGAACTTCGTGGGACCGCTCAGCCTTGAGATCTACTACGATCCCGCCGACCCCGTCGAACCGATCCGCCAAAGCCTGGCCAATTTCGCCGAGGCCGCCCGCGCCACGGCGTAACGTACGCG